>NZ_CP049256.1:2706978-3007753 GCF_011046485.1 Microbacterium sp. 4R-513
CGTCACGGTCGGCGACGCACCCCTGCGCCCCGCCGATGTCGTCGCCGTCGCGCGCCACGGCGCGCACGTCGACATCGCCCCCGCCGCGCTCGGGCGGGTCGCCGAGACGCGGGCCCTCGTCGAAGGCCTCGCCGACGACCCTGAGCCGCACTACGGCATCTCGACCGGGTTCGGAGCGCTCGCGACCACCTTCATCGCACCCGAGCGGCGGCGCCAGCTGCAGGCCTCGCTCATCCGCTCGCACGCCGCGGGCACCGGCCCCGAGGTCGAGCCGGAGGTCGTGCGGGTGCTTCAGCTGCTGCGCCTGCAGACGCTCGCGACGGGTCGCACCGGCGTTCGCCCCGTCGTCGTCGAGACGTACGCCGCGATGCTCAACGCCGGCATCACGCCGATCGTCCGCGAGTACGGCTCGCTCGGCTGCTCGGGCGACCTCGCCCCGCTGTCGCACGTCGCGCTCGCCGCCATGGGCGAGGGTGACGTCCGCGTCGTCGGCCACGACGGGGAGCCGGGCCCGCTCGCGCCCGCGGCGGAGGCGCTGGCCGCGGCATCCATCCCCCCGCTCGAGCTGCTCGAGAAGGAGGGCCTCGCGCTCATCAACGGCACCGACGGAATGCTCGGGATGCTGCTGCTCGCCCTCCATGATCTGCGTGTGCTGCTCGACACGGCCGATGTCGCCGCCGCGATGTCGATCGAGAGCCTGCTCGGCACCGACGCCGTGTTCGCTGCCGACCTCATGGCCCTGCGGCCTCAGGTCGGGCAGGCGGCGTCGGCCGCGCACCTACGTGGGCTCCTCGCGGGCTCGGACATCATGGCCTCACACCGCGACCCGGCCGTCTGCACGCGCGTGCAGGACGCCTACTCGCTGCGCTGCTCGCCGCAGGTGCACGGCGCGGCGCGCGACACCGCCGACCACGCCGGGCTGATCGCGGAGCGGGAGCTCGCGGCATCCGTCGACAATCCCGTCATCACGCCCGACGGACGCGTCGAGTCGAACGGCAACTTCCACGGCGCGCCGGTCGCGTACGTGCTCGACTTCCTCGCGATCGCGGTCGCCGATGTCGCGTCGATCTCGGAGCGCCGCACCGACCGCGCCCTCGACGTCGCCCGCAACCAGGGGCTGCCGCCGTTCCTGGCCGACGAGGTCGGCGTGGACTCCGGGCTCATGATCGCGCAGTACGCCGCGGCGGGGATCGTGTCGGAGCTGAAGCGCCTCGCGGTCCCGGCATCCGTCGACTCGATACCTTCCTCGGCCATGCAGGAGGACCACGTCTCGATGGGATGGGCCGCCGCACGTAAGCTGCGGCGCGGCATCGACGGCCTCGCCCGCGTGCTTGCGATCGAGGTGCTGACGGCGGCGCGGGCCCTCGACCTGCGCGCTCCGCTGCAGCCGGGGCCGGCGACGCGCGCCGCGCGCGACCTCGTGCGGACGGTCGCCGAGGGTCCCGGCCGCGACCACTTCGTCTCGCCCGACATCGAGGCGCTGACGGAGCTCGTGCTGTCGGGCGGGATCCGCGACGCCGCCTTCGGCGCGGCCGCGTCAGACCGGGCGCCGGCCCCGGGCGACAGCATCGCCTCGGGCGACACCACGGCGTCGGGCGGGGCGGCCGCCCCGGGCGACACCACAACGTCGGAGAAAACCACAACGGCGGAGGAAAAACGATGAATACGACCGAAGAACGGGAGATCTCCGACGCTGTGGCGGCGGAAACACCCGCGACCACCGCCGGACCGCGCACCGTCCGGGCACCGCGCGGTTCCGAGCGCACCGCGAAGAGCTGGGGCGCGGAGGCCGCCAAGCGCATGCTCATGAACAACCTCGATCCCGAGGTCGCCGAGCACCCCGAAGACCTCGTCGTGTACGGGGGCACGGGCAAGGCCGCCCGCAGCTGGGAGGCCTTCGACGCGATCGTCCGGACCCTCGACGAGCTCGAGCCCGACGAGACGCTCCTCGTTCAGTCGGGCAAGCCGGTCGGGGTGTTCCGCACGCACGAGTGGGCGCCGCGCGTGCTCATCGCGAACTCGAACCTCGTCGGGGACTGGGCGACGTGGCCCGAGTTCCGCCGCCTCGAGCAGCTCGGCCTCACGATGTACGGGCAGATGACGGCGGGCTCGTGGATCTACATCGGCACGCAGGGCATCCTGCAGGGCACGTACGAGACCTTCGCGGCTGTCGCGCGGTCGCTCGGCCGGGAGTCCCTCGCGGGCACGCTGACCCTGACCGGCGGATGCGGCGGCATGGGCGGCGCGCAGCCGCTCGCGGTGACGCTCAACGGCGGCGCCGTGCTGATCGTCGACGTCGACGAGTCGCGCCTGGCGCGCCGGGTCGAGCACGGCTACCTCGACGAGTACACGACCGATCTCGACACGGCGATCGCGCGGGTCATGTCGGCTCGCGCGGCCGGTGAGGCGCGCTCGGTCGGCTTCGTGGGCAACGCGGCGGAGGTCTTCCCCGACCTCCTCCTGCGTCACCAGGCGGGCGATCTGACGATCGACATCGTCACCGATCAGACGAGCGCGCACGACCCGCTCGCCTACCTCCCCGTGGGCATCGCGTTCGAGGACTGGCGGGCCGAGGCATCCCGTGATCCCGAGGCGTTCACGGCGCGAGCGCGCGGCAGCATGGCCAAGCACGTGGCGGCGATGGTCGGATTCCAGGATGCTGGCGCCGCCGTCTTCGACTACGGCAATTCGATCAGGGCCGAGGCGAAGCTCGGCGGGTTCGAGCGGGCGTTCGAGTTTCCCGGCTTCGTGCCGGCGTACATCCGGCCGCAGTTCGCCGAGGGCCGAGGACCCTTCCGGTGGGTCGCGCTCTCGGGCGACCCCGAAGACATCCGCAAGACCGACCGTGCCGTCGCGGAGCTCTTCCCCGACAACGCGGGCCTCGTGCGCTGGCTCGAGAAGGCCGGCGACGCCGTGCACTTCGAAGGGCTGCCCGCGCGCATCTGCTGGCTGGGCTACAAGGAGCGCCACCTCGCCGGCCTCAAGTTCAACGAGATGGTCGCGTCGGGTGAGCTCTCGGGCCCGATCGTGATCGGCCGCGACCACCTCGACGCCGGCTCGGTCGCCTCGCCCTACCGCGAGACCGAGGCGATGGCCGACGGCTCCGACGCAATCGCGGATTGGCCCTTGCTGAATGCGCTGCTCAACACCGCGTCGGGCGCTTCGTGGGTCTCGATCCACCACGGCGGCGGCGTCGGCATCGGACGCTCGATCCACGCGGGGCAGGTGACGGTCGCCGACGGCACGGAGTTGGCGGCACAGAAGCTCGAGCGGGTGCTGACGAACGACCCCGGCACGGGTGTCATGCGGCACGTCGACGCCGGGTACGAGCGGGCTCGCGAGGTCGCTGTGGAGCGGGGACTGAAGGTGCCGATGCTGTGAGGGTCGGCGCGAGGCATCCAACCTCGTCTGGCCATCCCATTCCGGCCCGGCCAAGGCATCCATGTCCCGAAGTTGGTCGCTTGCCCGGCGCTCAATCGGGCGGCCGGAGCATCCATGTCCGGAAGTTGGTCCCTTGGCGGGCATGCCGACATCTTCATGTCCCGAAGTTGGTCGCTTGCGGGGCGCGTAAGCGGCAAACTTCGGGACATGCACACCACCCAGAGGGACTGAGGAGGCGCGAGCGGTGACGGCGACGCTCATCACGAACATCGGCGAGCTGACGACGAACGTCGGCGCGCCCGGCGATCCATGCGGGACGGTGACGGATGCCGCGGTCCTCATCGAGGGCGGCCGCATCGCGTGGGTCGGCACGGCGGAGGAGGGGCGGAGGTTCCTCGGAGGTTCCAGGTTCGACCCCTCGACAAGCTCGGGGACCGGTGGGGGGAGCGCGGACCGGGCCGTGACGTTCGACCCTTCGACGAGCTCAGTGACCGGTGAGGCGGACCGGGGCGCGAGGTTCGACCCCTCGACAAGCTCGGGGACGGGTGGAGAGCGTACGGCAACCGGTGGGACGGGCTCGGGGACCGTGGGGTCGAGCGTGGGAACGGGGAGCGTCAGGTCGGGCCCGGGAACGGGCCGCGTCGAGGTCGTCGACGCGGGCGGGCGCGCGGTCATCCCGGGGTTCGTCGACAGCCACACCCACCTCGTGTTCGGCGGGGACCGGGCCGACGAGTTCGAGGCGCGCATGAGCGGCACACCCTATGCCGCAGGCGGCATACGCCGCACCGTGGCCGCGACCCGCGAGGCCAGCGACGATGCGCTGCGCCGGCGGCTGGCGGGCTTCGTCGATGAGCTGCAGGCGCAGGGGACGACGACCTTCGAGATCAAGACGGGGTACGGGCTCACCGTGCACGACGAAGCGCGCCTCGCTCGACTGGCCGCGGAGGTCACGCCCGAGGTCACCTTCCTCGGCGCCCACGTCGTGCCGGCCGAATACGCCGACGCCCGCCACGACTATGTCGACCTCGTGTGCGGGCACATGCTCGAGGCCTGCGCGCCGCACAGCCGCTGGATCGACGTCTTCTGCGAGCGGGGTGCCTTCACGGCCGACGAATCACGCCGGGTCCTCGCTGCCGGCATCGCGCACGGCCTCCTGCCGAGGGTGCACGGCAATCAGCTCGGCCCCGGCGAAGGCGTGCAGGTCGCGGTCGCGCTGGGTGCGGCATCCGTCGACCACTGCACCTATCTCGACGGCGCGGACGTGGCCGCCCTCGCGGGATCCGACACCGTCGCGACCCTGCTCCCCGGCGTCGAGTTCTCGACGCGCCAGCCCTACCCCGACGCGCGACGGCTCCTCGACGCGGGGGTCACCGTCGCGCTGGCGAGCGACTGCAACCCCGGATCGAGCTTCACGAGCTCGATGCCGCTCATGATCGCGCTCGCGGTCCGTGAAATGCACATGACGCCGGCCGAGGCGGTCTGGGCGGCGACGGCCGGCGGTGCGAAGGCGCTCCGGCGCGACGACGTCGGGGTCATCGCTCCGGGGAACCGGGCCGACCTCGTGCTGCTCGACGCGCCGACCCGCGTGCACCTGGCCTATCGGCCGGGCGTTCCCCCTCATCGCCGGCGTGTGGAAGGACGGGATCCGCCTCTGAGCCGTGGAAGGCGGCGCGACCAGCGCGGGGTGCGGGGCCCAAGACGCCGGGTGGACGGCGCAGGGCCTAGCGTGGCGTGTCGAGCGACCAGGACTCCGGGTCGACGGCGGTCGCGACATCCCAGTCGTCCTCGTCCCAGCTGAAGGTCGCCACGGCGCACGTCGGCATGTGGCCGATCCCGCCGTCCGACAGCTGCCCTGCGAGGACCGTCATGCCCGGGTCGTGCGCGACGACGACGACCGCCCCGACGCCGCGCTCGGCCGCGGCGAGCAGGAGAAGCGACGCTGGGGCGCCGTACAGCCGCTCCTGCAGCTCGACGGGCACGCCGAGCGCTGCGCCGAAGAAGTCCGCTGTCGTCGCGGCGCGCAGGGCCGTGCTCGAGAGGATCGCGTCGGCCAGGAACCCGGATTCGGCCAGTTGTGCGGCCATGCGGGGTGCATCCCGGAGGCCCCGGTCGTTGAGCGGACGGTCGTGGTCGTCGAGGTCGGGGTCGCCCCAGTCGGACTTCGCGTGCCGCACCAGCACGAGTTTCGTCATGGCCTCACCCTTCCTGCCAGCAGCTCCAGAACGCACAGTGCCGCCAGACGCACCGTACGCCCGTCTTCCGCATCGGTCGTCGCGTCGACCTCGGCGATGTCGGCACTGCGCACGCGGGGATCGGATGCCGCGTCCCGCACGAGAGCCCGCAGCTCCCACGCCGCGAGGCCGCCGGGGACTGACGCGGGGCATCCCGGCGCGACCGAGCGATCGCAGACATCGACATCGATGTCGAGGTGCACCCCCGCCCCACCCTCGGAGCCGGGAGCGCCTGCCGAACCGCCCGCGAGCTCGAGCGCCTGCTGCATGACGTCGGCAGTGCCGCGCCGGCGCACGTCGTCGAGCGTGATGACGGTGATGCCGTACCCCTCGGCGCGCCGGGCATAGGCGGCGGAGTTCGCGAAGTCCGCGATGCCGATCTGCACGATCCGCCTGCCGTCGAGGCCGTCCGCGACGAGCCGCCGCACGGGAGAGCCGTTCGACACGCCGTCGCGCAGGTCGAAGTGGGCGTCGAGCGTGATGAGCCCGGCGGCTGCGGCGCCCTGCGCCACCGAGTAGGTGAGGGAGTTGTCGCCGCCGATCGCGATGACGAGACCCGACCGTGCCGCGAGCTCCGCGACGCGCGAGCGCACGCGTGCCTCACCCTCGGGCCCGTCGGGATCGACGACATCTCCGGCGTCGACGATCCGCAGGGCTTCGCCGAGATCGATCGCGGGCGGGCCTATGAGCGTCGGGCTGAAGCGCGCCAGCGCGTCGCGCACGGCCGCCGGCGTCGCGTGCGCGCCGGTCGGCGACAGCGACGTGCGGAATGCGGGGACGCCGAGGATCGAGGCATCCGTCGCTCCCTCGGTCTCGTCGAACGACGGCCAGCCGCCCGCGCGGGGCCAGAGCGGATCGTGGGAGAGGGCCATCAGATCGACACGTAGACCCAGGCGCGGCGACCGCTCGCGAGCGTGACCTGCTCGCGCACGTACAGCGACACCTGGTACTCGTCGGCGGCGTCGAGCTCGTCGGCGGTGAGCAGAAGCACCTTGCCCACGACCTTGTCGTGCGGGTTGCCGGTCGCGCGGACGATCGGGTGGACGTCGTGGCCCGAGAGGTCGACGACTCGACGGTCCTCGATCTCGGCGTAGTCGACGGTGTATCCCGGCAGGACGTCGGTATCGCCCTCGACGAGCCGCCCGAAGGTGTCGAGCTGGACAGGGGGATGCGAGAGCGTGCCGTAGCTGAAGAGCAGCTGATCAGCGGGCTCGGGCATGGGGCCAGATTATCCGAGCAGCGCGTGCGCGATCGAGAAGATGACGAGGCCCGCGAGGGCTCCGACGACGGTGCCGTTCAAGCGGATGTACTGGAGGTCGCGGCCCACCATGAGCTCGATCTTCTCGGTCGTCTCGGCGGGATCCCAGCGCTCGACGGTGTCGGTGATGATCGAGGCGATGTCGTGGCGGTAGCGGTCGACGAGGAAGACCGCGGCATCCGTCACCCACGTGTCGACGCGATGGCGGAGCGTCGCATCGATCACGAGCCGATCGCCGATCTCGGTCACGGCCGTCGCCGCGCGACGTCGCAGCCCGCTGTCGGGGTCGGCGAGCGAGGCCAGCAGTCCCGATTTGGCGGTGTTCCACGCCTCCGCGGCGAGCTCCCGCACCCGGTGGCTCTCGAAGAGCGTCGTCTTGGCGTCTTCGAGCCGCCCGATCGTCGCGGGGTCGTGCTGCAGATTGTCGGCGAGCCGATCGAGGTAGCCGTCGATCGCCTTGCGGGCCGGGTGCTCCGGGTCGGCGCGGACGGCGGCCGCGAACTTGACCGACTCGTTGTAGACCGTGTCGTCGATGAGCCGCTGTGCGATCGACGGCACCCACGCCGGAAGCCGGCGCGAGACGAGGCCCGAGAAGGCCGCCTGGTTGCTCGCGAGCCACAGCTGGATCGTCTCGACCGCCATGTCGACGGCGCCGCGGTGGGCTCCCGACTCGACGATCCGGGCGAGCCATCCGCCGAGCGGCGGACCCCAGTCCGGCTCGATGAGGTGCTCTCGGGCGAGCTCTTCGATGACGTCCTGGACGTCGTCGTCGCTCAAGGCGCGCAGGACCCCGGACGCCATGACGGATGCCTCGGCCGTCACGCGCTCGGCATGTTCGGGCACCCGCAGCCACTCGCCCGCGTGCTGGGCGATCTGCGTCGCCTCGAGCTTGGTGCGCACCACCTCGGCCGAGAGGAAGTTGGTCTCGACGAACTCGCCGAGGGTGCGGCCGATCTCGTCCTTGCGGTTCGGGATGATCGCCGTGTGCGGGATGGGGATGCCGAGGGGATGCCGGAACAGGGCCGTCACGGCGAACCAGTCGGCGAGGGCGCCGACCATGCCGCCTTCGGCCGCGGCCCGGACGTAGGCGAGCGCGGGCACCTGCTCCTCGAACGCGAACGAGACGAGGAAGACGATCGCCATCGCGACGAGCGCCCCGAGGGCCACGCCCTTCATGACGCGCAGGCCCCGGCGCCGCTCCTGATCCGCGGGGGTGAGGAGTTCCGTCGGCGTGCGGCTCATCCGGTCATCCTCGCACGCGGTCGCCGGAGACGGGCCGGGGTTGCGCGTGCGTCGTGTCAGCCCGCGGCGCGGCGCACGAGATCGGCGATGCGCTTCTCGTCGGCCTTGGTGAGGGACAGGATCGCGTACGAGGTCGGCCACATCTGACCGTCGTCGAGCTGCGCGGCGGATTCGAATCCAAGGGTCGCGTACCGGTCCTTGAACTTGCCTGCGGGCTTGAAGAACAGCACGACCTTGCCGTCGCGTGTATACGCGGGGAAGCCGTACCAGGTCTTCGAGGCGAGCTGCGGGGCTTCGGACCGGACGATGTCGTCGATGCCCTGCGCGATCGCCCGATCGCTGTCGTTCATGCCGGCGATGGCGTCGACGAGCTCCTGGCGGTCGATCGCCGCCTTCTCCTCGGGGCTCTTGCCCTTGCGTGCTTCCGCCTTCAGCTCGGCGGCGCGGGCCCGCATCGCGGCGCGCTCGTCGGCGGAGAACCCGGACTTCGTGTTGCGTTCTGCAGTGCTCATGCCGGCAACGTTACGGATGCCGCGTCCCCGCCGCTTCTCGAATCCTGCTCGATCCGAAGCTCAGCTCTCGACCGGTCCGAGCCACGCCGTCGCGACGGTCGAGTGCGCCGACTCCGGGTCGGACGGGTGGAAGAGGCCGGCGAGCACATCGCGATAGAGGCGGCTGAGCTCGGAGCCCGAGAAGTACGACGAGCCGCCCGCGACGAGGACCGCGTCGTCGACGACGGACTTCGCCATGGTGACGGCGCGGTGCTTGATGCCCGACAGCAGCGAGAACCAGCGGGCGCCGTGGTCGACGCGGTCGTCGACGTCACGGCAGAGCGAGGCGAGCTGCGACGGGAGCGCGTCGTATGCGAGGGCCATGTCGGCGATCCGCCACCGGATGTCCGGGTCCTGGCTGTAGGCCGTGCCCGTTCGCTTCGACGTGCGCTTCTTGGCCGTCGCGACGGCGACGTCGAGCGCGCGCCGGGCGATGCCGGTGTACACCGATGCGAGGAGCAGCTCGAACACGCTGAAGATGCCGAAGACGATCGGATCGGGATTCGGGCCGGGGTCGATGCGCCGCACGACGCGGTCGGCAGGCGCCACCGCTCCGTGCAGCTCGGTCGTGCGGCTCTGGGTGCCGCGCATGCCGAGGGTGTCCCAGTCGTCGCGCGTCACGACGGCGTCCGAGCGCTCCACGAAGGCGTAGACCATCTTCGGTCCGTCCGGGCTCGTCGTGTCGAGACCGTGGAGGCCGAGCTGCGTCCAGACGGGTGCGAGCGACGTGAAGATCTTCGTGCCGGTGAACGCGTACGAGCCGTCCGGGGCGGGCGCGGCATCCGTGTTGCTTCCGAAGAGCACGAGATCGTTCCCGGCCTCGCTGATGCCGAAGGCGAAGACCTCGCCCGCGGCGGCGCCCTCCTGCACGAACCGCAGCGAGTCGACGCCGCGATCGGCGAGCACCTTCGCGACGCCCGTCCAGACGAGGTGCATGTTGATCGAGAGGGCCGTCGCGGGGGCCGCGCCCGCGAGGCGCTGCTGGAGGACGGATGCCTCGGCCAGCCCGAGCCCCGCTCCGCCGAGCGCTGTCGGCACGAGGATGGCGAGGTATCCCGCCGCCGTCAGGTCCTCCAGGTCGTCGACGGGGAACGTGTTCTCGCGATCGTGCACGGCGGCGCGCTCGCGGAAGCGGTCGAGCAGCTCATCGGGAAGGATGACGGTCGGGTCGAACGGCGTCTCGCTCACCCGTCCATTGTGGACCGGCGTCCCGGACGCGCGGGTCGTCCGGGCGCCGTCGCGCCGAGCTCGATCAAGCGCCCCGGAGCCCCACCGGAGCGGCTCGCGGCGTGGCACGCCACTACCCGAGGCGCCCGGGCTGGATCATGAGCACCATGGGGCGCATCATGCAGACGCTCATCCCGCCGTCGCAGCGGCAGCCGGTCGAGGCGCTCGACGACGCGCTGGACCTCGGCTACGGCGACGTGGCCGGCAAACGCACGGGCTTCCTCATCATGCTGACGCTCGCAGGCCTGATCGCGATCGCGGGTGTGCTGACCGACTCCACGGCCACCGTCATCGGCGCGATGATCATCGCCCCGCTCGGGACGCCGATCCTCGGGATCGCGCACGGCCTCGTGACCGGACACCTGAGCCTCGTGGTCCGCTCGATCCTGTGGGTGCTTTCCGGAGTGGTCATCGTGGTCGTCCTCGGGCTCTTCTTCTCGCTGTTCGTCGCGACGCCCGAGAGCCTCGCGACGAACTCGCAGGTGCTGGGTCGCACTTCGCCGAGCCTCATGGACCTGGTCGCGGCCCTCGCGACGGGCTTCGCGGGCGGCTTCGCGATGTGCCGCAAGGATCTCAGCGCCGTGCTTCCGGGAGTCGCCATCGCGATCTCGCTCGTGCCGCCGCTCGGCGTCGTCGGCGTGTGCGCGGGCCAAGGCGAGTGGGGCGACGCGCTGGGAGCGTTCGTGCTGTTCCTCTCGAATGTGCTGGCCCTCGTCATCGCGGGGAGCATCGTCTTCACGCTGGCCGGCTACGCGCGCGAGCCGGGATCGTCCCGAGAGGCCAACCGGCGGCGTGCGTACATCGTGGTGACGGTGCTCGCGCTGATCGTGGCCGTGCCCCTCGCAGCGAACTCGATCGTGACGATCGCGCTCGCGCGCTGGTCGGTCGCGATCCAGCAGACCGCGGTGACGTGGCTGAAGGACGAGCCGGGCTCCCGTGTCTACGACGTCGACTGGGACGGCATCACCGCGACGCTCGACGTCACCACCGACGACGGCGGCATCCCGCCGATCGAACAGCTCAAGGACGATCTGGCGAAGGCCATCCCGAGCTATGTGGGGGTCGTGATCGACGTGGGCCAGGGCGTCGAGCACGTGGTGCAGTAGAAGAGTCGTGCAGGAGAGGAGTGGATGCCGCGGCCCGGCGCGTCAGCCGTGGACGACCCGCAGGAACTCGGCGATCGTCTCCTCCGGCTTGTCGCGGTGCGGCGAGTGGCCCGCACCCTTGACGACCGAGACGGTGACGTGCGGGTTCTTCCGCACCTCCTCGACGAGCCGGCCCTTGAAGATCGAGTAGACCTGCGGGTCGGACGCGATGATGTGGGTGGGCACCAGCAGGTGGGCCGCGGCATCCCGGACATCCCACTGGGCATTCTGGGTGCTGGTCTGCTCGACCGCCCATCGGCTCGCCTGCTGGGCGGAGAGGGCCTTCAGCTCGACGTCCTGCTCGTGCCAGGTCGGGTGCTCGGCGCGGACCGCGGCGACGGTCGGGTCGGCGAACGAGCGCTCCTGCGACTCGCGCACGATGTCGCGGTCGTGGTCGCCGAGGTGGATGGCGGGATCGATGAGGATGAGGCGGCGGGTCCAGCCGAAGTGGTCGGCCGCCGCGCGGGTCGCCGCTGCGCCGCCGAGGGAGTGCGCGACGACGAGGTCCCAGTGGTCGCGGCCGGCGGGGACCGCGACCCGCAGATCGGCGGCGTACGCGTCGATCGAGTAGTCGAGCGCACGCGGAGCGGTGCCGTGTCCGCGCAGGTCGACCGCGACGGCGTGCCAGCCGGCGTCGGCGAGCGCCACGCCGTAGCGCCACATGAGGGCGCCGTTGGATCCGAGACCGTGGGCGAGGAGAGCGTGGCGCGAGGACGAGGGGTCGCCCCAGGACAGCGTCGGAAGGGTCACGGGAGCAGGCATGCGCCCAGCATATGGGCGGCCCCGAGGCGCTTCGCACGCGAGAGGATGGAGGGCATGATCTCCACGGAACTGGCCGTCGCCCTGAGGGATGCGGGGCTGATCTGGCACCCGCGCTCGGGCGACCGGTTCCAGCTCGACGAGCCCGAGTTCGAGGCCGACATCTTCACCGTCAGCGAGATGACGATCGAACCGCGGGAGTACCCGACGGGCAAGATCCTCGCCTTCAACGGCACGACGGAATGGGCCCTCGACTCGGTGGCGCTCGAGGATGCGCTGTGGCTCCCGGGGGAGGACCAGCTGCGCGAGATGCTTCGGGGCGCGTTCAAGTCGCTCCGGCGACTGCCCGACACGCACCAGGTCGAGATCGAGGTCGGGGGAGTGCGCTCCGTCTTCGAGCATCCCGAGCCGGCCGACGCGTACGCCCTGGCCGTGCTGCAGCTGCTGCGCCATCTGGAGTGAGCGCGCCGGCTCCTTCGCTCACGTGATGGTGGGCACGGGCTCCGTGTCGGGGATGGGGCTCGCATCGCGACCCCGGAGGTCGGGGAACGAGCGGACGAAGACCGCCGAGACTAGGAACCCCACGACGGCGAAGGATGCAGCCGCCCAGTAAGCGCCCTGCGGGCCGGTGCCGTCGATGAGGAACCCGGCGATCGCCGAGCCGGCGGCGGCGCCGATGAGCTGGCCGGTCGCGATCCATCCGAAGGACTCGGCCGTCTCGCTGAACTTCACGCTCGCCGAGGTCATGGCGAACATGACCGCGAGGGCGGGTGCGATGCCGATGCCCGCGATGACGAGCGATCCGCCGAGCCAGAAGACGTTGAGCGAGAACGTCGTGAGCACGAGACCGGCCGCCACGATGCCGAAGCGGCGCGCCATCGCCCACGGGCCGATCGGGATGTGGCCGAAGGTGAGACCTCCGGCGAGGCTGCCGATCGAGAAGACGGCGAGGACGATCCCGGCTTCCAGTCCGCCGTGGCCGAACGACGCGACCACACCGGCCTCGACGGCGGCACACGCGCCGATCAGGAGGAAGCCGGTGACCGTGGCGAGGAGCACGGCAGGTTTGCCGAGCACCTTGCCGATACTGCGGCGGCTGCGGGGGATGCGCACGCGGCCGACCTCGGGGGAGAGGATGAACCACGCACCGCCGCCGATGAGGATCACGACGATGAGGAGGAGCGCCTGCACCGTGCCCACCTGGGTCGCGACGAAGGTGATGAGCACCGGCGCGATGATCCAGATGATCTCCTGCAGCGACGCGTCCAGCGAGAACAGCGGCGTGAGCTGGCGCGAGTTGACCATCTTGGGGTAGATCGTGCGCACGGCGGACTGGATCGGCGGCGTCGAGAGGCCCGCGACGAGACCGAGGGCCATGTAGCCCGGCAGAGGGAGCTGGAGGAGCGCGAGCGCTGTGATCGCCGCGGCGCAGATCACGAGGGTCGTCGTGAGCACGCGGCGCATGCCCCAGATGCCCATCCATCTGCTGGTGACGGGGCCGGCGATCGCCTGGCCCACCGAGGTCGCCGCGAGGACGAGTCCCGCCTGCCCGTAGGAGCCCGTCACCTGCTCGATGTGGAGCAGGATCGCCAGGCTTGTCATCCCGTTCGGGAAGCGCGCCGTCAGCTGCGCCGCGATGATGCGGGCGACGCCGGGTGTGCGCAGCAGTTCGCGGTACCCGGCCATCCCTCCACGCTATCGCGGGGGGTCGCGGCGGTGCGACGGGAGGGGTGGGGTGCGACACGCCGAGCGCGTCCGCGACACGCCGACACGACCGTCCACAGCCGAATCCATGTCGGTGGGCAGGCGTAGCGTCCGAACCTGTGGATGGATGTGGCCGAGGCATCCGAAATCAGCGTGATCCAGGCGTTTTACAGGTTCGGGAGAATCTCGCCGCCTGTGGATGAAACGGTGGAGAAGCTGTGTTGTACATGTTGAGAACGGTGGAAAACTACACGGATGTAACTACTAGCCCTTGTGGTGCTATCCAATGTCGGTACCCATATGTAGTATTGGGATCCCGGTGGGGGGACCGCCGGTCAGAACACCGGATGTGAGGGGAGAACAGATACTCATGGCGATCACGGTCTATACGAAGCCCGCCTGTGTGCAGTGCAACGCGACTTACCGCGCGCTCGACTCGAAGGGCATCGAATACGAGGTCCACGACCTCTCTCAAGACCCCGCCGCGCTCGAGCAGGTGAAGGCCCTCGGGTACCTGCAGGCGCCCGTCGTCATCACCGACGAAGACCACTGGTCGGGCTTCCGTCCCGACAAGATCGACGAGCTCGCCGCCCGTCTGGCCTGACCCCTTCGCGGAGCTCAGGGCCCCGTCGGGATCTGCGCTCGGAGAAGGGAGAATCATGAGCGCCGTAGCAACATCCGCGCCTCTGCTCGTCTACTTCTCGAGCGTGTCGGGCAACACCGCGCGCTTCATCGAGAAGCTCGGACTTCCCTCCGTTCGGATTCCCCTTCACTCCGGTGAGCCTTCGCTCGTCGTCGATGAGCCGTTCGTCCTGGTCACTCCCACGTACGGGGGTGGCCAGGGTCGGGGCGAGGAGAAGGGCGCCGTGCCCAAGCAGGTGATCCGGTTCCTCAACGACGAGCGCAACCGCGCTCACCTCCGCGGAGTCATCTCCGCGGGCAACACCAACTTCGGCGACGCCTTCTGCCTCGCCGGCGACATCATCAGCCGCAAGTGTTCTGTGCCCCACTTGTACCGGCTAGAGGTATTCGGCACGCCAGAAGATGTGGATCGCGTGAGCGACGGATTGGAACGATGGTGGAAGCAGCACTGAAAGAGACCGACTTCAAGACGGATCCGCGTTTCGAGGGGCTCGACTATCACGCCCTCAACGCGATGCTCAACCTCTACGGCCCGGACGGGAAGATCCAGTTCGACGCCGACCGCCGCGCTGCCCGCGAGTACTTCCTGCAGCACGTCAACCAGAACACCGTCTTCTTCCACTCGCTCAAGGAGCGCCTCGACTACCTCGTCGAGAAGGAGTACTACGAGCCCGAGGTGCTCGCGAAGTACCCGTTCGAATTCATCCAGCAGCTCAATGACCGGGCGTACGGCAAGAAGTTCCGCTTCGACACGTTCCTCGGCGCGTTCAAGTACTACACGAGCTACACGCTCAAGACCTTCGACGGCAAGCGCTACCTCGAGCGGTTCGAGGACCGCGTCGTCATGACGGCGCTCGGCCTCGCCGACGGTGACCAGGAGCTCGCGACGGCGCTCGTCGACGAGATAATCTCGGGCCGCTTCCAGCCCGCGACGCCGACGTTCCTCAACACCGGCAAGGCGCAGCGCGGCGAGCTCGTGTCGTGCTTCCTGCTGCGCATCGAAGACAACATGGAGTCGATCGCCCGCGGCATCAACTCGGCGCTGCAGCTCTCCAAGCGCGGCGGCGGCGTCGCACTCCTGCTCTCGAACATCCGAGAGGCCGGCGCGCCGATCAAGCAGATCGAGAACCAGTCGTCGGGGATCATCCCCGTCATGAAGCTCCTCGAAGACAGCTTCAGCTACGCCAACCAGCTCGGCGCGCGCCAGGGCGCCGGCGCCGTGTACCTCTCGGCGCACCACCCCGACATCCTCCGCTTCCTCGACACGAAGCGCGAGAACGCCGACGAGAAGATCCGCATCAAGACGCTCTCGCTCGGTGTCGTCATCCCCGACATCACCTTCGAGCTGGCCAAGAACGACGAGGACATGTACCTCTTCTCGCCGTACGACGTCGAGAAGGTGTACGGCGTGCCCTTCGGCGACATCTCGGTCACCGAGAAGTACCGCGAGATGGTGGATGACGCGCGCATCAAGAAGACGAAGATCAACGCGCGGGAGTTCTTCCAGACGCTCGCCGAGATCCAGTTCGAGTCGGGTTACCCGTACATCATGTTCGAGGACACGGTGAACAAGGCGAACCCGATCAAGGGGCGCATCAACATGTCCAACCTCTGCAGCGAGATCCTGCAGGTGAACACGCCCACGACGTACAACGAAGACCTCTCGTACGCCGAGATCGGCAAGGACATCTCCTGCAACCTCGGCTCGATGAACATCGCTCTGGCGATGGACGGCGGCGACCTCGGCCAGACGGTCGAGACGGCGATCCGCGCCCTGACCGCGGTGAGCAACCAGAGCCACATCGCCTCGGTGCGCTCGATCGAGGACGGCAACGACCGTTCGCACGCGATCGGCCTCGGCCAGATGAACCTGCACGGATACCTCGCTCGCGAGCACGTGCGGTACGGGTCCGAAGAGGGTCTCGACTTCACCAACATCTACTTCTACACGGTGCTGTTCCACGCGCTGCGGGCATCGAACCGCATCGCGATCGAGCGCGGTCAGGCCTTCGACGGCTTCGCCGACTCGACCTACGCGTCGGGCGAGTTCTTCGACAAGTACATCGACCAGGCGTGGGAGCCCCAGACCGAGAAGACGAAGGAGCTCTTCGCCGGCATCCCGATCCCGACGCAGGACGACTGGCGTGCGCTGAAGGCGTCGATCCAGGAGCACGGCATCTACAACCAGAACCTGCAGGCCGTGCCCCCGACCGGCTCGATCTCGTACATCAACAATTCGACGAGCTCGATCCACCCGATCGCGTCGAAGATCGAGATCCGCAAGGAAGGCAAGATCGGCCGCGTCTACTACCCGGCGCCGTTCATGACGAACGAGAACCTCGAGTACTACGAGGACGCGTACGAGATCGGCTACGAGAAGGTCATCGACACGTACGCCGCCGCGACGCAGCACGTCGACCAGGGCCTGTCGCTCACGCTGTTCTTCAAGGACACGGCGACCACGCGCGACATCAACAAGGCCCAGATCTACGCATGGCGCAAGGGCATCAAGACGATCTACTACATCCGCCTGCGTCAGATGGCGCTCGAGGGCACCGAGCTCGACCAGTGCGTCTCGTGCATGCTCTGAGCCGCTGCGCCTCCACTGGCTCGACGACCGCGATCAAGGACTGACATGAATTCACCCAAGCTGCAGCTGCTCGGCCAGGTGCAGGCGATCAACTGGAACCGCATCCAGGACGACAAGGACCTCGAGGTCTGGAACCGTCTCGTCAACAACTTCTGGCTGCCCGAGAAGGTTCCCCTCTCGAACGACGTGCAGTCGTGGGCGACCCTCACGCCCGAGGAGCAGCAGACGACGATGCGCGTGTTCACAGGGCTCACGCTCCTCGACACGATCCAGGGCACCGTCGGCGCCGTGTCGCTCATCCCCGACGCGATCACGCCGCACGAGGAGGCCGTCTACACGAACATCGCGTTCATGGAGTCGGTGCACGCGAAGAGCTACTCGTCGATCTTCTCGACCCTGTGCTCGACGCCCGAGATCGACGACGCGTTCCGGTGGTCCGTCGAGAACGAGAACCTTCAGAAGAAGGCGCACATCGTCATGGACTACTACCGCGGCGACGAGCCCCTCAAGCGCAAGGTCGCCTCGACGCTGCTGGAGTCGTTCCTCTTCTACTCCGGCTTCTACCTGCCGCTGTACTGGTCGTCGAAGGCGAAGCTGACGAACACCGCCGACATCATCCGCCTCATCATCCGCGACGAGGCCGTGCACGGCTACTACATCGGCTACAAGTTCCAGAAGGGACTCGAGCAGCTCGGCGAAGCGCAGCGCGACGAGCTGAAGGACTACACGTTCTCGCTCCTCTACGAGCTCTACGACAACGAGGTGCAGTACACGCAGGATCTCTACGACGGCATCGGCCTGACCGAGGACGTCAAGAAGTTCCTGCACTACAACGCCAACAAGGCTCTGATGAACCTGGGCTACGAGGCGATGTTCCCCTCGACCGTCACGAATGTGAACCCGGCGATCCTGTCGGCCCTGTCGCCGAACGCCGACGAGAACCACGACTTCTTCTCGGGGTCTGGTTCGTCGTATGTCATCGGCAAGGCCGTCGCGACCGAGGACGACGACTGGGACTTCTGATCTCCCGATTCTGACTCCGGCCCGAAACGGCTGGTCAGAGGCCCGGATTCGCAGGATTCTGCGGATTCGGGCCTCTCTTGTGCCTTCTCTCGAGAGACAGAGGAGGACAGCAATGAACAGGAATGGCCGTTCGGTGTGGCACGGCGGTGGCACGCGCCCACCTTGTAGGGGAGAGCGGGGTGGCTCAGCATCCGGAATTCGGGTTCGTCGTGCCATCGGACTCGTGCCACATCGTGCCACTTCACGTGCTGGCGATTCGGGGAAATGCCCGATCAAAAGGTCTTCTAAGGGTCCCGTCTTTGTCGACAACCTGTCTCATGGGGACCGGGTCATCCGCGTGCGCGGCGGCGGGCACGAAGGAGAACATAGCGGCGACCGATGTCGCCGCCAGGACTCCTGCGCCCGTCTTTCGGTACTTCGTCATACCGTGGACATCCTTCCGAGGGATCAGAAGCGGCCGCAGACTCCCGTTGGGCACAGCGTCGTACCGGAGTCGCCGTGGAAAACAGGGTTTAAAAACCGAATTTAAAACTCATCATGGCATCGCGAGGAACCGACCACAGTGGATCTTCACGGTAAGCGACGCTGGGCACCCGCCACGCACCTCGAGCTGGCTTCCCCGCTCTCGGCCGCCGACCTCAGGCTTTGTGCGCGTCCCGGTAGGCGGAAGGGCTCATGCCGTGGATGCGGCGGAAGTGGCGCGAGAAGTACAGCGGGTCCGCGTATCCCACCGCCGCGGCCACCTCGCCGATCGACGACCGCGTCGTGTCGAGCAGCGTGCGGGCGCGCGCCATCCGCAGCGACGTGTGGAAGGCGCCCGGGCCGCTCCCCGTCGCCGACCGGAACAGCGCGCTCAGATGGGAGGGCGACACCCCGACGAGCGCGGCGATCTCGCCGACGCTGATCGTCCCGTCGACGCGTGCTTCGAGATAGCGCATCGCCCGTTCGAGCGCGGAGCCGTCGGTGGGAAGCGCACTATCCGCGGCGAGAAGCGTGAGCAGGTGTGACGCCGTGCCCGATGCGACCGTCAATTGCACTGGCGTGAGCCGCCGCTCGAGGAGGGTGGTCAGCTCGTCGAAGAGGGCGACCAGCCGGTCCAGCGAGCGGACCGGAGTCGCGCGCCGCAGGGTGGCGAGAGGAGCGGTGAGGTCCGCGGCATCTGTCCCTCGCACGTGCGCCCACCAGATCGTCCATGGATTGGCTCCGGATGCCTCGTACTGATGCGCCGTGCGGGCAGGGATGACGGCCGCGGTCGACGGTGTGAGCGCGAAGTCCTCGCCGCCGATTCGGACGGTGCCTGAGCCCGCGGTGCACAGCAGGACGATCGTCTCCTCGATTCCGTGAGCGCGTGTCATCCGGTGGCCGATGGCACGCGGGAAGTGCCCGACATCCGTGACCGTGACGCGCCGCGTGACCGGCCGCGACAGGGCTTGTTCCACCTGAGGGCGGGGGACGACGCACAGCCGCTGGTTGGGGAAGCCGTCCGATCGGTAATGGGGTGCGAGATCCGTCGTTTTGTCCATGCTCTTCCTCGAATCCACCATACTCCCGCGGTCCTGCGCCCCGTAGTGTCGCCGACGGTGTGAGCCGGTCGTCCTGCAAACGGTGCCCCGCCGCACAGAAGGGAATCGCCATGATCACTGAACAGCCCGCCCGTGGGATGCCGGCTCCTGCGGCCGAGGTCGGTGGGACGAGCCCGAAGATCTCGCTCCCCGCGCCGCCGTCCGCTCTGGCCGAGGCCTTGGATGCCGGCGGCGCCGTCGCCTGGGAGCAGCCGCTCTCCGTCCACACCTACGAAGCCGCCGTGCCGAGCCCCTACCCGATGTTCCTGGATCAGCGCGTGTATCAGGGGTCGAGTGGCGCGGTCTATCCGCTCCCCTTCACCGAAGCCGTCGCCGAGGCCGGCGCTCCGCGGGAATGGCGAGCGGTTCACCTCGAGAACCGCTACCTTCGGCTCGTGGTGCTGCCCGAGCTGGGGGGTCGCATCCACATCGGCTACGACAAGACCACCGACTACGACTTCTTCTATCGCAACAACGTCATCAAGCCGGCGCTCGTCGGCCTCGCCGGCCCCTGGATCAGCGGCGGCGTCGAGTTCAACTGGCCGCAGCACCATCGTCCCGCCACCTATCTCCCCGTCGAGACGACGATCGAGACAGCCGACGACGGCAGCGTGACGGTGTGGTGCCACGACCACGATCCGTTCGCCCGCATGTCGGGCCAGCACGGGGTGCGGATCCGCCCCGACAGCAGCCTCGTCGAACTCGTCGTCCGCCTGCACAACCGCACCAAGGAACGGCAGACCTTCCTGTGGTGGGCGAACGTCGCGGCACGCGTACACGATGACTACCAGTCGTTCTTCCCCGAGGACGTCCGCTACGTCGCCGACCACGCGCGGCGCGCCCTGTCGGCCTTCCCCGCTGCCGACCGGCCCTACTACGGGGTCGACTACGCCGCGCTGGCGGCGGAGCGACCGGGTGCCGATCGGATCGACTGGTACCGGAACATCCCCGTCCCGACGTCGTACATGATCGTCGACTCGCAAGAGGACTTCTTCGGCGGTTACGACCACGCGGCCGGGGCTGGATTCGTGCATTGGGCCGAGCGGCGCATCTCTCCCGGAAAGAAGCAGTGGACCTGGGGCAACGCCCCGTTCGGCCACGCGTGGGACGCGCAGCTGACCGACGGAGACGGCCCGTACGTCGAGCTGATGGCCGGTGTCTACACCGACAACCAGCCCGACTTCAGCTGGCTCATGCCCGGCGAGACGAAGGAGTTCAGTCAGTACTGGTATCCGATCCCCGACATCGGTCCGGCGCACCAGGCGACGACAGATGCAGCGCTTCATGTCGGGCGGGCGCCCGGTCGGCTCGAGGTGCGCTCCGCCGTGACGGCTCGCCAGCAGGCTGCAACGCTGTCGATCCTCCGCGCCGGAGAGGTGGTCGCGACGCGCACCGCCGACCTGGTTCCGGGGACGACGCTGGCCCTGACGGCCGAGGTCGAGACCGAGGGAGACCTCGAGGTGCAGCTGCGCGACCACCGAGGGCGCCTGCTCGTCGGCTGGCACCTGATCGCCCGTGACGACGAGGAGCCGTGGGTCGCCGAGGAGCCGCCGGCGCCCGCGGCCATCGCCTCGGTCGAGGAGCTCTACCTCACCGGCCTTCACCTGAGCCAGTACCGTCACCCGACGCGGTCGCCGCTTCCGTACTGGGAGGCCGCGCTCGACCTCGACTCGGGAGACGTGCGCACGAATCTGGCTCTCGCCGACCGCGAGTACCGTGCGGGTCACTACGTCCGAGCGCTCGGTCGCATCGATCTCGCGCTCGCGCGGCTCACCCGCCGCAATGCGAACCCTCTCGACGCGGAAGCGTTCTACCTTCGCGGACTCGTCCTCGCTCGACTCGGTCGCCGCGAAGAGGCGGAGCAGGCGTGGGGCAAGGCCGGCTGGGACGCCCGCTGGGCGGCGCCCGCGGGATTCGCTCTCGCGCAGTCGCTCGCTCACCGCGGCCGCGTGCGCGCGAGCCTTCGCGTGCTGGACGATCTCGACCGCACTGCCGGCTACGACGCGCGGCGTCCGGCGCTGCGGGCGATCCTGCTGCGCCGGCTCGGCGAGCGGGTCCAGGCGGCCGAGGTGATCGACCGGGCGCTGACGATAGATCCGCTCGATGCCACCCTGCGCTTCCTGTCGGGGGCTCGCATCGACGGTGACGCCGGACTGCTCCTCGACATCGCCCTCGACCTCCGCGATGCCGGCGAGACCGACGCAGCCCTGGAGCTGCTGGCGGACGTCGCGTCGGCCCCCGCGACCGGGTCGGGGAACGTCGGCCCCACCGCTCACTATCTCGCCGCCGCGCTGCTCGATGAAGTGGGAAGGGGGACGGATGCCTCGGCCCAGCGCCTCGCCGCACAGCACGCCGACGCGACGTGGGCCTTTCCGCACGGCCTGGAGGCTCTCGATGCTCTGAACGCGGCACTCGCCGCAAACCCTGCCGACGTCACCGCACGGTCGCTGCGAGGGATGCTCCACTATGCGCAGGGCCGACGGCGGGCCGCGGTGGCGGACTGGAACGCCGCCATCGAAGCCGGGGCCGAGTCGCCGGTGCTCCTGCGCAACGCCGGTCTGGCCGCGTACAACATAGAACACGACGACGACAAGGCGCGGGCGCTGTACGAACGAGCGATCGAACTCGCACCCGACGACCCGAGGCTGCGGTACGAGCTGGATCAGCTCGCGATCAGACTCGGCGACACGTCCGCTGAGCGGCTGTCCCGCCTCCGTCCGGTCGAGCATCTCGTCCTCGAGCGGGACGACTTCACCATCGCCTACGTCCGGTTGCTGGTCGCCGAACGCGACGCCTCCTCAGCGTTGCGGATCCTGACGACGCGCACGTTCCACCCCTGGGAGGGTGGTGAGGGTGAGGCGCTCGCCGCGTGGGACGAGACACTGGCGGCGCTCGGGATGCCTCCCGCCGACCCTCCCGCGTCGCTCGGCGAGGCTCGCGCGGCGTACGTTCCTCCGGTCGCCCGACGGGACGACGGTGAGACGGACTACTTCGCGACGAGCCTTCCGGAGATGCTCCTGTTCCGTCGCGAAGACCTCCCCGACGTCGACTGATGTCGGTGTCTCCGGTCTCCGGCGCCCAGGTCGGCCTGCGGTCCGGCTCGTACGAAGCCGATATCGCGAGTATCGGCGCGTCGCTTCGCCGCCTGCGGTTCGAGGGGCGGGATCTCGTCGTTCCGTTCGCCGCCGACGAGGAGCGCCCCGCCATGAGCGGGGCGCTTCTCGCCCCGTGGACGAACCGCACAGCGGACGGCCGGTACGAGTTCGGTGGAGGCATCCATCGTCTCCCGGTGAATGAGCCCCAGACGGGCAATGCCGCGCACGGACTGGTCGCGGGGCTGGACTTCCGTGTCGTCGAGGTGCGGGCGGATTCCGCGATGCTGTCCGCCACGATCGAGCCTCAGCCCGGATATCCCTGGCGCGTGCGCGTCGACACCGCGCTCCGGCTCTCGGAGGACGGGCTGCACCAGGAGGTCGTGGCCACGAACGAGAGCGACACCGATGCTCCGTTCGGCGTCGGTGCCCATCCGTACCTGGTCGCGGACGCGCCGTCCCGCCGCGCGATCGACGGCTGGGTGCTCCATGTTCCCGCAGAAGAGATCCTGCTCGTCTCGCCGGACCGACTGCTCCCGACAGATGTGGTGCACGTTGCCGACCACGAGCACGCCGCCTTCGACTTCCGTTCGTCGCGACGCGTGGGGCAGCAGGCGATCAACAATGCGTACTCCGCCTTCGCGCGCGACGATCGCGGTCTCGCCCGTGTGACCGTGACGGCCGATGGGGTCGGAGCAGAGATCGAGTGGGACGAGCGGGTCGGCTGGGCCCAGGTCTACACGTCCGACGCCGCCGACGGCGAAGGATACCGCCGGGGCGTTGCGGTCGAGCCGATGACCTGCCCCCCGGATGCGCTGAACTCGACGCTCGGACTCGCGGTGCTGAAGCCGGGTGCGAGCACGTCCGCTGGTTGGAGCATTCGCGCGGTCGAGGGCGAGGTCGGGCCGCCGCCCCGACCGTGACCGCGGTTTACGACAAGTCGCTCTTGTGGTGGAGACGGACGATGCAGTAATTTATAAGTAAATAGGGTTTAATTATACCCCTTCACATTGGTGCAGGCCCATGTCTCTCTGTGCCTATCTCGCTCATGACGGAGCTGTCATGAGCACGGGAGGCGGCGAGTCCAGGGTTCGAGCAGCCATTCCGGAATCACGCTGTGCCAGCCGGGCGTGCTGCTTCTGCCTGATCCTGGAAAGGATGTGCTCGGTATGACGAAGTACCGAAAGTCAGCCGCGGGAATACTGGCGGCCGTGCTGGTCGCGGCCCTGGTGCCCGCTGTTTCCACGGCCGCGAAAGCGGAGGAACCGGTGGCAATGAGGCAGATCGTGGATCGCGAGCACCCGCTCATGATCATGAACCACTACTACAACGAGCCCGGAACGGTCGCACAGCAGTGGGCTGCCATCCCGGCCGATGTGCAGCCGTACACGGCGCTCATGTTGGTGCCCGGCGATGGTGTGAGAGACGGTGCAGGCACCCGGCAGTGGATCGAGGACCGGCTGGACGAGTGTGAGACCGCGGGCGCTCAGTGCATCGTGCAGATGGTCAACGGCGAGACGGGTGCGAACAACGTCGTTCCGGTGAGCTACCTGGATGGGCTGGCGGCTCAGTACAACAGCCTGCTGGGGTTCCACGCCGCGGAGTTGTACAACTCGATCGCGTGGTACGGCGAGGAGGGCGGCAACCAGTCGCAGTATCTCGCTGACTTGATCGAGCTGTCGGCTGAGCACGGGATGTACCTGGTCTGGACCGACACCAACATCTTGGGCACCTCGAATGGCACAGTCCTTGACTGGGTGCAGGGCAACCCCGACCTGATCGCCGCGATGCGCGCGCACAAAGACAACGTCATTGTGATGCAGAAGCAGTCGAACGGCTCGAGGAACACGGACGGGCTGTTCCTGGGTATGTGGCTTAGTGGTCTCGCCGGCAACTGGGGCACGGCAACGGACTGGTGGCATTGGCAGATCGACACGAACGGGAAGCTTTTCACCCGCGGCGCCGTAGCAGCGGGTGCGTGGAAGCAGATCTTGACCTACCCCGAGGCGATGTACGGCATGGATGTGCTTCGCGTCGCGAGCTCGGGCGGCGCCGTGTTCGCTCCGGAGGCGAACTTCTACTCGATGGTCGGGTCCGGGGTTCAGACGGCAACGTATCGGCACGTGCTGCTGCCGCTGTTCCGCAAGATAATCGATCAGGATGTGCCGATCCCGTCACGTGCGGACGTGCTGGCCAAGACGAAGATGACTTATCAGGGCCGTCTGGCATACGTCCCGCCGGACACCTCGCAGCACTCCAACCTGTACGGCAACACGGGCCGGTTCGGCATCACGCCGTTGGTGCCGACGAATCTGAACGCGACCGAGCTGGCGGCCTTCCCCGCGGTGGAAACCAGCCCGAAGTCGATGGAGTACTTCGAGAACCTGTACCCGAGCGAGACGCTCTACAGCGACACGTTCGCGCTGCGCAACGGCGCGACCTGGTACTGGATGAACTCCAGCGAAGACACCAACATCAGCCAGAAGTCCGTGCTCAAGCCGCAGACGAATACCAGCGGGTACTTCTCGATCGCCGCGGGGCCGCACACGTTCGCGGCGATCACCGAGTCGACTACCGGGTTCAAGGTGCACTTGAACAACTACCGGGTGGACAAGGACCCGCTCTACGACCCGCCCACCGCGTTCACCCATGACTCCACGCGCGTTTGGATCACCCAGAACGCCGAGAACCCGAACGACAACGCGCTGCGGACCACGGTGATCAAAGTCAACGGCGAAGACAACGGGGGCGAGCCCACGCTGAACATCACGGGCGACAACGGGTTCACCTACTCCGAGACGTACGATGCCGCGACCGACGAGTACGTGCTCACGATCAACCACAACGGACCGGTCGATTTCGAGATCGAGGCCGTCGCGCCGGTCAGTCCCGCTGCGCCGGCGACGCCGGGCGGGCTGACCAGCACCGTGACTGAGACCGACGAGACCGACATCACGTGGAACCTCGTTCCGGGCGCGACGGGCTACGACCTCGAAATCGATGGGACAGTCGTCACCAACGCGTCCATGCCGTATCCGCATCGTGATCTGGTGGCGAACTCGTCGCACACCTACCGGGTGCGGGCGAAGAATGCGGCCGGCACGAGCGGCTGGAGCAGCCTGTCGACCCTCACATTCGCACCCAGCGGCACGCTCGCGACAGTTCCGAGGATGCCCACTGGTTTCACGGCGACGGCGACCAGCCCCACCTCGGTGACGCTCTCGTGGAACCCCTCGTACGGTGCGACGCTCTACGAGCTCTACGTCAATGGTTCGAAGACCAGCACCACGGCAACCAGTTATGTCCAATCCGTGTCACCGGACTCCGGACACTACTACGCCATCCGGGTCAAGAATGCGGCGGGAACGAGTGACTGGTCGGACTACATCAACATCCGCACTCCTAAACCGCCCAAGATCGCTCAAGGGTTCGAGACCGAGGCGACGGTCACGGCATCCTCGTACTTCTCCACGCAGAACCAGATCTACCGGCCGAGCTCGGCAGCGGACGGCTTCGTCGGCTATCACGGCTACGGCGAGTGGGCGTCCGCGTCGAACGATCCGTTGCCATGGATCAAGCTCGACTGGGACACCGACCGTACGATCAACCAGATCGTGCTGCATGACCGTATGCACCCGGCCGCGTGGACCCAGACCGGCACGCTCTCATTCAGTGACGGCAGTTTCATCAACGTCGCCGGGATCCCGAACGACGGCTCGGCGAAGGAGATCACCTTCCCTGACAAGACCGTCAGATGGGTCAAGTTCACGACGACGACCAGCAGCGGAGGCACGACTGGGCTCGCGGAGTTCCAGGCGTTCCACGTTGCTTCGCCCACTGTGACCGTCTCGTCCACATATCCGGGTTATCCGGCGACGAACACGCTGGACGGCATCATCGGCGAGCACGCCGTCGGGGAGTGGGCATCGCTCAACGAGACCAACCCGTGGATCCGATTCGATTACTCGGCTGCACGCGCGATCAACAAGATCGTCCTCTACGACCGCCCTCACTCGCTCGCGTGGAGTAAGGCTGGCACGCTGACCTTCAGCGACGGCAGCTCGATCGCCGTCACCGGGATCCCGAACGACGGAAGTGCGAAGGAGGTCGTGTTCCCCGACAAAACCGTGAGCTGGGTGAAGTTCCAGGTCACCGGAAGCGACACCGCCAACAACGGGCTGTCGGAGGTTCAGATCTATCGCACCTCGATGCAGACCTCGGCCAATCTCGCGGTGCCGGCAGCGACCACCACGTCCTCGTCCAGTGACTACAACGCGACGTTCTCATCTCCCAAAGTGAAGGACGGCAGCACCGGAACATCCTGGGCGCCGCTTTCGACAACGGGCGAGAATGAGTGGGTCGAGCTCGACTTCGGATCGCCCAAGAGCTTCAGCCAAGTCGTTCTCAAGGAGAACCTGACCCGCACCACCGGACATAAGGTCCAGTACTACGACGGGACGAACTGGATCGACATCGTGACCGGAACGACGATCGGCGCAACGAAGACCCACACATTCGCCACCGTCACCGCACAGAAGGTCAGGCTGCTGATCACCACCACCACCTCGGTCTTCGGTGGGCGACAGCCCAACATCACCGAGTTCGAGGTGTACGCACTGAGCGAGACGCCGCAGGTGGTCAATCAGTCTCCGACCGCGACGGCGACCGCTTCGAGCGAATACAACTCGAGCTACACCGCGGCTCATGCCAAGGACGGCAGCCTCAGCACCCGCTGGGCGCCGCAGTCCACGACCGGCGAGAACGAGTGGCTCGAGATGGACCTCGGTTCGGTCAAGAGCGTTCATAAGGTCGTGATCAGCGAACACCTCAACCGCACGACCGGGTACAAGGTGCAGTACTACAACGGCACGACCTGGGTAGACATCGTGACCGGCACGACGATCACGCCGTCCAAGTCGCACTCGTTCGACAAGGTCTCCGCGCAGAAGGTCAGGCTGCTGATCACTGCCACCCAGACCGACTCGTCCGGCTTCGGAAGGCAGCCGAACATCTCGGAGTTCCAGGTTCACGGCTACTAGCCGGAAGCGCAGGCAGATGCCCCGCTGAGCTCATCGCTCGGCGGGGCATCGTCTCGGTCACCCGACCGCCGTCACCTCGAAGATCAGCGGTACATCGACGTCGACGCTCGGAGCCTCCAGGCCGACCTCGCTGAGGACGCGCCCGCTGAGGATGACATCACCCTGCTCGACCCACGGCGGCGTCTGCGCCGGCGGGAGGTCGGCGGTGACATCGGCGAGACGGACGCGGTACCTTCGGTCGGCCTCGAGGCCCGGCAGGCGCAGGCGGCCTGTCGGCCAGCCCGCGGGGCGAGAACGCACGTGATAGAGGAACAATGCGGCATCCGTCCCCACCACGCCGTCGAGTCGAGCCGCCTCGGCGAGGTCTGCCCTGACGACTCGACCGGTCGCGATCACGGCGCGCCAGCGCTTGTGGAAGTCGATCCAGCGCCGGAGGTCGGGCATCGTGCTCTCGTCGAGATCGACCTCGATGCCGAGCTGCCAAAGCGAAGCCACTGCCGCGCGGTGATTCAACGAGGCGGCCCGGCCGGTGGCGTAGGCGGTCTCCTGTCCGATGTGCGTGCCGATCAGCTCGGGCGGGACGAGCAGCGACGTCCAGCGGTTGATGTCCGCGCGCTCGTGCGGATCGCTGCAGTCCGATGCCCAGACCCGATCGACGCGCTCCAGGATTCCGAGATCGATGCGCCCGCCGCCGCTTGCACACGACTCGATCTCGAGCTGCGGGAAGCGCGCGCGCAGTAGATCGAACAGCCGGTACACCGCCAGCGTGTGCTCGCGCACCCCCGCTCGGCCGGTCGGGGCGTGGCCTGCGTCGAGCAGGGACCGATTGTGGTCCCATTTCACGAAGTCGACCCCGACGTCGGCGATGACCTTGCTCATCTGCGACGCGACGTGATCGAACGCCCCCGGATGACCCAGGTCGAGCACGTGCTGATGCCGGGAGGGCAGACCTACGCCGTGCCCGGCATCGAAGACCCATTCGGGATGCTGACGGGCGAGCTCCGAGTCGAGGTTGATCATCTCGGGCTCGAACCACAGTCCGAACTGCATGCCCAGCGCATGGACGTGATCGGCGAGCGGCTTCAGTCCGTGGCTCCACACGGCGGGATCGACCACCCAGTCGCCGAGCCCCGCACGATCGTGCCGGCGGCCGAGGAACCAGCCGTCGTCGAGGACGAACCGCTCGACGCCGAGCGCTGCGGCTTCGTCGGCCATCGTGCGCAGGCGGTCCTCGTCGTGCTCGAAGTACACCGCCTCCCACGTGTTCACGAGGACAGGGCGCGGTTCACGCCGGTATCCAGGCTGGGAGCGGATGTGACGGTGGAATCTGTCGGACATCGCGTCGAGGCCGTGGCCCCAGCTTCCGTACAGCCACGGTGAGGTCACGCTCTCGCCGCGACCGATCACCAGCTCGTCGGGGTGGAGCAGCTCGCCGCCGCGGAGAAGCCGCGTGCCGGCGGGAGTGCGCTCTGCGCTCAGCTGCTGGTTGCCGCTCCAGCCGAGGTGTACACCCCAGACCTCGCCCGCCTCGAATCCGAAACCCTGCTCGCCGGCGATCATGAGCGTCGGCGCCTCGAAGCCCGGCTTGCCCCCGCGAGACTCTCTCGTCCATAGGCCGACGTCGAAGCCCTGGCGCTGGGGAGCGCGCTCCCGGGTCCAACGGCCCGTGAGGTCCATGACCTCGACTGCCTGCGAAGGGACGGGCAGGGCGTGATCCCAGGAATCCACGCGGTAGGGGTCCCCGTCGTTGGCGAGCGTCGACCGCACCCGCAGAAGCCCGGTATCGAGCAGCTCGAATTCGATCGACAGGCGGAGATCGGATGCCTCGTCCCTGGCGTGGACGACGAGTCTCGACGACTCCTCGGAATTCTCCCGGGTCAGATCCACCAGGGTGAACAGCGGGGCCCACGCGGCGCCGTCACGACTCCCCGTCAACCCGGGGCGACCGAGCCAGGCTTCCGCCAGTTGCGGAATCACCGGGACAGGCTGCGGAGCGTAGATGACCGTGTCTCCCAAGGCAGGAAGGCTGCATTTCTCGAGCAGCAGGAGATCCTCGCCCTCCAGTGCTCCGAGGTCCTGTCCCCAGTGCAAGATTCGCGGAAGCCGGTCATCGCTTACCGTAATGACGACGCTTGCTCCGCCCCGACGCAGATACTCGATCGGTTCCGGCATCAAGACCTGCTTTCGTCTGGCCAAGATCGCGTGCTCGCGAGTTGGACTGTTGCCAAGTTAATGGGAGTATGGCATATTATGCGGCAGGGTTTAAAAACAGGCCCGACAAACTGGGGAAGTGAAGGCATGGACGCCGACATGACTGCGATCCGCGACCCGCGGGACCGACTCGGAGAGATGCGCCGCGAGCATTCTGCGCGCTGCGCTGACTACCTGCGTGCGTCAGGCCCCGCTACCATCGCCGCGATCGCCGAGGCGGTGGGTCTGTCCAAGCCGACGGTGAAAGACCGACTCGTCGACCTCATGGAGGTCGACGTCGTGACCGATGCCGGACCTGAGTACTCGGGTGGCGCGGGGCGCCCAGCCTCCTGGTTCTCCTTCAACCCGAGCGTTGCCCACGTCATCGGGCTCGATCTCGGGCAGCACGTGGAGCGCCTCGCCATCGTCGATCTCGGCGGAACGGTGCATCACGCCGAGTCGCGCCAGGTCGATCCGAGCGTGTCGGCGGACCAGCGGCTCGAGAATGCACGCCAGTGGGTCCAGCGGGCGCGTGATTCGGTCTCCACTCCTCTCGGGCAGTGGGCAGGGATCGGTGTCTCGCTTCCCGGACCCATCACTCAGGCAGGCAGCCTGCGCGACCCCGCCGCGTTCCAGGAGTGGGTCGGCCAGGCCGTGCTCCCTCGTCTCACCGACGCGTTCGACGCTCCGGTGCTCGCCGTTCACGACTTGGAGGCGGCACTTCTCGCTGAGCATCGCATGGGTGCTGCCCGCGGTGTGGACACATTCGTGCTGCCGGTGCTCTGGCACGACATCGCTGCCGGAATTCAGATCGACGGTTCGATCTACGGAGGCGCACGCCGATCTGAGGGTGAGCCGTACCACCTCCGCCGCGTGCGCGAGGCGTCGCGGCGCACCGAGTGGAGCACCGTGGACGACATCCGCGCCCTCATTGCCTCCGCCGCTGTCGATCCCGCTGCGAAGGAGAGCCTCGACGCGTTCGCCGACACCGCGGCCGAGCAGATCGCGATGCTGTTGCTCGTGATCGATCCCGAACTGGTGCTCCTCCACGGACCGCTGGTGGACGACGAGCTGCTCGTCAAGACCGTCGCGCAGCGTGTTCGTCATCACGCCGGGCGGCAGGACATCGAGATCGACGTCAGTCGGTTCCGCCAGTCGAGTTCTCTCATCGGCGCCGCACTCGCAGTGCTCGAAGAGGCGAGCGATCGCCTCATCGGCCCTGGACTGCGCCCCATCGATGTCGTCTGGGACGCGTGGAGCGTCCCACTCAGTCGAGCCGGATAGCCACCCACTGGCCTCCGGCCCGGGCACGAGGGGCGCAGTCCCTCGGGCCGCATTCCGCCAGGAATCGTCCAACGCAAAGGATACACATCATGAACAAACGAATCGTCCTCGGGGTGGTCGCTGTCGCCGCACTCGGCCTTTCGGGCTGCGCTTCGACCGCAGACGCCGACTCTGACTCGACCGGGGAAGGCGTGAACATCGTCTACGCGGTCCCCAGCAGCTGGGTTAATACCGGCGCGCTGCAGGAGAACATCGACCTCTGGGAGAAGGAGACGGGGAACACCGTGGAAGTTCTCGGCATCCCCGACGAGCAGCACGACACGACGGTCCAGGCCCGGCTCGCCTCGGGAGGGGGCATCGACGTCTTCGCGGGACTGAATGACATCGAGGACTCGGCTTCCGTCATGGTCGAGATCACCGATCCGTCGTTCGAGGACCGCATGAGCTCGGCCGTGTACGAGTCGATGTTCGCCACGGACGGAAAGCTCTACAGCTACCCGACCGCCGACGCGCTCGCCACGTTCGGCGTTCTGTACAACGAGGAGGTCTTCGAGGCCGCCGGCGTCGACGAGGCGCCTACGTCACTGGAGGACCTGACCGCTGCCTTCGAGCAGATCAAGGCCGCCGGCGTCACCCCGCTGTACCTCGCGGGCAAGGACGGCTGGACCCTCCTCCAGCACCGCAACTCCGTCGACGCCGACTTCCTCTCGACGGACCCCGACATCGCGGCCAAGCTCGCGACCAACGAGACGACGTGGACCGAGGTGCCTGGATTCGAGGGGCAGTACGACGCGCTTCTCGATTGGTCCACCGGGGGGCTCATCAACCCCGACGTGCTGACGGCCAGCTACGAGCAGTCCCTCGAGGCGCTCGCCACCGGCAAGGCCGGAGCGATCATCAACGGCACGTGGGCGATCAGCGAGCTGCGCAAGCAGAACCCCGACCTCGAGCTCGGATTCTTCGCCGTCCCGAACGCCGATGGTGAGACCGTCATCGGGCTGAGCCGCCCGAACACCATGCACATCGCCGCTTCGAGCAAGGTGCAGGAGGAGGCGCAGGATCTGCTCGAGTTCCTGATCGCTCCCGAACAGGCGGAGCGCTTCATCGCCGCTGCCCCGGGTGTCCCCTCGTTCGAGGACGTCACCGTGGCCGAACCCGACCCGGCGATCGAGGACGTCCAGGTTTACGTCGCAGAGGGTCGCGTCGTCGGTCACTTCGACAACCTGAGCCGTTTCCCCACCCCGCAGGACGACATCATCGCCGCGTACCAGGAGCTCGTCGCCGGTCGGATCAACGTCGAAGAATTCGGCGCTGCGTATGACGCGGCATGGATCAACGCCGGTAAGACGGCCGGCCTCGAGGGCTTCTGAGCCCTCGGCGATACGAACGGCGGGAAGCACGATGACCTCTTCGACCATCAACCACGCGTACACACGGTGGTTCCTGGTACCAGCGGCCCTGGTCTTCACGATCTTCTTCGTGCTTCCCGCCGTTCTCGGCCTCTACCTTTCGCTGACCAACGCCTCAACGCTCTCCGGGAGGGCCGACTTCATCGGCTTCGCCAACTTCGAGCTGCTGCTCGGAGACAACGGAGGCGACTTCCTGAACAGCATCGGTATCCAGTTCATCTACGCGCTCGTGCTGACGGCGGCCAAGACGGTTGTCGGGGTCGGCATCGCGCTCTTCTTGAACCGCGCCTTCGTAGGTCGTCACGCGCTCCGTGCGATCGTCTACATGCCGATGATGTTCTCCACCATCGTCGTGGGCGTCACGTTCTACTTTCTTCTGTCACAAGAAGGCCTGTTCAACGAGTCGCTGCGGTGGCTCGGTCTGGGCTTTCTCACACAGGACTGGTTCGGGAGCTTCGACCTGGCGCTCTACACGGCAGCGGCGGTGGAGACGTGGATCGGGGTGGGGTGGACCGTCGTCATCGTGCTCGCCGCGCTTCAGGGCATCCCGGAGGACGTCATCGAGGCGGCCACGCTCGACGGTGCCAATGGACTCCAGATGACGTTCTTCATCCGCATCCCGCTGGTGGCTCACGCCATTGCGCTCACGTCCCTACTCTCGTTCATCGCCGGAATGAAGGCATTCGAGATCATCTACGCCACGACCGCCGGAGGGCCGGGAACATCGACACAAGTCATGACCATGTTCATCGCCAAAGCGCTCGGCACGACCAACCTCGGCTACGCCGCCGCGGCTCAGTTCGTGCAATTCGCGCTCATCGCGGGGCTCGCGGTCGCCATACAGCTCACCATCACGAGGATCGCAAAGCGGCGGCAGGCAACATGATCCGCCGGGGGGTCGAGCGCGGCACGACCTATGTGGTCGCGATAGCGATCGCGAGCATTTTCATCATCCCCATGGTGGTGATCCTGCTGACGTCGTTCAAGTCACCGGAGGAGGCGTCGACCTTCGACCTCTCGCTTCCGCGCGAATGGCTGTTCTCCAACTATGTCGAGGTCCTGAACGATCCGGCCGTCGCGCGCGGGTTCCTCAACAGCGTGATCATCACGACAGGCGTGACGGTCATCACCGTCGTCGTCTGCGCGCTCGCTGCCTTCGTCATCGCCCGCCGCACGACCCGCATCACCAAGGGAGTGTATTTCTATCTACTGGCGGGCATGGTGGCTCCGTTCGCATTCGTGCCGGCGATCAAGGTGCTGCAGATGCTCGGCCTGGCCAACACGCACGCAGGCCTCATCCTCACCGACGTCGCGGTCCAGATTCCCTTCACAACCCTCCTGCTCGTCGGATTCATCTCCCAGCTCCCACGCGAGCTGGATGAAGCCGCGATCATCGACGGCGCCGGACGGATCCGCTTGTTCTTCCAGGTGATCTTCCCCCTCCTCCGGCCCGTCACCCTGACCTGCGTCATCCTCCTGTTCACCTACGCGTGGAACGAGTTCCAGAACGTGCTGTTCCTCGTCGGGCCCGACGTCTGGACCATGCCGATGACGGTCTTCAACTTTCAGGGGACCCACACCTATAACTACGCGCTCGTGTGCGCCAACCTCGTCGTGACCATCGTGCCGATCCTGATCGTCTTCATCGCCGCGCAGAAATACATCACATCGGGTATCACGTCGGGCGCACTCAAGAGCTGACATGCGAAAGGAACCAATGTTTATCGCCGCGTCCCGCACCGACTGGTTTACCCAGGCTCGATTCGGGCTCTTCATCCACCTCGGGCCGTACTCCGTGCTCGGGGGTGAAGAGTGGGTCAGATCGATCGATCGACTCTCGATCGAGCAGTATCAACCCGCGGTCGACGGATTTCAGCCACATGAACTCGATGCTCAGGCGTGGGCACGCAGTGCCGCCGCCGCGGGGATGAAGTATGCCGTCCTCACGGCGAAGCACCACGACGGATTCTGCCTCTTCGATTCCGCGCTGACGACATATTCGGTGATGCACAACGGGTTCGGGCGCGACCTCGTCAGGGAGTACGTCGAGGCGTTCCGCGCAGAAGGCATCAAGGTCGGCCTGTACTACTCCCTGCTGGACTGGCATCACCCCGACTACCCTGTCGTCGGCGATGAGCATCACCCACACCGCGACGACCCGGCGTGGGCGGACCATTGCCCCGACTTCGATCGCTACCTCGACTACATGCACGGTCAGGTCGAGGAGCTCGTCACGAAGTATGGCGAGATCGACATCCTCTGGTTCGACTTCTCCTACGGCAGCATGCTCGCCGACAAATGGCGAGCTCGTGAACTCATCGAGATGGTGCGCTGGCACCAGCCGAACGTGATCATCAATAACCGGCTCGAGACGAGCGGGGGCGGCTTCGGGTCGATCGTCTCGGATAGCCCCAGCCCCTGGGCGGGCGACTGGGTCTCGCCCGAGCAGCTCGTGCCGGAGGGGGGTGTGCGGAACGAGCGCGGCGAACCCGTTCCGTGGGAGTCCTGCTTCACGCACAACAACCACTGGGGCTACTTCCGCGACGACGACGCCTACAAGAGCCCGCGCCTTCTCATCCGAAAGCTCGTCGAGATCGTGAGCAACGGCGGAAACATGCTCCTCAACGTCGGCCCCCGACCCGAGGGGGCCTTCCCCGAGGAGTCGATACAGGTGCTGGCGAAGGTGGGTGACTGGCTCGACAAGAACGGCGAGAGCGTCTACGGGGCCGGCATCGCCGACCTCCCCAAGCCTGCCTGGGGTTACTACACGCAGAGCGGTTCGACCGTCTACGCCCACGTCCTCGAGCAGCCCGTGGGCCCGCTCGCGCTAACGGGCATCGATGCCTCGCAGGTGCGATCGGTGCGGCTTCTTGAGAACGGGCAACCATTGAATCGCGCAGACCTGTGGCTGACGGATCCATTCCCCGGCACATATTTCGTCTCGTTCGGCGATAACCCGGCCTTCACCTATCCGCTGCCAGACGAGGACGACACGGTCCTCGCGATCGAACTGGACATGGAATGAGAGCGACCAACGTGACAGACGAGAACTCCTTCGGGGTGACCGTCGCATGACGACGATCACTCGCGCTGAGGCGCGTCTCATCGACCTCGAGGTGGAAACGGTTCGTACGGATGCGGTGCAGTCGTTCCTGAAGCAGGAGACGCTGTTCGTCGAGGTCGAGACCTCGGATGGGCTGACCGGCACCGGGTACTCCTACACGATCGGTACCGGTGGGGGTGCGGTGCTGAGCATGCTTCGGGAGCACCTGCTGCCCCGGTTGGCGGGTCGTGATAGTCGCGAGGTCGAAGCCATTTGGCAGGACCTGCACTGGTCCACGCATGCGACGGTGGTCGGTGCGATCACGTCGCTTGCGCTGGCCGCAGTGGACACCGCGCTGTGGGATCTGCGGGCTCGTCGCGCGGGGCAGCCGTTGTGGCAGCTGGCAGGCGGTTTCCGCCGTGAGGTGCCGATCTACGACACCGAGGGTGGCTGGCTGCACCTGTCCACGGAAAGCCTGGTCGAGGGTGCGGTGGACTCGCAGCGGCGTGGTCTGCGCGGCGTGAAGCTGAAGGTGGGCAAGCCGTCGATCACCGAGGACCGGCAGCGGTTGCTGGCGGTGCGGGAGGCGATCGGACCGGATATGCACATCATGGTCGACGCGAACCAGTCGATGACCGCTGCTGAGGCGGTTCGGCGGGCGGCGGCGTTCGAAGACGCCGGCCTGTATTGGTTCGAGGAACCGCTTCCGGCCGACGACGTCAGCGGTCACGCTCGCTTGGCGGCGTCCACGTCGATCCCGGTCGCTGTGGGCGAGTCGCTGTACTCGATCGGGCAGTTCCGGGACTACCTGCACCGCGACGCTGCGGGCATCGTGCAAGTCGACGTGGCACGGGTCGGCGGTATCACCCCGTGGCTCAAGGTCGCCCACCTCGCCGAGGCGTACAACGTCGCCGTCTGTCCGCACTTCCTGATGGAACTGCACGTCAGCCTGGTCGCCGCGGTTCCCAACGGCGCCTACGTGGAACACATTCCACAGTTGCGGGCCATCACCCGGTCGCAATTGCAGATCAGCGACGGCTTCGCGATCGCTCCCGACACCCCCGGCCTCGGCATCGAGTGGGACCCCGACGCGATCGACGACCGCCGCGTCGCCTGACGCAACCGGCTCAGGTGCGTTCCGTGCCGATCCATTCGATGAGACCCGCCACGTGGCTCTCCGCCGCCAGGGCCGCCGCGTCCGCGTCACGACGATGGAGCGCCTCTGCGCTGCCGTCCGCCGACGCGATCCGCCGCCTCGAGCACGACCACCTCGCGGCCGTGCGCCGCCAGTTCAGCGGCGCACCGCAAGCCTGCGAGCCCCGCCCCGATCACGACCACGTCGTGCGTCTGCATGAGCCGAGTGTAGGAGGACGCGCCGCCAGGCGGATCCGTTCAGCGGGCCGTCGAGACGGTGACGGTGAACTTGGGGTTGCGCGCCACCTGGCGGGTCGGGCCGACGAGCCGCTCGAGCGCGGGACGGTACCTCAGTGCGGAGTTCCACACCGTCCACAGCTCACCGTCCGGCCGCAGAACCCGAGCAGCGTCCGCGAACATCCGCGGAGCGACGTCCTCGTTCACGGCCGCGCCGACGTGGAACGGCGGATTGAGGGCGATGAACGAGGCGCTTCCGTCGGGACGCGACCGCAGCATGTCGTCGCGTGCGACCTCGACGCGATCAGCCACGCCGTTGGCGGCGGCGGTCGCCCGCGCCGAGGCGACGGCCGCGGCCGACTGATCGCACGCGTACACACGCAGCGACGGATGCCTCGTGGCGAGCGTCGCCGCGATGACACCCGTGCCGCACGCGAGGTCGACGGCCTCGGCCTCCGGTGGCTCGGGCAGGTGTTCGAGCAGGAACCGCGTGCCGATGTCGACGGATGCCCCGGCGAACGCCCCGCCGTAGGCACAGATGACAAGACCCTCCTCGTGGGTCCGGGTCGGCTCGGGATCGCGACCGCCGTGCGGTCCCCGGGCTACGAGCACCCTCGACTTCTGGCGTGCGTGCGTCACGTCGACGCGATCGAAGTGCTCGCGGAGCACCTCGTTCATCGCGAGGGTCATGTGCTTGATCCGTCCGCCGGCGAAGACGACGACGTCGGGACCCGCGTGCGCGGCGAGAAGCCCCGCGACATCGCGGAGGGCGTCGAGCGAGCGGGGGAGGCGCAGGAGCACGACTCGCGCGCCCTCGACGAGCCCCGGCACGAGCGCTGACGACTCGAAGCGGTCGGCGAGACCCGTGCCTCGGGCATTCGCCGCGAGCGCGAGCTCGCCGAGGAGCGGATCCTGGTGCACGCGGATCGCCTCGGCGCCGTCCGCCGCCGACCCGAGGGTGAGGGCCCCGTAGCCGTCGCCGATCACGAGGAGCTCACCTGGCTTCGTGTGGGCCCGCGCGGCGGCGGACTCGTCGAGGATCAGCCGGTCCGCGGCATCCGTCGCCGGAAGACCGGGTCCTTCCAGGTCGGGCCGGCGACGCAGGGCGTCGAGCGAGAAGTCCACGCCGCCACGCTACCGGCGGAGCTGCGAGGTGCCGCTCGGGATGCTTCTGGGGTCGTCGAGCAGCGAGCGCGACAATGCCGTGGACCCTGCGACCGCCGCGGGCATGACGACCACCGCGCCGAAGGGGATGAGGAAGAAGAGCTGGGTGGCGACGCCGAAGCCGAGGGCCCGGGCTCGATGACGGCGCAGCAGCGCATGGCGGGCATCGGCGGTCATGCCGCGGGCCGCGAGCGATCGCGACGACAGTTCGTCGCCCAGCAGCCAGCCGGTCAGCAGGACGCCGGTGACGAAGCCCAGCACCGTGCCGACGACGGGGATGAAACCCACGAGCGCTGCCACGATCGCGACGAGGATGCCTCGGCCGATGAGCGACAGGCCGTCGACGACGGAGTGCCAGAAGGGGTAGCCCTCGTCCGGCACGGTTCCGCCGAGGTCGCGCTCGACGGTGCGCCAGATGCGCTCGTAGAACGGCTCGCCGACGATCAGCGTCAGCGCTGTGAAGGAGACGACCGCGATGAAGAGCGCTCCGCCGAAGACGGCCGCGCCGAAGCCGAAGCGGATGAAGTCGCGCCAGAACGGGACCCACCCTTCGGCGAACGGCGTCGCGGCCGTGGTGAGCTGCGGCAGGAAGATTCCGAGAGCTGTCAGGAGCGCCACGAGGAGGATCGCCACGATCGCGGCCGGAACGAGTCCGAGCGCCATCGCACCGGGCCGACGACGCCACCAGCCGAAGCCCCGGAAGAGGAAGCCCGCGCCACGGAAGAACTCTCGCATCGCCTCGAGCCTACGAGCGGGGCCGGCTGCGGCATCCGGGGTCGACAACCGTTCCCACATCGGTTACGCGAAGGGTCATCCCCGCCGGGTGACGCCCCGGCGCGGCATCTTTCCGCCGCACGGTGGGATCTCTACGCTGATCGGCGAATCTCAGGCCCGCTGAAGCGGGCTCCACCTCGCCCGCACAAGGAGAGACCCGCCATGAGTGAGCCCACGCAGCCGACCCCGCCGATCACCAAGCCGTCGCCCACGTCGCCGGAGCCTGCCAAGCGGTCCGGCGTCGGATTGGGAGCCCTGATCGGCGTCGGCGTCGCCGTCGTCGTGCTCTCGTTCCTCGCCGCCTTCCTCGGTTCCTCGCTCGCGCGGTCGACCGAGGATGCCGCTGCGCCGAGCCCGACGGCCGCGGCCGAGACGCCCGCGGCGGTGCCGACGCCCAAGTCGACGGCCGAGATCGAGGAGATGGTCAAGGAGATCCTGCCGGCCGGCTCGGCGGTCCGCGCCGGCAAGGGCACGCCGACCGCCGGCAAGGGATACGAGGGCGACGTCTACATCGACGTCTCGAACGCGAACGTCTATGTCTTCCGCGACGGCGAGTGGGTGCTCGCCGGCAACATCAAGCAGTCCGCCGCCGAGAACCTCACCGGCGCGCAGGGCGAGACGGGAGCGACCGGCGCGACGGGCGCTCAGGGCGCTCAGGGCGAGCAGGGCGCTCAGGGCGAGGCGGGAACGCCGGGAACCCAGGTGCTGCTCGGCTCGGGGGCGCCTGCCGACGACACCTGCACCGCGGACGGTGACGTCTACATCGACACGGCCACGAACCCGACGCAGTTCTACCTGTGCTCGAGCGGCAAGTGGGCGCTCTCGTCGAGCCCCACGCCGAGCCAGCTACCGAGCGAGTGACGCCTAGCGGCGTGTGACGGACGCCTGACAGAGCGGCCGCCGAGCGCTGACCCGCGCATCGCGGAGCAGCACCCTGGCGCGGCGCCGCGATGCGCGGCACGATGGACCCATCGCCGTGACGACGCGGGAGGACGCCTTGGCAGCGAGCGGTCCAGCACCCACCCACCGGACGATCGCGCTCCTCGGCGCAATGGGGTCGGGCAAGACCACGCTCATCGAGGCGCTCCTGCACACGGCCGGGGTCATCGCGCGAATGGGGTCGGTGGAGCAGGGCACCACCGTGTGCGATCACGAGCCGGAGGAGATCGCCCGCGGCGTGACGCTGGGCCTCTCGCTCGCCTGGCTGACCTGGACCGCCGACGGCGTCGAGCACGGCGTGACGCTCGTGGACACCCCCGGGCACCCCGACTTCGTCGGGTCGGTGGATGCCGCGCTCTCGGTCGCCGACTGCGCCGTCATCGTCGTGAGCGCCGTCGACGGGGTGACCAGCGGCACGCGCACGGCATGGGCCAGCGCCCGGGCCGCCGGCGTCCCGCGGCTCGTCGTCGTCACCCAGGAGGACCGCGCCCGAGCGGACTTCCACCGGACGGTCGACCAGTTGAAGGAGGCGTTCGGAGCGGGCCTGTGGCCCGTCGAGCTGCCGATCGGCGAGGAGCAGGCGTTCCACGGCGTCGCCGACGTGTTCACCGAACGAGCCCTCGTCTACGAGACCGACGGCGCGCACCATGACGAAGCGGTGCCCGCCGATCTCGAGGCCGAGGAGCACCGCCTCCACCAGGAGGTGACGGAGGAGATCGTCGCGCGCGACGACGCCCTGCTCGAGGCCTATCTCGACGGGACCGAGCCCTCGGCCGTCGATCTGGAGACGAGGCTCGCCACCGCCATCGCCGCCGGGGAGGCGGTGCCCATCGCCGTCTGCTCCGCCGTGAGCGGCGCGGGCGTGGATCACGTCCTCGATCTGCTGTGCGCCCTGTCGCCCGCCGCCGGGACGGCCGACGGCCGCATCGTCATCGGCGTGGACGACGAGGGGAACGGGGGAGCCGAGCACGCGGTCCGCATCGACGCATCGGGCGAGACGCTCGTGCACGTCTTCCGCACGGTGGCCGATCCCTTCGTCGGCACGGTGGCCATGTTCAAGGTGCTCTCCGGCGTGCTGCGGCCCGGCGACCGCCTGCGCAATGCGACGACGGGCGGCGAGGAGCGCATCCCGGCGCTGTTCCGCCTGCGCGGTGTCGAGCACGTGCCGGCCGACTCGTTCCGCGCGGGAGAGGTCGGCGCCGTCGCCAAGCTCACCGCGACGCCCGCCCGGTCGCTCCTGTGGACGAGGGCTCAGGGGCATGCCCGGCCCACGCCGCTTCCCCTTCGAGCCCCCGTCTACGCCGTGACCCTCGAGCCCGTCTCCCAGTCCGACGATGCGAAGCTCACGACGGCTCTCGCGCGGCTGACCGCCGAAGATCCGACGCTCGTCGTCGACCGCTCCGGCAGCCTCACGATCCTTCGGGGGCTGGGCGACACGCACGTCGCCGTCGCCGTCGAGCGCCTCGCGCGGGTCCTCGGCGTGCACGTCACGACGGGGAGCGCGCCGATCGCGTACCGCGAGACGATCTCGCGCACGGCGGCCGCCGAGGGGAAGCTGAAGAAGCAGTCCGGCGGACATGGCCAGTTCGCGGTCGTGCAGCTGCGCGTGTCGCCTCTGCCCCCGGGAGGCGGGTTCGCCTTCGTGGATTCCGTCGTCGGCGGTGCGGTGCCGCGCTCGTACATCCCCGCCGTCGAGAAGGGGGCGCTCGACGCGCTCGCCGCGGGCGGGCCCCTGGGCCACCCCGTCGTCGATGTGCAGGTCGAGCTCCTCGACGGAAAGGCGCACTCGGTCGACTCGTCGGAGATGGCGTTCCGCACCGCAGCGTCCCTCGGGGTCAAGGCGGCGCTCGCCGAGGCCGGCACCGTGCGCCTCGAGCCGATCTCGCTCGTGCACGTGACCGTCCCGATCGACCTGCAGGGTGCGGTGCTCACCGACCTCTCGGGCCGGCGCGCGCGTGTGCACGCGAGCGAGTCCGAGCCCGATGGCCGCGTCCGGGTGGTCGCCGCCGTCCCCGAGGCGGAGCTCGAGCGGTACGTGCTCGACCTGCGCGCGCTGACCGGCGCCCAGGCGGAGCTGACGATGACGGCCGACCATTACGAGCCGGCACCGGGAGGCGCCCGGGGGTGACCGCCGCCTCGCTACGATGAAGCGTCATGCCTGAGCGTCCGCCCTTCAGCCCGGTCATCGCGCTTCTCACCGTCTCGAGCGTGTGGGACGCGCAGCTCACCGCCGCCGTGAAGGACCTCGGCCTCACGACCCGGAAGTACGGACTGCTCGCGCACATCCACGCGACGCCGGGGATCTCGTTCTCGGAGCTCGCGCGGCGCTCTCAGATCACGGTCCAGACCGCCCACACCGCGGTCCGCGCGCTGCAGGAGGAGGGGCTGGTGCAGGATGCCACGGCTCAGGCCGGTGCGGCCTCCGACCTGCGGGCGACCGACAAGGGCGAGGCGGCCCTCGCCGAGGCCGACGCCCGCCTCGCACGGCTCGACGCGACCTTCGCGGCGGGCGCTCCGCGGCTGAGCGAGGCCCTGCACGGCCTGCACGAGGAGCCGTTCGGCGCGTGAGCGAGTCCACGATCCGCACCACGGAGAGGCGCAGGCCCACCTCGCGCAAGCGCGCGCCGGGCACCGATCGCCTCGCCGCGGCCGTCATGCTGGCAGGCGCGGCGATCGCGATGCTGTGGGCGAATGCGCCCTTCGGTGCGACCTATGAGGAGTTCTGGGAACTCCCGATCGGCCTGGGGATCGGCGACTGGAGCGTCACCTTCCCGGCGCACGCCGTCGTCAACGAGGGGCTCATGACGCTCTTCTTCTTCCTCGTGGGGCTCGAGGTGAAGCGGGAGCTCACGATCGGCGAACTCACCGACCGGGCGCGCGCCGTGCTGCCGATCGCCGCGGCGGTCGCCGGGCTCGTGGTTCCGGCGCTCATCTTCGTGCTCTTCAACGTGTCGAGCGGGGAGGCGGATGCCTGGGGTGTGGTCATCTCGACCGACACCGCGTTCCTCCTCGGCGCCCTCGCCCTCATCGCTCCGAAGTACCCGTCCCGCCTGCGCATCTTCCTGCTGACGCTCGCGGTGGTCGACGACATCGGCGCCCTGCTCGCGATCGGCGTCTTCTACAACAGCGGGCTCGACATCGCGCCGTTCGTGGTCGCGATCGTCATCATGGTGCTCCTCGCGCTCGTGCGGTTCCTCCGCGTCGGGCGCGGTCTCTCCTACTTCCTGCTCGGCGGTGCGCTGTGGATCGCGCTCCTCCTGGCCGGCATCCATCCGACCCTCGCCGGTGTCGCCGTGGCGCTTCTCATCCCCGTCTTCCCGCCGCGCCGCGGCGACGTCGAGCGGGCCGCCGAGCTTTCGCAGGCGTTCCGCGAGTCGCCGAGTCCGGCGTACGCGGCCGCCGTGACGCGGAGTCTCCGCGACTCGCTGTCGATCAACGAGCGCGTCGATCAGGCGTGGCGGCCGTACATCTCGTTCGGCGTCCTGCCCATCTTCGCGATCGCGAACGCGGGAGTCCACCTCGATCCCCAGACGGTCCGGGATGCCGTCACCTCTCCCGTCGCATGGGGCATCGTGGTCGGACTCGTCGTCGGCAAGTTCGTCGGCATCACGGGTGCGACCGCTCTCCTCCGTGCCATGGGCAAAGGGCAGCTCGCCCCCGGCCTGGGCCTCAACCGGATCGCCGGCGGCGGAGCGCTGTCGGGCATCGGCTTCACGATCTCGCTGTTCCTCGTCCCGATCGCGATCTCGGATCCCGAGACGCAGAACATCGCGCGTGTCGCCGTGCTCACGGCATCCGTCCTCGCGTTCTTCGCGGGCTGGCTCGTGCTCACGGTCGGCGATCGCATCTGGCCGCCCCGCCCGGTCGGAGCGGTGCTCATGCGGCCGTTCGACGCGCAGCGCGACCACTTCCGCGGGACCGTCGAGGCGAAGCTCGAGATCGTCGAGTACGGCGACTTCGAGTGCCCCTTCTGCAGCCGCGCGACGGGCTCCGTCGACACCGTGCTCGACCACTTCGGCGACCGCGTGCGATGGGTGTGGCGGCACTTCCCCCTCGACGCTCCGCACCCGCACGCGCAGGAGGCCGCGCAGGCGGCCGAAGCCGCCGCGCTGCAGGGGCGCTTCCTCGACATGGCGGTCACCCTCTTCGCGAACCAGGACCGCCTCGAGACGCAGGACCTGTGCGCCTACGCGTCAGCGCTGGGTCTCGATGCCGATCGCTTCATGGAGGACTTCCGCTCGCCGCGCGTGATGCGGCGGATCCAGGACGATCGGCTGGATGCCGAGCTCATGGACCTCAGCGGCACCCCGACCTTCTTCATCAACGGCCGGCGGCACATCGGCCCGTACGATTCCGCCACTCTCATCAGGGCCCTCGAGGCGGCGCCGGGCGGCACCGGGGCGTTTGTGAAGCAATAGAAATCCCGGCATCCGGGAATACCGTCCTGCTCCTGTCGTTGAACTTGACACGGATCGACTCAACTTGGTGGATCCGATTCGATCACTTTCATGGAGACACACGGGAATGCCCGAAGACTTCACACCCCAGACCGGCGACGCCGACAGCGCCGGCTCGTTCGACGAGTTCCTCGCGCGCTACCTCGCGGGGGAGCGCGCCCGCGCGGAGCGTTCGATCGACCTCACGCGCTTCCTGAGCGTGCGCACCCAGGACGCCCTGCAGCGCGCGGGCCGCTTCGCGCTGGAGCGCGGGCAGAGCGAGCTCGACGCGCTGCACGTGCTGCGCGTCCTGATCGACGAGGACCCCGCGAAGGAGGCCGTGCGCCGCATCGGCGCCGACCCGCGCGCCATCACGAAGGCGGCCGAGGAGCGACTTCCCGCGGCGACCGCGCCACAGGACGCCGACGGCGCCGTCGTGACGCCGTCCGTCACGCGCGCGCTCTTCCACGCGTACCAGGTCGCCCGCTCGTCGGGTTCGACGTACATCGATCCGGAGCACCTCTTCTTCGCGCTCGTGCTGGCGCAGGACACCCCCGCCGGACGCATCCTCGCCGAGGCGGGCGTCACCGCCGAAGCGCTGACCGAGGGCGTGCGCGAGACCGTGGTGCCCGCGGGAGCGCCCACGGCGGACGAGTCCGCGCAGGACGCCGAGACGCCCATGCTCGACAAGTTCGGCACCGATCTGACGGCGCTGGCCGTCGATGGCCGGCTCGACCCCGTGATCGGGCGCGCCGACGAGATCGAGCAGACGATCGAGATCCTCAGCCGCCGCACGAAGAACAACCCCGTCCTCGTCGGCGAGGCCGGCGTCGGCAAGACCGCGATCGTCGAGGGGCTCGCACAGGCCATCGCCGACGGCGGCGTGCCCGAGCAGCTGCTCGGCAAGCGGGTCGTGTCGCTCGACCTCGGCGCCATGCTCGCCGGCACCCGGTACCGCGGCGACTTCGAGGAGCGCCTCACCAAGACGATGGACGAGGTCGCGTCGCTCGAGGGCGACGTCATCCTCTTCATCGACGAGGTGCACACCGTCGCGGGCGCCGGCGGCGGCGGCGAGGGCGCGATGGATGCCGGCAACATCCTCAAGCCCCGCCTCGCGCGCGGCGAGCTGCACCTTGTAGGTGCGACCACGCTGAAGGAGTACCGGACCATCGAGAAGGACCCGGCGCTCGAGCGCCGCTTCCAGCCGGTGCGCGTCGGCGAGCCCTCGATCGAGGACGCGGTGCTGATCCTTCAGGGGCTCAAGCCCGCGTACGAGGAGCACCACGGGGTGCAGTTCACGGATGCCGCGCTCCGCGCCGCCGTCGAACTCAGCGACCGCTACCTCACCGAGCGGGTGCTGCCCGACAAGGCCATCGACCTCATCGACCAGGCGGGCGCGCGCCTGCGGCTCAAGCTTGGAGCGCTCGTCGACGTGACGGCGCTCGTCGAGCGGCTCGCGACCCTCGAGGCCGACAAGAACGCCGCGGTGTCGGCGGAGCACTACGAAGAGGCCTCGCGCATCCGCGACCAGATCGCGGCCGTGCAGGCGAAGCTCGAAGACGCCACCTCGCGTGGTGCGGTCGCCCGGGGCGAGGCGGTCGTCGACGAGCCTGAGATCGCCGCGGTCATCAGCCGCGCGACCGGCATCCCGGTCAATCGCCTCACCGAGACCGAGCGCGAGCGCCTCGCCTCGCTCGAGAGAGAGCTGCACGCCCGCGTCATCGGGCAGGAGGACGCCGTGACGGCGGTCGCCAAGGCCGTCCGCCGCAACCGCACGGGCATGGGCGACAGCCGCCGGCCGGTCGGCTCGTTCCTCTTCCTCGGCCCGACGGGCGTCGGGAAGACGGAGCTCGCCAAGTCGCTCGCGCAGTCGCTGTTCGACGACGAGGGCGCGGTCATCCGCTTCGACATGAGCGAGTTCGGCGAGCGGCACACCGTGTCGCGGCTCGTCGGCGCCCCTCCCGGATACGTCGGCTACGACGAGGCGGGGCAGCTCACCGAGCGCGTCCGCCGCAACCCCTACGCCGTCGTCCTCTTCGACGAGATCGAGAAGGCTCACCCCGACGTCTTCAACCTGCTGCTGCAGGTGCTCGACGACGGCCGGCTGACCGATGGTCAGGGTCGGACGGTCGACTTCCGCAACACGGTCGTGATCATGACGTCGAACCTCGGCTCGGAGTTCCTCGCCAGTCGCGCCGGTGCCATCGGCTTCATCGCCGACGGTGGCGGATCGACTGGGTTCGGCAGCGAGAAGGACCTGCGTGATCGCGTGTTCGGCAAGCTGCGCGAGGCGATGCGCCCCGAGTTCCTCAACCGCATCGACGAGATCGTGCTCTTCCGCAAGCTCGAGAAGACGCAGCTGCGCGACATCGTGCGGCTCGTCCTCGACCACACGGAGGCGCGCCTCGCGAAGCGCGAAGTCACGCTGCGGGTGACGGATGCCGCGATCGACTGGCTCGCCGAGCACGGCTACGAGCCCGAGTACGGCGCGCGGCCGCTCCGCCGCCTCGTGCAGCGCGAGGTCGACGACCGCATCGCCGAGCTCTTCGTCGACGGTACGCTCGTCGACGGCGGCGTGGTCCAGGTGGATGCCGCGGGCTCGGAGCTCGTCGTCCGGTCGGAGGCTCTGGCCGCCGCGGCCTAACCCGGGGCTCCCCGCGCCCCCGGCTTCCGCCGCCGAAACCACACTCTCGTGCCCGAACCCATACGCCGGCTCACCCGGACGTGTGGGTTCGGGCACAGTTGTGTGGGTTCGGCGCGGGGACCGGGTGGCCCCGGGGACCGACGCCGAAGCCGAGCCCGGCGAGCGGAGGCCGAGGCCGGGGATCGCCGCCGCGCGGGTCGACCGGCATCCCGCCGAAACCACACTCTCGTGCCCGAACCCATACGCCGGCTCACCCCGGACGTGTGGGTTCGGCCACAGTTGTGTGGGTTCGGCGCAGGGGTCAGAGGCCGGGAGGGGGCCGCGGGGAGGCGTCAGGCGCCCAGCATCCGCTTCAGGGTGCGGGCGTTGCGGACGGCGTTGCCGCCCCCGTCGTTGTTGAAGTACCCGTACACCTCGTGGCCTCCCCGCTCCCACTCGCGGATGCGCTCGGCCCACCACGCCATGTCGTCGTCGGAGTACGAGCCGCCGTACAGGTGCTCGGAGTCCGGCCCATGCCAGCGCACGTAGACGAGCTTCGCCGTTGCACGCAGGATGCAGGGGAGCTTCGCGCCGCTCATGACGCAGTAGGCGGCGCCGTGGCGTTCCAGGAGGGCGAAGACCGCGTCATCCGTCCACGAGTCGTGCCGGAACTCCACGACGGGGCGCGTCCAGTCCGGCAGGGCGCCGAGGAAGTAGTCGAGCCGGGCGTCGTCGCGCTGCATCGTGGGCGGCAGCTGGACGATGAGCGGTCCCCGCTTGCCGCGGAGCTCGTGGAGTCCCGCCGTCACTCGCTCGATCCACTGCTCGGGTTCGCGCAGGCGCCGCGCGTGCGTGAGGCCGCGCGGCGCCTTCACTGTCATCTCGAAGCCCTCGGGCAGCTTCTGCCGCCACCCGGCGAAGCGCACCGGCGGCGGCCAGCGGTAGAAGCTCGCATTCAGTTCGACGGTGTCGAACTCGCGCTGGTAGATCTCCAGCCACCGGCTCGGGGGCGCGCTCGCGTAGAGCGTGCCCCGCCAGTGCTGGTAGCTCCAACCCGACGTGCCGATGCGGACCATGCCTCCATCGTGCGCAACCGGCGACTCCTCCACGACGGGCTTGCCGTCGTGGAGGAGTTCGGGCTATGCCGGCGTCTCAGTGCCCGACGCGGGGCACCTGCAGGTCGACCCACACGAGACGGTGGTCGCTGCTCGGGAACGGGAACGTCCCCGTGAGCGCTGACAGCGGATCGGCCGATGCGGGCCAGAACACTCCGGCGTCGACGACGGAGAGCTTCCTGGACGGCAGCACGTAGTCCGCGCGCAGGTTGCCGGGGGCAGTGTCGGCGAAGTCGGCGGTGTCGTACGCCGGGTCGCCTCGGTGCGTCAGGTTGGCTCCGCCCTGGAGAACGGATGCCTCGGGCCCGCCCTCGGATGTCGGGAGCGGGTCGGTGATCCGGCGGTTGTCGAGCAGCTGGTCGATCGCGGCATCCACCGAATCGCCGTCCAGCGGGTCGGCGTTGTGGTCGCCCACGATGACGAACGACTCCGCGGGGCTGAGCCCACCGCGTCCGCCCTCGTCGTCGTAGATGTACCTGCCCTTGCCCGGCGTGATGTAGTCGGCCCAGAAGCGGATCTCGTCGTGGTTGCGACGCCCGTTGCGGTCCTCGGGCCCGTCGAAGGTCGGCGGGGTGGGGTGGTCGGCGAGGATGTGCACCGTCTGGCCGCCGACCTGCACCGGCACGTCCCAGTGCGATTTGCTGGAGAGCCGGAACACGTCGAGCTCCTCCGGCGAGTACCAGTCGGCCGGCGCGGCGGTCGCCGGGTCGTCCGGGAGCAGCGCGCCCGGCATGTCCTTCCACAGGAAGTGCTGGAACGTGCGCACCTCATCGGTTCGAATCGGCAGCTTGGAGAGCACGACCATCCCGTACTGCCCGGGGAACAATCCGAAGCCCAATGCGTCGTCGCCGCCCGACACGACGCCGTTGTTGTTGAGGTCGAAGCCGCTCGGGACGCCCGTGTTGGACGGCGCGACGAAGGCGTACGGGAACTCGATCGGATCGGCGCCGTGCTGCGACACCTCGAGGTAGTTGTCGCGGAAGAGGTCGACGGCTGCGCCGCCCTCGACGTAGTCGAACTCGTTGAGGAGGATGACGTCCGGGTCCGCCCGCTGAATGATCTCGGCGACCGTGCGTGCCTGCACGTCGTCGCCGGTCGAGAGGTCCTCTACGAGCTCGCCCTGCGTGTTGCGGTTCAGCGACAGGTTGAAGGTCGCCACGCGGATCGGCTGGTCTTGAACGGGGCGGCCGGCGGATACGGGGGCCGTATCGGCCGCCGTGGCAGGCGACGCGAGGAACGCGCCGCCGAGCGCGAGTGCGCCGGCTGTCGCGGCCGCGATCGCGGGTCGGGTCCGGAGGGGGAGGGACATGCAGAACTCCTTCGTTGTGCGATGGGGTGATACTCGCCTCTGCCACGGTGCGGCACAGACCTCACCACGCTATTGCGCGCGGGTGACGCGGCAAGCAACGGCGGATGAGGAAGCTCTCACGACACGCCCGGGGAACCGAAACAGGGGGAAACGGAATTTCCGAGCGGCGCTCGCCATTTGGTCTGCTGTGAGTGTGAGTACAACGACAGCAGTGAGCCAGCACGAGGAATGGATCGAATCCCGCCGCACGTACGTGACGGCACCGCAGGGCCCGCTGTCTCTGGTTCTCACCCACTGGTCGCCCGCGGGGGCGCCGCCCGTCGATGAGGCCACAGCCCGCGAGGGCCAGCCGGCGGACGCCGTCTTCACGCGGCTCCGCCGCGACGACATCGACTCGGGCGAGCAGCAGGAGGGCTACCGCATCTGGCGCCAGGACTCCCCGGCCCAGCAGGCGTTCGAAGAGATCGAGTACTACGACTACGACCCCGCGTGGGTCATCGAGGGTCGCTTCGAGCTCGTCGACGAGCAGCGGGTGGTTCCCTTCGAGCACATCAAGGATGCCGGGGCCACGCGGGGCCTCCCCGTCTCCGGCGACCTCGTGTTCGAGGTCGACGGCACGCAGTACCGCCTGAACGCCTTCGACACGAACTACAGCGGGATCTGGAAGCTCCAGCTGGTGTTCGGCGACCGCACGAACGGCGTCGAGAGCTACGGCGCGGGCCGCTTCCTGTTCCTCGACCACCCCGCCGGCGAGCGCGAGCTGGCGTCGGGTGACAGCATCCCGATCACGATCGATTTCAACCGGGCGATCGTGCCGCCCTGCGGGTTCTCGAACCAGATGAACTGCCCGCTGCCGCCGCTGCAGAACCGTCTGCCCTTCGCGCTCCGCGCCGGCGAGAAGCGCGTGCGCTACGCCGACGGCTTCTCGCTCTGAGCCCACTCCCGCGCTGCGGGCGGCAGCACCCACGTCCGCAGCACCCCGTCCGCAAGACCCTGCCCTCGCACGACCTGCCCCCCACAGTGAAGGACCTGACGTGACCGCACGCCATCGTCGTACCCGAATCTCCGCCGCGATCGCCGCGGCGACCGCCGGACTCCTGCTTCTCGCCGGCTGCGCGAGCGGCGGCGCTCCCGCCTCGTCCGCCTCGGCGGCGGCTGCGGCCGACCCCGACGCCGAGATCGTCGTCGGCTCGCAGAACGAGCCCACGAACCTCGACCAGATCTTCGGCGGAAGCTCGGGCGTCACCGAGGTCTTCACGGGGAACGTCTACGAGGGTCTCTTCAAGATCACGGACGACGCCGGCGTCGAACCGCTTCTCGCCGCAGACACGAAGGTGTCGGACGACGGCCTCGTCTACACCTTCACGCTGCAGGACGACGCGACCTTCCACTCGGGTGCGCCCGTCGACGCCGAGGCCGTGAAGTACAGCCTCGAGCGCTTCATCAGCGAGGAGTCGATCGCAGCCCGCAAGCGCCAGCTGAGCGTCATCGACCACGTCGACGTCGTCGACGACAAGACCGTCGCCGTGACCCTCACGCAGCCGTCGATCAGCTTCACCTACAACCTCGGCTATGTCTGGATCGTCAACCCCGCGGCCGGCGACCTCACGGCGAACGAGGACGGCAGCGGGCCCTACAAGCTCGCCGACTACCGCAAGGGCGACTCGATCACGCTCGAGTTGAACGACGACTACTGGGGCGAGAAGCCGAAGAACGGCGGGGTGGTCTACCAGTACTACGCCGACCCGACCGCCCTCAACAACGCCCTGCTGACGGGCGCCGTCGACATCGTGACCAGCCAGTCGAACCCCGACAGCCTGTCGCAGTTCGAGTCGTCGGGCTTCCAGATCATCGAGGGCACCTCGACGACGAAGGAGCTCCTGGCGTTCAACGACCGCAACGCACCCTTCGACAACGCCGACGTGCGCAAGGCCGTGTACTCGGCGATCGACCGCGAGAAGCTGCTCGACGCCATCTGGGACGGCCGCGGCCAGCTCATCGGCTCGATGGTGCCGCCGTCGGAGCCGTGGTACCTCGACCTGGCCGACAACAACCCGTACGACACGAAGCTCTCCGAGCAGCTGCTCGCCGACGCCGGGTACGCCGACGGCTTCGAGTTCACGCTCGAGACGCCGGACTCGGGCGTGCACTCGACGGTGGCGGAGTTCGTCAAGTCGGAGCTCGCGAAGGTCGGCATCACCGTGAACATCGACGTCATCACCGACGACGAGTGGTATCAGAAGGTCTACACCGACAAGGACTTCCAGGCGACGCTCCAGGGCCACGTCAACGACCGCGACATCAACTTCTACGGGAACCCCGACTTCTACTGGGGCTACGACAACGCGGACGTCCAGAAGTGGCTCGCCGACTCGGAGGCCGCCTCGTCGACCGAGGAGCAGACCGAGCTGGTCAAGAAGGCGAACCAGCAGATCTCGGATGACGCGGCCAGCGTCTGGCTGTACCTCAACCCGCAGCTGCGCGTCGCGGCCGAGGGCATCGGCGGAGTTCCGCAGAACGGTCTGAACTCGCTGTTCTACGTCTACGACATCGAGAAGGCGGCGTCATAAGCGCTTATCTGATCCGACGGACGGGATTGTTGCTGCTGGCGTTCGCGCTGGCGGCGACAATCCTGTTCGTCGTGCTGCGCGTGCTCGGCAATCCAGTGTTCGCCCTCATCTCGGTGGGGGCGACGGATGCCGACATCGCCGCAGCAGCGGCGCGTCTGGGCGTCGACCGGCCGATCTGGGAGCAGTACGGGGACTACCTGGCGCAGCTGGTCACCCTGAACCTCGGCGAGTCGTTCACGAACCACCTGTCGGTCGGCGACGAGATCCTGCGGCGGCTCAACGTGACGCTGCCGCTGACGATCATGTCGTTCCTCCTGGCCGTCGCGATCGCGGTGCCGGTCGGGTTCTTCGCGGCCTGGAAGTCGCGCACCTGGTACGGCGCGACGTTCTCCGCCCTGTCCCAGCTCGGCGGAGCGATCCCCGTGTTCTGGGTCGGCATCCTGCTCGTCGGCGTGCTCTCCCTCGGGTGGCGGCTTTTCCCCGCGGGAGGCTTCCCCCGCACGGACTGGGACGACCCCGGCGCCGCCTTCTACTCGCTGACGCTGCCCGTCGTGACGATCGCGCTCGTCGCGGGGAGCGACCTCGCACGCTACGTGCGGAGCGCCACACTCGACATCCTGGGTCAGCAGTACATGCGGGCAGCGCGCGCGACGGGGCAGAGCTTCGGCTCGGCGCTGTGGCGTCACGGCGTGCGCAACGCCGTCGTGCCCGTCGTGTCGATCCTCGCGATCATGCTGTCGACGACCTTCGTCGGCGCCGTCGTCATCGAGCGCGTCTACGCCCTGCCGGGCCTCGGCGACATGCTCCTCGTCGGCATCAAGGAGCAGGACTTCCCAAGCGTGCAGGGCGTGCTGCTCTTCTCCACGGCGCTCGTGCTGCTGCTCGGCTTCGCCGCCGACATCGTGCAGCGCCTGATCGACCCGCGCCTGCGCGACTCCCTGTCGGGCAACCGCCGTGCGAGGGCTGCCGCATGACCGTCACCATCCCGACGATCGCCGTCGAGGCGCCGCCCCGGCGCCGGCCTCGGGCGCGCCGCTCGATCAACCTCGTGGTCGGGTCGGTCCTCTTCGGCGTGATCCTCGTCGTCGCCATCGTGTCGTTCTTCTGGACGCCCTACGGCCTCGAGGACACGACGGGCGACCGGCTCCTCGCCCCGACCGCCGACCACTGGGCCGGCACCGACCGGCTCGGGCGCGACCTCTTCTCGCAGCTCATGGTCGGGGCCCGTCTCGCGGTGCTGGTCGGCTTCGGGTCGGTGCTTATCGCCGCCGTCATCGGCGTGACGTTCGGCATCGTCGCCGCGGTCGCCAACCGGTGGCTGGACGATGCCATCTCGAGCCTCCTCGACATCGCGATCGCCTTCCCGACGCTGCTCCTCGCGATGCTCATCGTCGCGTGGCGTGGAGCGTCGCTCGAGTCGGCGATCCTCGCGATCGGACTCGCCGGGTCCGCCGTGATCGCGCGTCTGACGCGCGTCACGGCGACCCGCGTGCTCGCGGAGGACTTCGTGACGGCGTCCCGCACCTCGGGCACCGGGCGCCTGCGCCTCATCGGCATCCATGTCCTCCCGAACGTCTGGCCGACCCTCGTCGTGCCGCTCGCGCTGCAGTTCGGCGGGGCCGTGGTGGCCGAGGCATCCCTCTCGTACCTGGGACTCGGTTCGCCGCCGCCCAACGCCTCGTGGGGACGGATGCTGCAGGAGGCCCAGAGCACGGTGCTCGTGTCGCCCTGGGCGGCGATCCTCCCCGGCATCCTGCTCGTCGCCACGATCATCGGCATGAACCTCCTCGCCGACGGCCTGCGCGACGTGGCCGACCCGACCTCGCGGAGCATCCGGTGAGCGCCCTCCTGACCCTGGACGGACTCGGCGTCACGCTCGACGGCGCCGAGGGGCGCGAACTCGTCGAGGCCGTGTCGTTCGTCCTCGAACCCGGCGAGCGGCTCGGCATCATCGGCGAGTCGGGTTCGGGAAAGTCCGTCACGGCGCTCGCGATCCTCGGCCTGCTCGCCTACCCGTTGCAGGCGCGGGGGAGCGCCGTGCTCGACACGCCCTCGGGGCCCGTCGAGGTCGTCGGCGCCTCGCAGCGTCGGCTCGACGGCGTCCGCGGGTCGGTCGTGAGTGCCGTCTTCCAGGAGCCGCTCGCGTCGCTGGACCCCCTCATGCGCGTGGGCAAGCAGCTCGCCTGGCCGCTTCGGCAGCACCTCGGCCTGCGGGGAGATGCCCTGCAGCGCGCCGTGCTCGACGCGCTCGCCGACGTGCAGCTGCCGAACCCCGAGCGCATCGCACGGTCGTACATCCACGAGATCTCGGGCGGACAGCGGCAACGCGTCGCGATCGCCCTTGCGCTCGCGGGCGGTCCGCGGCTGCTCATCGCCGACGAGCCCACGACAGCCCTGGATGTGACGGTTCAGGCGGGCGTGCTCGACCTCCTCCAGCGCGAGGTCACCGAGCGGGGGATGTCGCTCATCTTCATCAGCCACGACCTCCCCGTCATCTCGGAGGTCGCCGACCGCGTGCTCGTCATGCGCCAGGGGCGTCAGGTCGAGCTTGCCGAGACGGCGCAGCTGCTGCGCGAGCCCGCTCATCCGTACACGCGGACGCTGGTCGAGGCTTCCCGCGAGCTGGACGCCTTCCTCCCGGCGTCGACGGGACGTGCAGGCCGGACGGAGGAGGGACGATGACCGCCACGCCGCTGCTCGCCGCCGAAGGCGTCGGATTCCACTACGGGCACGGAGCGCCCGTGCTGCACGACGTGAGCCTCGCGGTTGCGCCGGGCGAGAGCGTCGGTCTCGTCGGCGAATCGGGGGCGGGCAAGACGACGCTCCTGCGGCTGCTGCTGGGACTGAACGAGCCGACGAGCGGACGGATCCTGTTCGGCGGCCGGCCGCTGTCGCGCGCCGATCGGGTGGGGATGCGGGAGTTCCGCCGGGCCGTCCAGCCCGTGTACCAGGACCCGTTCTCGTCGCTCGACCCCCGCATGACGGTGGGCGACTCGATCGCCGAGCCGCTGAGGTCGCTGGGGATCCCCGGGGGTCGTGCCGAGCGGGCCGCGCGCGTTGCGGAGCTGCTGAAGGCCGTCGATCTGCCGGCCGATGCGGCCGAACGGTTTCCCGACGCCTTTTCGGGCGGGCAGCGTCAGCGCATCGCGATCGCTCGAGCCCTCGCGCCCGAGCCGAAGCTGCTCCTCGCCGACGAGCCCGTCAGCGCGCTCGACACGTCGGTGCGGATGCTCGTCATCGAGCTCTTCCTGCGCCTCGCCCGCGAGCGCGGCATCGGCATGCTCCTCGTGTCGCACGACCTCACGATCGTCTCGGCGCTGTGCGCCCGCATGACGGTCCTCGAGGGCGGTCGCGTCGTGGAGGAGGGGCCGACCGAATCGGTGCTCTCGGACCCGCACCACCACTACACGCAGCGCCTGCTGTCGTCGGTGCCCCGGCTTCCGGTCTGACGTACCGGCCGGCGCTCGCGCCCCCAGGGCGAAAGGGCAACTCTTGGCGCGATGTCGTCGGCCGGTGGGACAATGCCGGGATGCTGCTGACCGCCGTCGTCGAGACCGCCGAGGCGGTCGGGGCCACTCGCTCGCGCCTCGCCAAGATCGACGCGCTCGCATCCCTTCTGCAGCAGCTCGAGTCGGCCGAGATCCCGATCGCGGTGGGGTTCCTGACGGCGAGCCCGCGCCAGGGTCGCATCGGGGTGGGCTGGCGGGGTCTCTCAGCGCTCTCGGCCGAGCACGCGACCGAGCCGACCCTGACGATCGAAGAGGTCGACGAAGCGCTCGACGCGCTGGCCGAGGCGTCCGGAGCCGGATCCGTCGCCGTCCGCGGAGACGCGCTGCGCGGTCTCGCATCGCGGGCGACAGCCGCGGAGTGGGAGTTCCTGAGCCGCGTCATCCTCGGCGAGCTGCGCACCGGCGCTCTCGAGGGCGTGCTCCTCGACGCCGTCGCGCGGGCCGCCGACCGCGAGCCCGCCGTCGTGCGCCGCGCCGCCATGCTCTCGGGCGACCTGGGCGAGACGGCGCGGCTCGCCCTGACAGGAAGCGCAGACGACCTGTCGGCCATCGGCCTCGAAGTCGGTCGTGCCGTCCTCCCGATGCTCGCCTCGACCGCCGCGACGGTGACCGAGGCGGTGCAGTCGGTGGGCGAGGCATCCGTCGAATACAAGCTCGACGGAGCCCGCATCCAGGTTCACCGCCACGGCGACGACGTGCGCATCTTCACCCGCAACCTCGCCGACATCACGCATCGCCTGCCGGAGGTGGTCGACGTCGTGAAGGGGATGCCGGTGCACGACGTCATCCTCGACGGCGAGACCCTCGCGCTCGACGAGAACGACTCGCCGCGGCCCTTCCAGGACACGATGTCGCGGTTCGGGGCCGAGAAGGCGCGGGAAGTCGTGCTGCATCCGTGGTTCTTCGACGTCCTCCACGTCGACGGCCGCGACCTGCTCGATGAGCCCCTGCGGCTGCGCCGCGAGGAGCTCGGACGCATCGCGCCCGATCACCGCATCCCCGGCGAGGTCACCTCCGACCCCGAGGTCGCCGAGCGCGTCGCGGCCGACGCGCTCGACGCCGGCCACGAAGGCGCCGTCGTCAAGGCGATCGACTCCACCTATGCTGCGGGCCGCCGCGGCTCGAGCTGGATCAAGGTCAAGCCCGTCCACACGTTCGACCTTGTCGTGCTCGCGGCCGAATGGGGCTACGGCCGGCGCACGGGATGGCTGTCGAACCTGCACCTCGGCGCCCGCGATGCCACGGGGGAGTTCGGCGACGGGTTCGTCATGGTCGGCAAGACCTTCAAGGGGCTCACCGATGCGCTCTTGAAATGGCAGACCGAGCGGTTCCAGGAACTCGCCGTGCGCGAAACGCCCGGTACCGTCTGGCTTCCCCCGAGATCGTCGTCGAGATCGCGATCGACGGCGTGCAGCGCTCGACGCGCTACCCGGGCGGACTCGCGCTGCGCTTCGCGCGGGTCAAGCGCTACCGCGACGACAAGCGCCCCGAGGACGCCGACACGATCCAAGCGCTGCGCGGGATGCTCCGGGGCTGATGTCCCGCGTTCGATCCGGCGCGGCGGTCGTCAGGCGGCCCGGTCGGTCGCGCCGGCCGGTCAGGGCGCGGCATCCGTCTCGGACTCGCTCGACGGCACCGTCTCGCGCTCGCCCGCGTTCTCGGGCTCCTCGATCCGCACGGGCGGGATGAAGGCGCACGCGAGCAGCATGACGAGCGCCGACACGGCGACGCCGATGAAGACGGCGATCGAGCCGGACTGGATGGCCGCGGGCACGTCGGCTCCGCCCTTCGAGGCGATGAGCGCGTTGGCGATCGCTCCGAACACGGCGACGCCGACCGCGCTGCCGACGGAGCGGGCGAGCATGTTGGTGCCCGAGACCACGCCACGACGGCGCATGCCGACCGACGACTGCGCGGCGATGAGGCTCGGGGCGGCGACGAGGCCGAGGCCGAGGCCCACCACGAAGCATCCGACCGCCGTAAGCGCGATGGAGGGGGAGAGGGCGAACACGACGAGGAGGGCCGCTCCGAGGATCGCCAGCGTGCTGCCGATGAGCGTCGTGGCGCGGAAGCCGATCCGCAGATAGAACCTGCCCGCGAGCGCCGCCGACAGCGGCCAGCCCAGCGTGAGCGCCGCGACGGCGAGGCCCGCAGCCACGGGAACGGCCCCGGTGGTCGACTGCAGGAAGGTCGGCACGAACGACACGAGCCCGATGAGCACGACGCCGACGAGGAGCGCGACCACCGACGTCGAGACGACGATCCGGCTGGAGAAGACCCACGGCGCCAGGATCGGGTCCTCCGCTCGGCGCTCGACGAACGCGAACACGACGAGCAGGAGCGCTCCGATGCCGAAGGCCGCGAGGCTCTGCCACGAGAGCCACGCCCACGCGTTCCCGCCCTCGAGGAGGGCGAGGACGATGAGCACCAGGGCGGCCGTCAGCAGCACGGCGCCCGCGTAGTCGATGCGCTGCCGGTGCCGCTCGAAGGGCTGCCGGTAGTTGCGCCACAGCATCCACAGCGCCAGCAGGCACAGCGGCACGTTGATCCAGAAGATCCACCGCCACGACAGGTACTGGGCGAAGAGGCCGCCGATCGTCGGACCGGCGACGGCCGAGAACGCCCACACGCTGGCCAGGTAGCCCTGCGCCTTCGCCCGTTCGCGGACCGTGTAGATGTCACCCGCGATCGTCATCGCGACGGGGGTGATGGCGCCCGCGCCGAGGCCCTGGACGGCGCGGAAGGCGATGAGCGCCGTCATGTTCCAGGCAGTCGCACACAGCACCGACCCGATCAGGAAGAGCACGATGCCGGTGTAGATGACGGGCCGGCGGCCGATGATGTCGCTGAGCTTCGCGTACACCGGGACCGACGCCGCCTGCGCGAGCGTGTAGATCGAGAACAGCCACGGGAACTGCTCGAAGCCGCCGAACTCGTCGACGATCGTCGGGACCGCGGTCGCGAGGATGGTCGAGTCGATCGCGATGAGGAACGTCGACAGCATGAGGGCCAGGAGGATAGGCCCCCGGTCCGACCTGAGCCCCACGCCGTCCGACATGCTCTGCCCTCGCCTTCCGCCCGACCGCACAAGCCAACCACAGCGCCGGGGGGTGAAGGGCCGCTCGAGGTCGGACGGAGGCGGTTGCCCACGGGCGCTCGAGATCGCAGGAATCACCGTGCCGACGAGCTTGGAGCGGTGATTCGTGCGTTCTCGGCGGGTCTGGGCGGGTTGGGGCCCGCCCGCCGGACGGATGGCGGGGGCGGTTCGAGATCGGCGGGCCTCCGAATCCAGGGGCGGGGTCGGTCGAGATCGCGGAATCACCGCGCCGAGCGGCTTGGGGCGGTAATAAGTGCGATCTCGGCGGGTCTGGCGGAGGGAGGGCGGGTGGCCGGTGGCCGGTGGCCGGTGGCTGGTGCGTCAAAAACCGGCCGTCGATTTGACGCGGTTCGCTCAGCGGTGTGCAATATATTGCATGCCGCTATCACGCGCCGAGAGGCCGAGCTCGCTGCGCGATTACTCGTACGCGCAGTTGCGCGACGCGATCGTGAACGGGGAGCTCGCGCCGGGCGAACGCCTCCGCGACACCGAGCTCGAGGCGTGGCTGGGGGTGAGCCGCACGCCGATCCGCGAGGCGATCGCCCGCCTCGAAGCGGCCGGTCTCGTGCACACGCGCCGTGCGAAGGAGACGATCGTCGCACCGCTCGACGCGCGGGACGCCTTCGCCGCGCAGCGCATCGCGGCGAGCCTCCACGAGCTCGCGGTGCGCGACGCCGTGCCGCTCATGACCGAGGCCGATCTCACGGCCATGCGGGCCGCGAACGAGCGCTTCGCCGCGGCGCTGACGAGCGGGGACGTGGATGCCGCGATCGCCGCGGACGACGACTTCCACGCCGTCGCGGTCGGCGCGAGCGCCAATCCGCTGCTCCCCGGTCTCCTCGAGCAGGTGACGCCGCTGCTCCGGCGCCTCGAGCGGGCGCGCTTCGCCGGCCTCGCGGGCCGGGGGAGCGTGGGCGACCACGACCGCATCATCGCCGCGTGCGCCGACGGCGACCCCGACCGAGCCGCTCGACTCACCCGCGACAACTGGCTCACCCTCGAGCGGCTGCTCGCGGCATCCGGAACCGACGTACCCGACCCCGAGGAGACGAAATGACACTCGCCGACTTCCCGCGCCACTCGCTCATGTTCGGGCCGAGCCCGATCCACCCGCTCAACCGCCTGTCCGATCACCTCGGAGGCGCCCGCGTGTGGGCGAAGCGCGAGGACGTCTCGAGCGGCCTCGCCTTCGGCGGAAACAAGGTGCGCAAGCTCGAGTACCTCGTGCCCGAGGCTCTCGAGCAGGGCGCCGACACGCTCGTGTCGATCGGCGGGGTGCAGTCGAACCACACGCGTCAGGTCGCTGCGGTCGCGGCGCACCTCGGCATGAAGGCCGTGCTCGTCCAGGAACACTGGGTCAACTGGCCGGATGCCGTGAACGACCGGGTCGGCAACATCCTCCTGTCGCGGCTCATGGGCGCCGACGTGCGACTGTCGCCCGCGGGCTTCGGCATCGGGTTCAAGGACTCGTGGAAGGATGCGATCGCGGAGGTCGAGGCATCCGGCGGAAAGCCCTACGCGATCCCCGCGGGGGCGAGCGACCACCGGCTCGGCGGCCTCGGCTTCGCGAACTGGGCCCACGAGGTCAAGGCGCAGGAGGAGGAGCTGGGCGTCTTCTTCGACACGATCGTCGTCTGCACGGTGACCGGATCGACGCACGCCGGCATGATCGCGGGATTCGCCGATCTGCTCGAGAACTTCGGTGACCGGCCCCGCCGCGTCATCGGCATCGACGCCTCGGCGACGCTCGACGAGACGCGCGACCAGGTCGCGCGCATCGCGCGACGCACGGCCGACCTCATCGGGGTCGGCCGCGACCTGCGAGACGACGAGATCACGGTGCTCGAGGGATGGGCCGGCGACGAGTACGGGATCCCTGTCGAGTCCACCGACGAGGCGATCTACCTCACAGGCCGGCTCGAGGGCGTCATCCTCGACCCGGTCTACGAGGGCAAGTCGATGGCGGGGCTCATCGACCTCGTCTCGTCGGGCGAGATCCCGCGGGACTCGAACGTGCTCTACGCGCACCTCGGCGGCCAGCCCGCGATCAACGCCTACAGCGGCCGGTATCACTGACCCCGCGCACTCTGCACCGCCGAGGCAGGTCTTGTCGTCGAGGCGGGCCCCAGGCCGCTCCGCCTCGGCGGGTTACTCGGTCTCGACCAGATGTTCAAGAGGTCGTACCGGATGGTGCGGTCCGGTTGAGTAGAGGCATGCGCACCGCTGTTCGGTGGCTCCTCGCCGCTTCGATGATCTTCGCCGGGCTCAGCCACCTCTTCTGGGGTCGTCGGGAGTTCCAGAACCAGGTTCCCGACTGGGCACCCGAGATCGCGCCCATCGACAAGGACGGCATCGTCGTCGCCTCGGGCGTCGTCGAGGCCATGCTCGGCGCGGCGCTCATCGCACTCCCCAGGGAGCGTCGTCGCGTCGGCGCGATCCTCGCCGCGTTCTTCGTCGCGGTGTTCCCCGGGAACGTCGACCAGTGGCTGAAGCACCGCAACGGCTTCGGGCTCGACAGCGACGCGAAGCGCCTCGCGCGCCTGCCACTCCAGCCGCTGCTCGTCGCCGCGGCGCTCTGGTCGACGCGCCGTTGAGCTCGCCCCGCCGAGGCAGGTATTCCCGCCGAGGCAGGCCATCCCGGCGCGGCGGGCGCGCGTGCCAGCCTGCGTTGACGATGCGCCCTGTCTCGGTGGGGCGAGGTCAGTCCGGTGAGCCGAGCGGTCCGGTCGAGGTGCCGTCGGGCACCGTCGTGATGTCGACGAGCTCCTCGCGGCCGCTTCCGCCCGACGTCGTGACGGTCAGGACCGGCCCGACCCCGCGGGCATAGAACTTCAGCTCCTCGACGTCGGGTTCGAGCGGAGTGGTGTCGCGAGTCAGGAGCGCCCGTCTGTATGCGCCGTAGGGCACCTCCACGAGCTCGTCGATGCCGAGCACGGCTCCCTCGTCCTCCGCTTCGCCCTTCTTGTACTCCTGGCGGTACGCCATCCCAGGCGCGGGGTCGCCCGGCAGCGCGATTCCGGGAAGCGCGCCGTCGAGACCGGCCTCGAAGCTTCCCTCGCGCGAGGCCACAGCACCGTCCTCGAATTCAGCGGTGTCCTCGCCGAGGTACCAGATGGCGCCGTCGGCATCCTGGGCATACCAGTCGAACGTGTCCTCCACGAGCACGTCGCCACGGAAGACGCTGTCTCGCACGACCCGCGCCTCGATGCCGTTCGCCATCGTCCTCGTCGTGGAGGTGACGGTGACGAAGACCGTGAGGTCGCCCTCGGGGTCGCTCTCCCGATACGTCCAGCGGGTGCCGGGCTCCATGGGCCAGTACGGATTGTCGATCACGGTCGTGAAGTCGGCGGGGTCGAGGTCGACCGGGTCGCCGCCTGTCGGAAGAGCCTCTTCGGCGGGCGCCGTGCATCCGATGAGCGGCACGGCCGCCAGGATCGCGACGGTCGCGGCCACGGCTCGGTGCGCCTTCATGACGGATGCCTCGATTCGCGTTGCGGGATCTGCCTTCAGCATGCGCCTCCCCGCGCACGCGCGCGAGACGGGACCGGTTCGGACTTCTCGTGGAGGCGGTGACGGGTCCCGGGGCGCTGAGCGCGTCCCCTGGGCAGCGGGGGCGCCGAGGCGGGCTCTCGTGCCACCGGGCCCGGAGGATGCGCCGTGTCTCGGCGGCCGCTGCGCCGAGTCAGTCGGCGTAGCGGAGGCGAGCGTCCTCCGGGCGGCACTCGTCGCCGACGCGGATACCCTCGGCGATCCGGCCCTCGAGCCGCAGCCGCGTGAGGTCGGCCACCGCCCGGCGGCGCAGCTCCCACGGATCGATGGTGTTGACGTAGACCTTGGTGACGCCCTCGAACCCGGCGGGGTTCGAGATGCGCCACTTCAGCACGATCCGCCACGGCATGGGCCACGGCGCGCCGGGCGGGCTGTAGTGCCACTCCTCGTTCGTGGGCACGTGCACCCCTGTCACGGTGTGCAGCGCGTGAACGAGATCGGACACGGCCCGGATCTCGGCGGGGGAGTGCTCGTGCGGCAGGTTCGCCCTCGACCGGGAGTAGACCTCGAAGGCCGGATAGCGGTGGCCGACTCCAGCGAAAGCGACGGCGCCGTCGTTCGCCGCGACAACGAGGCCCTTCTCGACGGCGAGGTCGGCGATCGCATGCTGGTAGAGCTCGTGGTCGCCCGCGAGCAGCCGCAGCTCGTGATCGACCTGCGGCCCGTGCTCGTCGATCGCGACGAGTTGCTTGTGCAGGTGCTCGAACGACGCGCCCGCCGGTAGGAGCCAGTTCTGGAACACCGCGACATACGCGGCGTGCGGCTGCGATCGCGCGATGTCATCGAGCGACCGGGCCGTGAACGCGAAGTACTCCGCGTGCTCCCGCGGCGTGAGCACGCCAGAAGAAACGAGCTCGTCGTCGGTCTTCGCGCCGTCCACGACGTGCCGTCGCGCGACGATGACGTCGTGCGAGCCGCCGACGAGATCGAGTGCCGCTTCCTCGAGGCTCTGGACGGCTCCGGATGCCGCGGCCCGCACCGCAGCCAGATGCTCGATGTGCTCGCGACCGGCCGGTTCGGCGAGGTAGTCGCGCGCCCACGCCACCACCGATCCGGGCTGGCGGAACCCGTGGTTCTCCCGCCAGTACTCGGCCGAGACGATCTCGAAGAGGTTGCCGAAGCGGCGGAACTCCGCGGTCGTCTCGAACAGCCGGGAGGCGGGCACTCGCTGCAGTTCGGCGTAGTCGGCTCCTACGAGACGCGCCTTCTCCGGCGTCGTCTCGAGGTAGCGGTCCTCGCAGAAGGCGCAGAGGCCGGTCTCCTCGCCCCGTGCGAGCGCCCGGGGCTCATCGCGCATCATCTCGATCGGGCGGTGCGCGCGGCCGGGCACCGTCCACACCCGGGTGCCCGTGAGCGGCCCGATCTGCTTGACCGTCCCGTCCGGGAGGCGGGTCAGGGGGCTCTTCCCGGGCGCGGCGTCGCTCACGCCACAATGGTGCCATGCGCATCGTCGTGCTCACCGGCGCCGGGATCTCGGCCGAGAGCGGCGTGCCGACGTTCCGCGACGCGGACGGGCTGTGGGACGGCCATCGTGTCGAGGACGTCGCGACGCCGGAGGGGTTCGAGGCGAACCCCGACCTCGTGCTGCGCTTCTACGACGAGCGCCGGCGGGGCGTGGCATCCGTCGTCCCCAACGCCGCCCACTCCGCCCTCGCGCGGCTCGAGGAGGCGATCGGAGACGACCTCCTCGTCGTGACGCAGAACGTCGACGACCTGCACGAGCGGGCGGGCTCGCAGAACCTCGTGCACATGCACGGCGAACTCCGTCGGGCGCTGTGCACCGCGTGCGGTGCGCGGCCGGAGTGGACCGCCGATCTCATCGACCGTCCGCCCTGCCCCGCGTGCGGGGAGCGGAAGCTGCGCCCCGACGTCGTCTGGTTCGGTGAGATGCCCTACGACCTCGACCGCATCGAGCAGGCTGTGATCGCGTGCGACGTCTTCGTGTCGGTCGGCACGTCCGGCGCGGTCTACCCGGCGGCCGGGTACGTCGCCCTCGCGTCGGCGTTCGGCGCGCGGACCGTGGAGCTCAACCTCGTGCCGAGCGACGCCATCGTGCCTTTCGACGATGTGCGACCGGGGCCGGCGACCGAAGTCGTGCCGCGGTGGGCGGACGAGGTCATCAGCGCCCTCTAGCAGTGGCGCGTCATCCCGCCTCGCCAACGCCGACGGTGGCCGCCGCGCCCGTATGGATGCGGGGAAAAGCGGACCGCCCCGCCCCCGCAGAGGGACGAGGCGGTCGGGGATGCCGCGTCAGGCGTTCGCGGAGACCTTGTCTGCCGCGAGCCGCTCCTCGTCGAGCCGGTCGAGCTCGTGCAGCGACGCGCCCTTCGTCTCGCGCATCGAGATCACGGCGATGAGCGTCACCGCCGCGGCGATCGCGAGGTACACAGCGACCGGCACGTACGAGCCGTAGGCCGAGAGCAGTGCCGTCGCGATGATCGGCGCGAGCGAGCCGGCGACGATCGACGTGACCTGGTAGCCGAGCGAGACGCCCGAGTAGCGCATGCGCGTCGGGAACATCTCCGACATGATCGCCGGCTGCGGCGCGTACATGAACGCGTGGATGAACAGGCCCAGCGAGATCGCCGCGACGATGATGACGGGGTTCTTCGTGTCGAACATCGGGAAGGCGATGAAGCCCCACGCCGCCGCGCCGAGCGTGCCGAGGAGGTAGACGGGCTTCCGGCCGATCCGGTCGGTGAGCCCGCCGATGAGCGGGATCACGATCGCGTGGACGATGTGCGCGATGACGAGCAGGCCCAGGATCTCGGCCGTGTCGACCTTGAGCGCCACCGCGAGGTAGGTGATCGAGAACGTCACGACGAGGTAGTACATGATGTTCTCGGCGAAGCGGAGCCCCATCGCCGTCAGCACGCCGCGCGGGTAGCGCTTGATCACTTCGAGCACACCGTAGCGGGTCGCCTTGGACTGCTCGACCTGCTTCTGCACCTCGAGGAAGATCGGTGCATCCGTCACCTTGGTGCGCACGTAGTAGCCGACCGCCACGATGACGACCGAGAGCCAGAAGCCGATCCGCCAGCCCCACGCGAGGAACTGCTCCTCGGTGAGCGTGCGGCTGAGGATGAGCAGCACGACGGTCGCGACGAGGTTGCCGAGCGGGACGGCGGCCTGCGGCCACGACGCCCAGAAGCCGCGGGTCCGGTCGGGGGAGTGCTCCGAGACGAGCAGCACGGCACCGCCCCACTCGCCGCCGACGGCGAAGCCCTGCGCGAACCGGAGCGCGACGAGGAGCGCCGGCGCCCAGTAGCCGATCGCATCGAAGGTGGGCAGGCAGCCCATGAGGAACGTGGCGACGCCGACGAGGATGATCGCGAGCTGCAGGAGCTTCTTGCGGCCGTACTTGTCGCCGAAGTGGCCGAACACGATTCCGCCGAGGGGACGTGCGATGAACCCGACGGCGTACGTCACGAAGGCCGCGATGATGGGCGCGTACGGGTCGTCCGACGGCGGAAACATGATCTTGTTGAAGACGAGCGTCGCGGCGGTGGCGTAGAGGAAGAACTCGTACCACTCGACCACTGTGCCGGCCATGGATGCTGTGACGACCCGTCGAAGACTGGACTGCTTCAGGGGCGCGTCGGGTGCTGTGGCAGAAGCCATGCGCTGGACCTCCTTGTAGAGCGCGGATCGCGGCGGGGGAAGCCGCTCTGCGAGACCATACATGACAGTTGATTCAGGTTTCAACGGGTTGACGCCGCCGTCGGTGTGAAGAACCGCGGATCTTCTTCCGGACTAGCATCGGAAGGCCATGAACGACGTCGTCGAAGACCTCACCGCCACGCTTCCCCCCGGCGCTGTCTCCACCGATGCCGAGACCCGGGAACGCTGCAGCCGCGACGATGCCGAGTGGGCGGACTACGGGCTCCCGGCCGCCGTCGTGTTCGCGACATCGGTCGACGACGTCGTCCAGACCGTCCGCATCGCGGCGGAGCACGACATCCCCGTGGTCCCTCGGGGCGCCGGAACGGGCCTCTCCGGCGGTGCGAATGCGGTGAGCGGATGCCTCGTCCTCTCGCTCGAGCGCATGACCGAGGTCATCGAGGTGAACGTCGCCGAACGCTACGCCGTCGTGCAGGCGGGCGTCCTGAACGACGATCTGCGCAGACACGTCGCCGAGGTCGGGCTCTGGTACCCGCCCGACCCCGCCAGCATGTCGATCTCGACGATCGGCGGCAACGTCGCGACGAACGCCGGAGGCATCTGCTGCGTCAAGTACGGCGTCACGCGGGACTACGTCCTCGGCCTCACGGTCGTGCTCGCCGACGGCCGCGTGGCAGAGGTGGGCCGCACGACGGCCAAGGGCGTGACGGGCTACGACCTCGCCGCCCTCTTCGTCGGCTCGGAGGGCACCCTCGGCATCGTCGTCGAGGCGACGGTCAAGCTCCTGCCCCTCGGCGGCCGCGAGGAGCGGGCGATCGTCGGGTACTTCCGTTCGCTGACGGATGCCGGACGCGCCGTCGCCGCGGTGTCGTCGGCCGGGATCGTGCCCTCCGCCCTGGAGCTCATCGATCGCACGTGTCTGCACGCCGTCGCCGAGTGGCAGGGCTGGGACCTTCCCGAGGGCGCGAGCGCGCTCCTCCTCGCGAAGGTCGACGAGCCCGGCGATCGGGGCGAGGAGCTCGCTGGGCGCATCGCCGATGCATTCCTCGCGGCAGGCGGCGCCCAAGTCGAGCATGCCGTCGACCCCGAGGAGGTCGCGCGGCTTTTCGCCGCGCGACGGCTGGCCTATCCGGCACTCGAGCGCCTGGGTCCCGTGCTGACCGAGGACGTCTGCGTCCCACACTCGGCCGTCCCCGAGATGCTCGCCCGCATCGAGCGGGCGGCGGCCGATGAGGACGTCGTGATCGCCAACATCGCTCACGCGGGCGACGGCAACCTGCACCCGCTGATCATCGCTCCCGAGGGTGATGACGAGGCGAAGCGCCGCGCCAAGCGCGCCTTCGACCGCATCGTCGCGGACTGCCGGGCCCTCGGCGGGACGGTGACGGGCGAGCACGGCGTCGGTCTTCTCAAGCTGCCCGGTGCCGCCGCCGAGCTCAGCCCCGTCGTCCTCGACCTGCACGCCTCCATCAAGCAGGCGCTGGACCCGCGCGGCATCCTGAATCCCGGCAAGGCCTTCCCCGAACGGAGCGCGACCCGATGACCTCTCTCACCGCCGACGACGGCGTCCGGCTGGAGTACGGGGAGCACGGCGACCCCACGGGTCGGCCGGTCGTCCTCTTCGCGGGGTTCAAGGCGGCGGGTGCCAGCTGGCGGTATCAGGTCGAGCCCCTCGAGAAGGCCGGATATCGGGTGGTCGTCGCCGATCTCCGCGGTCACGGCGGCGCCGATCGGCCCGAGTCGGCTGTCGACATGGCGCGGCGAGGGCGGGATGTGCGCGACGTGCTGGAGGCGCTCGACCTGCGCGACGCGGTGCTCGTCGGGGGCTCGATGGGCGGCAACACGATCTGGTCGTACTTCGACCAGTTCGGCACCGACCGGGTGAGCGCCGTCGTCATCGTCGATCAGACGCCGAAGATGCTCAACGACGGCGACTGGACCCACGGGTTCTACGGGTACAGCGAGGCGAATGCCGACACCTATTTCGCGACGGGGATCCCGCAGACGGGCAAGGGCACGCCCATGGCGAAGCGCGGGATGCGGCTCGTCCGGCTCCTCCGCGCCATGAAGGGCGCAGAGCGCGAGCTCACGCCGGGGGAGCTCGCCCTCCTCGGCAACCACGCGAAGGCGGACTGGCGGTCCGTGATCGCGCGGACGCCGGTGCCGGTGCTGTTCGTTGCGGGTGCCGAGAGCGAGTTCTGGCCGTCTTCGCACGCGGATGCCTCGGCATCCCTCGCCCCGCAGGGTCGGTCGATCACGATCCCGAACGACGGCCACGCCGCCAACATCGAGCAGCCCAAGGCGTTCAACACCGCGGTGCTCGCGTTCCTCAGCGAGGTCGCGCCGCCGCGGCGGTAGTCGCGTCTCGCTGGCTGCGGACGTTTCGTCTGCGGCGCTTCGCGCCTCCGCTCAACGACCGGGGGTGCGCGGTTGCTCGGTCGTTGAGCGGAGCGGCGCAGCCGCGGAGACGAAACGTGTCGAATCTCCGGGATCGCCGGGCGCGGCGGTAGTCGCGTCTCGCTGGCTGGGGGCGTTTCGTCTGCGGCGCTTCGCGCCTCCGCTCAATGACCGGAGGCCGCGGCAGCTGTCACCGCCCGGAGGCGACCGCGTACCGGTGTTCGGGGCGACCGGTGCTTCCGTAGCGCAGCCGAACGTCGACGACCCCGCGGGCCGCCAGGGTCGCGAGGTGCCGTTGCGCTGTCGCGCGCGAGATGCCGGCCCGCTCGGCGACCTCGGCGGCGGAGGCCTCGTCGCCGCCCAGCGTCTCGAGGATCAGCTGCTCGGTGACCGACCGGGAGACGGGCGAGGACTCGGCGCCGCCGTGGAGGATCGCCGAGGCGCGGTCGATGTCTTCCTGTTCAAGTGCGCGATCGCCCGCGAGGAGGTTGCGGAAGCGGAGGTAGCGATCGAGCCGATCCGCGAGCGCCCGTCGATCGAAGGGCTTGATGAAGTACCCGAGCGCTCCGGCCCGGAGCGCCCGTCGCACGGTCGCCGCGTCATCGGCGGCGGAGAGGACGAACGCATCGACATCGAGCGAGCGGACGAGCTCGATGCCGTCGCCGTCCGGCAGGTACGCGTCGACGAGCACGAGCTGGGGCCGGTGCTCCTGGATCGCCGCCCGCGCGGCGCCGACCGAGCCGACGGGGTCGAGCGCCTCGAACCCGGGTCGGCTCGCCACGAGATCGCGATGCAGTCCCGCGACGCGGAAGTCGTCGTCGACGACGAGCACACGGGTGGCCGCACTCATGACTCCTCCTTCTCGTCGGCCGGGATGACGGCTCCCGGTAGACGCGCGCCGAAGACCGCGCCGTGCGCTTCTCCGCCCCGATCGATGATCCACACATCTCCGCCGCGGCGGCGCGCGAGCTCGCGCGAGAGCGGAAGGCCGACGCCCAGGCCGTGCACTCGGTCCGGCGCCCCGTCGTCCGGAGCATCCGTCCTGCGGGCGAAGACGTCGCGATCGTCCGGGATGCCGGGGCCCGAGTCCGACACCGTCATCACGAGATCCTCGCCGGCGTCGAGCAGGGCGACCTGCACGACGCGTGGCTCGCCGCCTCGCACCGCGGCCGACACGGCGTTGTCGACGAGGTTGCCCAGGACCGCGACGACGTCCTCGACGTCGCGGAGCCGCCCGTGTAGGAGCGTGTCCTCCGCGACCTCCAGCCGCACGCCGCGCTCACCCGCCTCGATGCCCATCGCTCCGAGCACCGACTGCAGGAACGGGTCGGGGACGACCTCGAGCCGCTCGACGGGGAAGTCGATGGGACCCCGCCGCACCTGCTCCGCGAGGAAGTCGCGCGCCTCGGCGGTGCGGTCCGCATCGATCAGCCCGGTCGCGATGTGCAGGCGATTGGCGAACTCGTGCCGCTGCACCCGCATCGCGCCGGTCATGGCACGCACGGTGTCGAGCCTCTCGGTGAGGGCGACGAGATCGGTCCGGTCGCGCACGATCACGACGTCGCCGAGGGAGCGCCCGTCCCGCACGACCGGATGGGTGTCGAGATAGAGGACGCGGTCGCCGACGATGACGCCCTCGCGGTGCGAACCCTCCCGGACTGCGGCGGCGGCCTCTGGCGGGAGACCGAGCCCATCCAGCGCCCGTCCCACGGGTGCGTCGAGCGACAGCATCCGTTCGGCGGCGTCGTTGCAGACCCGCACGATGCCGTCCGGATCGAGCGCGATCACGCCGTCGCCGACGCCATCGAGGACCGCCGCCTGGTTCTGCACGAGCGCCACGAGCTCCTCGGGCTGCAGACCCAGCGTGAGCCGTTCCCAGCGGCGGCGGAGCAGCAGCGCCGCGAGCGCGCCGATCGCGAGCGCCGCCAGCGCCGCGACGGCGATCCCGAGCAGCAGAGCCGGGAGGTCGTCGAAGACGCTCGCGCGCTCGAAGCCCACGCTGACCTCGCCGACCGGCGCTCCCGGGGAGTCGCCGGGCGGGTAGACCGGCACCTTCGCGCGGGCCGATTCCCCGAGGGTGCCCCGCTCCCAGTCGACGACCTCATTGCCGGCGAGCACGTCGGCGTACGGGGTGCTGACCTCCTGGCCGAGCAGCTCCTCGTTCGGGTGGGCGAGACGGATGCCGTGATCGTCCGTGATGACGACGAAGAGGGCGTCGGTCCGGTCGGTCACGGCGGCCGCGATGCGCTGCAGATCGCCGCCGCGCAGGTCGGCGGCATCCGGAGTCCCCGGGTCCTCCGAGAACTGCGCCACCAGCTCGCGCACGTCGGGCTGCTCCGCGACGGTGCGGGCGATGTTGAGAGCGGATGCCTCGGACTCGGCGCGCAGCTGCTGCACCCCGAGATAGACGAAGACCGCCGTGCACACCCCGACGACCGCGACGACGGTCGCGAGCTGGAGAAGGAGCACCCGGGTCGCGAACCGCATGGAGCCTCCTCGCATCGGTGAGCAGAATGCGCTGAACACACGCTACGCGCACAACGCGGAGCAATGCGAGATAGCGCGCGCGACGCCGGGAGCGCCGCCTAGCATCGCGGAATCGCTCACCGCGACGGTGAGGACGGACGAAGGAGTCGAGATGGACGCAGCAACGCTCGCCCGCGTCATGGCGGACGCGGAGGAAGGCTACGCGGTGGCCTTCATGCCACCCGAGGGAGTCCTCGTGGCTCTGGGGTTCACGATGGTGCTGACCTTCATGGCGCTCATCATGACCAGGCGTCTGACGCCGATGGTCGCCCTCATCCTCGTGCCCACGATCTTCGGGCTCTTCGCCGGCGCCGGCCTCGGGCTCGGCGACATGATCCTGGACTCGGTCAAGGACATGGCGCCTACGGTGGCGCTGCTCATGTTCGCCATCATGTTCTTCGGGATCATGATCGACGTGGGCCTCTTCGACCCGCTCATCCGCGCGGTCACGCGGGTGCTCGGCGATGACCCCGCGAAGGTCGTGCTCGGCACCGCGCTCCTCGCCGGGGCGGTCTCGCTCGACGGCGACGGCTCGACGACGTTCATCATCACGACCTCCGCAATGCTGCCGCTGTACCTGCGCCTCGGCATGAGCCCCGTGGTGCTCACGTGCGTGGCCGGCCTCATGAACGGCACGCTCAACATCGTTCCGTGGGGCGGGCCCACGGTCCGCGCGGCGACGGCGCTGGGCCTGGAGCCCAACGACATCTTCGTGCCGATGCTGCCCTCGCTCGCCGCGGGCCTGGTGATCGCGCTGACGTTCGCCTGGTTCCTCGGCCTGTCGGAGCGCCGCCGCATCGGCAGCATCGACCTGGATCGTGGGGGATCGGGCGGCGACGGCCTGCTCGGCGGCCCGAAGCTCTTCCGCGGCGCGGAGCCCAAGCCCGGTGCGCGCGCCTCGCTGCGCACGGGCAACCTCGTGACGGTGCAGGGCGGCGGGCCGGTCGCGGCCGCGACGCTGGTCGACGCCGCCGACACCGCCATGGCGGACACGATCCTCGACCCCCTCCGCCCGACGCTGCGCCCGAAGCTCATCTGGGTGAACCTCGCGCTGACCGTCACGGTAATGGTCCTGCTCGTCCTCGACCTCTTCCCGCTGCCGTACGTCTTCATGGTCGGCGCCGCCGTCGCGCTCGTCGTGAACTTCCCGAAGCTCAAGAGCCAGGCCGACGAGATCGTCGCCCACGCGCCGAGCATCGTCGGCGTCGTCTCGATGGTGCTCGCCGCCGCCGTGCTCGTCGGCGTGCTCAACGGAACGGGAATGGTCGACGCGATGGCCGAGTGGGTGACGACCGTCATCCCGACGGCCCTCGGACCCTACATGGCGGTCATCACCGGCATCCTGTCGATCCCGTTCACGTTCTTCATGTCGAACGACGCGTTCTACTTCGGGATCCTGCCGATCCTCGCCGAGAGCGCCGCCAACTACGGCATCGCGCCCGTCGAGATGGCGCGCGCGTCGGTCACGGGGCAGCCCGTGCACCTGCAGAGCCCGCTCGTGCCGGCGATCCTGCTGCTCGTCTCGCTCGCGAGCGTCAACCTCGGCGATCACCACAAGAAGGTGCTCTGGCGTGCGACCGTGGTGTCGCTCGTCATGCTGGCCGTCGCGGTGCTCGTCGGGGCGGTGCCGTTCGCGGCCTGACGCGACCAGTGCCGAAGGGTCGGCCGCCGGTCTCCTCGCGGGACCGGCGTTCGACCCTTCGACAGGCTCAGGGACCGGGGCTCGGGGGGTTCAGCTCGCGCGCAGCCGGACCCGGACGATGTTGGTCGACTCGTCGAGCTCGGCCACGGTCGGCTGGGCCTTCACGAAGTCCGAGAACGAACGGTGGCCGAGCGCCTTCTCGCTGAACGAGGGGTCCATGCGCTTCAGCAGGTTCTTGACCGCCGACAGGTGCACCCAGTCCTCGTCGGTGCGCTCCTGCTCGAGCCGCAGCGCCCGCGCGAGAAGTTCGCCCGACGGGTCGGGAGCCGCCTTCTTCGAGCGCTTCGCCCGAGATGGGGCCGCGGCATCCGTCTTCTTCGCTCCTTCCGGAGCCGAGACGCCGGGGAGTGAGTCGTACGAGTCGAACTGGTCGCACGCGGCGGCCAGCGACTTGGCGGTCGAGCCGGCGACCCCGACGCCCACGACGAACCGCCCCAGGCGCTTGCAGCGCTGGGCGAGCGGCACGTAGTCGCTGTCGCCCGCGACGATGACGACGTGGGTGAGATCGGGGAGGCGGAACATGTCCTCGACCGCGTCGACGGCGAGGCGAATATCCGCTCCGTTCTTGGCGTACGCGGCCGCGGGGAAGAGCTGCACGAGGTCCACGGCCCGTGCGACGAGCTGGTTGCGGTACTCCGCGTTGACGGGCGACGACCAGTCGGCGTATGCGCGGGTCAGCACCAGTGTGCCGAAGGATGCCGCGTAGTCGATGATCGCGCCGACGTCCACCGTCGCGGCGGACAGGCGCTGGGCGACCTCGGGATCGGCCGCCTCGGTGATGCGCTGCCGGTCGCGGGAGTACGAGTTCCTCCCGTGGACGCGGTCGTACCACGACATCACGATGTTGTCGAAGTCGAGGTAGACCGCGACGCGCGGTGTCGAGTCGGGCATGATCAGTCCTCTTGGGGGTAGCGGACGCCGATGATCCGGCGCACTTCGTCGAGGGTCCCCATGATCGCGACGGTCTCGTCGAGGGGGAGGATGTCGCTGTCCAGCGTCCCATCGGCCACGTAGCGCTCGGCCGCCAGCGCTTGGTACTGCATGCCGCGGCCCTCGTGCTGGGTCACGTAGTCCTCGATGATGTCGCCCTGGGGGTGGATGACCCGGAAAGACGTGGGGGTGTACCAGACGCGGTCGATGTCGATGCGGGCCTCGGTGCCGAGGATGTGCGCCACGTTCGGACCCGCCGAGCGCGAGGCCGAGATCGTCGACGACACGGCACCCCCGGCATGCGTGAACGTGGTGGCGACCTCGCTGTCCGCGCCGGTCTCGATGAGACGCGCGGACGCCGTCATGGTCGTCGGCTCGCCCAGGATGTCCCACGCGAACGAGACGGGGTAGATGCCGAGGTCGAGGAGCGCCCCGCCGCCGAGCTCGATCGCGTTCAGGCGATGCGCCGGGTCGGCGGAGATGCGCTGGGTGTGATCGGCGAAGAGGGCCCGGATCTCGCCGAGCGTGCCCGCCTGGATGATCTCGCGGATGCGGATCATGTGCGGAAGGTACCGCGTCCACATGGCCTCCATCGCGAGCAGCCCGTGCGCGCGGGCGACGTCGCGGACGCGCTCGGCCTCTGCCCGCGTGAGCGTGAAGGGCTTCTCGACGAGCACGTGCTTGCCGTGCTCGAGGGCGAGGATCGCGTTCTCGGCGTGCGCGGGGTGCGGGGTCGCGATGTAGAGGATGTCGACGTCGGGGTCGTCGACGAGCGCTTCGTACGAGTCGTGCGCGCGGCCGATCTCGAACTCGTCGGCGAACGCCTGCGCCGCTTGTGCGCGTCGGGACCCGACCGCCACGAGATCGCGCCCCGCCGTGCGGAGGTCGCGGGCGAAGGCGTGGGCGATGCCGCCCGTCGCGAGGATGCCCCAGCGCAGGCCGGGGGAGTCGGGTGAGGTCATGGGTCGAGCGTAGCGATGGTGCGGGGATGGCGTTCGACCCTTCGACGAGCTCAGGGACCGGGGTCGGTGCGGGGATGGCGTTCGACCCTTCGACGAGCTCAGGGACCGGGGTCGGTGCGGGTAAGGCGTTCGACCCTTCGACGGGCTCAGGGACCGGAATGGGCCGGATGCCGCGCGGGTAGGCTCGTGCGGTGGCAAGTCCCGTCGAGCGATTCCAAGAGCTGCTGCGCATCCCGACCGTCTCGCACGCCGACGAGTCCAAGACCGACTGGGAGCCTTTCGAGCGCTTCGTCGCGGCGGTCGAGCGCCTCTATCCGCTCACGCACGAGCACCTCGCGCGCGAGACCGTTGCCGGGCACTCCCTGCTCTACCGCTGGCGGGGCGCCGGCGACGGCGACCCGCTCGTGCTCATGGCGCACATCGACGTCGTCCCGGTCGTCGAGGCCGAGTGGGAGCATCCCCCCTTCGACGCCGTGGTCGCGGGGGAGGGGACGGATGCCGCGATCCACGCCCGCGGCGCGATCGACGACAAGGGGGCCCTCGTGGCGATCCTCGAAGCCGTCGAGTCGTCGATCGCCGATGGAGTCACGCCTGCGCACGACGTCTACCTCGCCTTCGGCCACAACGAGGAGACGGCGGGCGGCGGCGCCCAGGCGATCGTCGAGACGCTGCGGGAGAGGGGAGTGCGGCCCGCGCTCGTGCTCGACGAGGGGGGAGCCGTCGTCGACGGCGTCATCCCCGGAGTCGCGGTGCCGACGGCCATGGTGGGCGTCGCCGAGCGCGGCGTCATGACGCTCCTTCTGACGGTCCGCGAGCAGGGCGGGCACGCGTCGACGCCTCCGGCAACACCGGCCACCGCGCGCCTCGCTCGCGCGATCGACCGGCTGCACCGGCATCCGTTCCCCACCCGGATCGCGCCGCCCGTGCGCGCGATGCTCGAGACCGTCGCCCCGCATGCACCGCAGCCCCTGCGCGGCGTGCTCCAGCGCCTGTCGGTGACAGCGCCGCTCGTCGCGGCGGCTCTCTCGCGGATGGGACCCGAGATGAACGCCGTCGTCCGCACGACGGCGGTCGCGACACAGCTGAGCGGCGCGCCGGGCGAGAACGTGCTGGCGACGACGGCCAAGGCATCCGTCAACATCCGCCTCCTGCACGGCGACACGGTGCACAGCGCCACGGAGCGGGCACGGCGCATCATCGCCGATGACGAGGTCGAGCTCGAGGTGCGGCACGGATCCGACCCCTCGCCGATCTCGCCGTGGCGCGGTGACGCGTGGCGGCGACTGGGCGGGGCGATCGTCGCGACGCTCGGGGAAGACGTCGTGCCCACGCCCTATCTGCAGCTCGGCGCGAGCGACAGCCGCTGGTTCACGGCGATCTGCCCCCACGTGTACCGCTTCACGCCTTTCCACCTCACGCGGCCGGAGCGCGACGCGCTGCACTCGCACAACGAGCGCATCCGCGTGGGAGTGTGGCTGCGCGGGATCGAGTTCTACCGCGCGCTCATCGCGTCGCGCTGAGCGCCTGCTCGGCCTCGGCGACGACGTCTGACTCGACGACGTCCGACTCGACGTCGGTCACGAGGTCGGTCACGAGGTCGAGCGACCGCGCGAGGTCGGCGACGATGTCGACCGGGTCTTCGAGGCCGATGGAGAGGCGGATCGTCGTCGCCGTGATCCCCGCCTCGGCGAACTGCGCCTCGCTCAGGTGGCTGTGCGTCATCGAGGCGGGGTGCGCGACGAGGCTCCGGGCATCGCCGATGTTGGCGACGAGCTTGACCACCTCGAGCGAGTCGACGAACCGCTCGACCTTCGCCCAGTCGGCCTCCGCGTCGCCGTCCCCGACGAGGTCGAACGCGAAGACGGATGCCGCGCCCTTCGGCGCGTAGCGGAGCGCGAGGTCGTGCCAGGGCGACGACTCGAGGAGCGGGTGGTGCACCTTCGCGACGGCCGGGTGGTTCGCGAGGAACCGGGCGACCTCGAGCGCCGACGCGCTGTGCCGCGCCATCCGGAGCTCCAGCGTCTCGAGCCCCTGCAGCAGCTGGAAGGCGTTGAAGGGCGAGATCGACGGACCCAGGTCGTGCACGTACTTCGACTTGACGAGGGCGACGAAGGCGAGGCCCGTCGGGCCGAAGCGGTCCCACAGCACGAGGTCGCGGACGCGGGCGTACGGCTTCGTGAGCTGCGGCCACCGGTCGGGGTCGGCGCCGAAGTCGAACGTGCCGAGGTCGACGACGATGCCGCCCATCGAGGTGCCGTGACCGCCGAGGTACTTCGTGGCGGAGTGCACGACGAAGTCGGCGCCGTGCTCGACGGGGCGGATGAGCGCGGGGGTTGCGACGGTGTTGTCGATCACGAGCGGCACGCCGGCCTCGCGGGCGACATCGGCGACGGCGCGGATGTCGAGCACCTGTGCGAGGGGGTTGGTGATCGACTCCGCGAAGAGCGCGCGCGTCTCGGGGCGCACCGCCGCACGCCATGCCGCGATGTCGTCCTGGTCGACGAAGGTGACCGCGATGCCCCAGTCGGCGAACGTTTCCTGCAGAAGGTCGACGGTGCCGCCGTACAGCTGCTTCGCCGCGACGATGTGCTCGCCGCCCTTCGCCAGTGCGAGGAGCGTCACGGCGACCGCTGCCTGTCCCGACGCGACGGCTGCGGCCGCGATGCCGCCCTCGAGGGCGGCGACCCGCTCCTCGAACACGAGCTGGGTGGGGTTCGCGTTGCGGCTGTAGAGGTTGCCCGACGTGCGGAGTGCGAAGAGGTCGCGGGCGTCGGCGAGCGTGGCGAACTCGTACGCGTTCGACTGATAGATCGGCGTGACCGCCGTGTTCTGCGCAAGGCCCGGGTCGTACCCGGCCTGCACCTGGGCCGTGGCGAAGCCCTGGCGGCGGGGTGTGGAGGACATCCGTCAATTGTCGCGATCCGCGCTGTTCCGCCGCCGGGTGTTGCGAACTGTTGCGACGCGGGAATCCCGCAGGCCGTGTGAGGATGCCCGTATGCCTGTCTCTCCGCTCATCTCGGTCGAAGAACTGCACCGGCGTCTGGAGGCCGGTGACGGCATCCGTCTCCTCGACGTCCGCTACGGCCTCGACGCGCCGGACGGACGTGCCCCGCACTCCGCCGGTCATCTTCCGGGCGCCGTCTACGTCGACATGGACACCGAGCTCGCGACGCACGGCGAGCCGTCGGAGGGGCGGCACCCTCTCCCGTCGCGCGAGACGCTCCAGGAGGCGGCGCGCCGCTGGGGCCTGAGCGAGGGCGATTCCGTCGTCGTCTACGACGACTACCGGTCGGTCGCGGCCGCGCGGGCGTGGTGGCTGCTCCGGCGCGCGGGCGTGGAGGACGTGCGTGTGCTCGACGGTGGTCTCTCGGCCTGGACGACGTCCGGGCTGCCGCTCGAGACGGGGGAGGTGTCGCCCCCGCGCGGGTCGATCGTGCTACGCGATCCCGCAGGCGGCGTGACGATCGACGACGCGGCAGCGTGGCCGGAGCGCGGACTCCTCCTGGACGCGCGGGCGCCGGAGCGCTATCGCGGAGAGGTCGAGCCGTACGACCCGATTCCGGGACACATCCCCGGCGCCCGCAACCTGCCGGCCGACGCCCTCCTCGACGGCGACGCGTTCGCCCCGCCCGCCGCGATCCGCGAGGCCTTCGCAGGCGTCGGGGCGACGGGTGCCGATCCCGTCGCCGCGTACTGCGGCTCGGGGCTCACGGCGGCGCACACCGCCCTGGCCGGCGAAGTCGCGGGGATCGAGGTCGCGGTGTACCCCGGCTCGTGGAGCCAGTGGTCGAACACGCCGGGCCGACCCGTCGCGACGGGAGCTGAGCCGGGCGCCTGACCCACCGACCTACGGGACGAGGACGATCTTCCCGTCCACGCCGGACTCCACGGCCTCGTGAGCCTTGGGCGCGTCCGCGAGGGCGAAGGTCGGGCCGAGCTCGATCGAGAACGCGCCGGCGGCGAGCAGCGCGAGCGCCACCGGGATCGCCTCGAAGCGCCAGGCGAGCTGCTGCGCGGTGAGCGGCTCGGGGCTGCCGCCCGAGAAGGCGCGGATGCCCAGACCCGCGGCATCCCGTCCCCGCACGAGGGTCGCGATGCGGTGCTTGTCGGCGAGCAGCTCGAGCGAGGCGGAGAGGGCCTCGTCCGTGCCGGCGGCGTCGATGATGACTGTCACGCCGCCGGGAGCGAGGCCGCGCACGCGCTCGACGAGGCCGTCGCCGTACGCGACGGGCGTCGCCCCGAGCTCGCGGACGCGATCGAACCGCCGCTCCGAGGAGGTCGCGAGGACGGTCGCGCCCCACAGCGCCGCGAACTGGATGGCGGCCTGGCCGACGGCTCCCGATCCTCCGTGCACGAGGAGCGTGTCGCCCGGGCCGACGCCGAGCGAGCGCAGCGTCTGGTAGGCCGTCCCGACGGGGATGCCCAGCGCAGCGGCCTCCGCCGCGGAGACCTGCGGGGGACGGACGTGGGCCTTGTCGGCGGGCACGACGAGGTCGGTCGAATAGCCGCCCTGCACCCCGAAGACCGCGACCGCATCGCCGGCGCGGAAGCCGTCGACGCCGGCTCCGACCGCGGTCACGACGCCCGCGAGGTCGCCGCCGACGCGCCGCGGCTCCGTGATCTCGCCGCTCGGTCGCTTGCCGGACCGGAACTTCGCATCGATCGGGTTGACGCCCGCCGCCTCGACCCGGACGGCGATCTCGCCTTCGCCGGGGACGGGATCGGGGACCTCCGTCAGTGTCAGGACCTCGGGTCCGCCGAACTCGGTGTAGACGATCGCGTGAGCCATGTGAGGGCCAACCTCCTGAGATCGGGACGGTATTCCGGATCTTGCCGGTCAGCCTTCGCGGAGAGCCTTCTGGATGCGCTGCAGCGAGACGGGCTCGGCGGTGCCGAGCGACTGGGCGAAGAGGCTCACGCGGTACTCCTCGAGCAGCCAGCGCGCGTGCAAGAGCGCTGCGGGGGCGTCGGCCGAGGGCGGGATGCCGCCGCCGGCCTCGGCATAGGCCCCCGCCGCCCTCTCGTACTCGGTCAGCCGCTGCCGGTCGCGGCCGGGGTTGTCGGAGAGGGTCCGGACCCGGTCGAGCGCCCCACGGAGATATCGCGGCAGATGGGCGAGACGCGCCATGCCCGTCCGTGAGACGAAGCCCGGGAAGACGAGCCCCGCGACCTGCGACTTGACGTCGTTGAGCGCGGCGAGGAGCGTCAGCGAGTTCTGGTCGCGCACGGCCCGCTCGACGTCGCGCGCCGCGGTCAGGATGCGGGCGACGAGCGACACGGTCTGGAAGAGATCGTCCACGACGGCACCCGAGACGGCGTCGCGGACGCCGTCGAACGCGGTCCGCGTGCGCACGACGCCGGAGGGCGCGGTGCGTGCGATGACGGCATCCGCCACCGCAACGCGGGCGTCTTCGATGAGCGCCTTCGCGGACGGATAGGGGGATGCCGCGAGTGCGAGCTTCTCGGCGGACGTGAGGTGGTCGAGCACGTACGCCGAGGGCGATGCGACGGCGAGCAGCACGAGACGGCGCACGCCGGCTCGCGTGGCGCGTTCGGCCGCTTCGGGCGTCGCCTCGATCCGCAGGGCGACCGTCGCGCCCTCGTCGACGATGGCGGGGTAGCCGCGGACGACGCCCCCGGCGACCCGCGTGTCGACGACCTCGGGGAGATCGCCGAAGGTCCACTCGGTGAGGCCGGACTGCTCGGCGAACGACGCACGACCGGGCCCTTCCCCGGTCGCTGAGCCAGCCGAGCGAGGCGCGACGCTCGAGCCCATGAGATCGGCCGGCCCGGATCGTCTCGTCTCGTCGGTGCGCGGCCCGGTCGATGACCGCGGGCCGCTGAGGGAGCGGCTGACCGCCGTGCGGGCGCGGCCGGCGAGGCGGTCCTGCAGGGCGGGAAGGTCGCGGTCCGAGCCGACCGTGCGGCCGCGTTCGTCGACCGCCCGGAACGACACGAGCAGGTGCCCGGGCACCCGCTCCAGATCGAAGTCGCCCGACGTCACGGGCTGGTTCGCGATGCGCTGGATGCGCGTGGCGAGGGCATCGCGGAGGGTCGCCGGCGGCAGGCCGTTGTGCGATTCCGGGCCCTGGCCGTCCAGCTCCTCTGCGAACTTCGCCGCCCAGTCGGCCGCGGGGACGACGTGGCGCCGGATCGCCTTGGGAAGCGACCGGATGAGCCCCGCGATGAGCTCGTCGCGCATCCCGGGCACCTGCCAGTCGAAGCCGTCGGCGCGCAGCTGGGCGAGGAGGGCGAGCGGTACGACGGCGGTCACGCCGTCGTCGGGTGCACCGGGCTCGAACCGGTAGGCGAGCGACAGCACCTGGTCGTCCTGGCGCCATCGGGCCGGGAAGTCGCGCTCGTCGCTGCGCTGCACCTCACCGGCGAGATCGGCCTCGGTCATGTCGAGAAGCTTCGGCGTGCGGTTCGAGGCATCCCGCCACCACGTCTCGAACGACCGCACGTCGAAGACATCGCGCGGAAGGCGGGCGTCGTAGAACGCGAAGACGGCCTCGTCGCCGGCGAGGATGTCGCGGCGGCGCTCGCGCTCCTCGATCTTCTCGAGACGCCGGCGCAGCTCGAGGTTGCGCCGCTCGAACGCCGTCAGGCGCTTGTCGAGGGCCGAGGCATCCCATTCGCCCTCGACCAGCGCGTGTCGCAGGAACAGCTCGCGCGCGAGCGGCCGGTCGAAGCGTGCGAGCTGGGCGCGTCGCCGAGGCACGATCTCGACCCCGAAGAGCGTCACCTTCTCGTAGACGGATGCCGCGCCCGCGGCCTTCGACCAGTGCGGTTCGCTCAGGGAGCGCTTGGCGAGGTCGCCCGCGAGCGGCTCGGCCCACGCTGGATCGATCGATGCGACCGTCCGGGCGAACAGCCGGGAGGTCTCGACGAGCTCGGCCGCCATGACGGCGTTCGGCGACTTCTTGCGCAGGCCCGAGCCGGGGAAGATCGCGAACCGGGCGCCCCGCGCGCCGAGGTACTCCGCAGCGGGGGCGCGGCCCTTCGGTGCCGACCGCCCCGCCTTCGCGTCGGGGCTCCGGCCGCGCTCGTCGAGGATGCCGAGGTGCGAGAGCAGGCCCGACAGGACGGCCTTGTGGATCGCATCGGGATCGGCCGTGCCCGTCGCGTCCTGCGCCGCATCCCGTCGCTCGCCGGCGCGCTCGCGGCCCTCGGCTCGTAGAAGCGAGCTCAGCTGACGGTGGACGTCGAACCACTCCCGCACGCGCACGTAGTTCAGGTGCTCCGCCCGGCAGAGCCGGCGGAAGGCGCTCGACCCGAGCGCGGCCTGCTGCTCCTGCAGGTGGTTCCAGAGGTTGAGCAGCGTCAGGAAGTCGCTCGTCGGATCCGTGAAGCGCGCATGCAGGCGGTCGGCCTCCTCGCGGCGCTCCTCGGGGCGCTCCCGGACGTCCTGGATCGACATGCCCGCGACGATCGCCATGAGGTCGCGGAGCACGCCGCTGCCGCGGGCCTCGAGCAGCATGCGCGCGAACCGGGGGTCGATCGGGAGCCGCGCGATCTCGCGTCCGAGGTCCGTCAGTCTCGGGCCGCGATCGTCGTCTCCGCGTCTCGCTCCGCCGCGCTCGCCGGAGGATCGATCCTGCACGGCGCCGAGCTCGATGAGGAGGTCGAAGGCGGCCTTGACGCCGCGGGAGTCCGGGGGAGTGAGGAACGGGAACGACGAGATGTCGCCGAAGCCGAGCGACAGCATCTGCAGGATGACGGACGCGAGGCTGGTGCGCAGGATCTCGGGTTCGGTGAACTCGTCGCGGCGCTCGAAGTCCTCCTCCGAGTAGAGGCGGATCGCGACGCCGGGCGCCGTGCGGCCCGCGCGCCCGGAGCGCTGCTGGGCCGACGCCTGCGAGATCGCCTCGATCGGAAGCCGCTGGATCTTGCTGCGGTTGCTGTACCGCGAGATGCGCGCCGTGCCGGTGTCGACGACGTACCGGATGCCCGGCACCGTCAGGCTCGTCTCGGCGACGTTCGTCGCGAGAATGACCCTGCGGCGCACGCCCGCGACGGCGGATCGCTCGAAGACGCGGTGCTGCTCGGCCGCGCTGAGCCGCCCGTAGAGCGGCAGGACCTCCGTCGGCGCGGCATCCTTCGCGTACATGCCGCGCACGGCATCCATCGCGTCGCGGATCTCGGCCTCGCCGGGGAGGAACACCAGCACATCGCCCGCCGGCTCGCGATCGAGCTCGCGGAGCGCGGCGGTGATGCCGTCGACGTCGTCGGTCTGCCCTTCGACGGATTCCGACTCCGACGCCCGGTACCGGATCTCGACGGGATAGGTGCGGCCCGAGACCTCGACGATCGGGGCCGGCTCGACCTCGGTCCCCGGCTTCGCAGAGGGGCCGAAGTGCTTCGCGAAGCTCTCAGGGTCGATCGTGGCCGAGGTGATGATGACCTTGAGATCGGGCCGCTTCGGCAGGATGCGCTTGAGGTACCCGAGCAGGAAGTCGACGTTGAGCGACCGCTCGTGCGCCTCGTCGACGATGATCGTGTCGTAGCGGCGCAGCAGCCGGTCGCGGTGGATCTCGTTCAGCAGGATGCCGTCGGTCAGGAGCGCGATGCTCGTATCTGCCGACACCTTGTCGGTGAACCGCACCTTGTAGCCGACCGTCGTGCCGAGCGGCACCTGCAGCTCTTCGGCGATGCGCTCCGCGATCGACCGCGCAGCGATGCGGCGGGGCTGCGTGTGCGCGATCTTCGTGCGACCGAGCTCCAGGCAGATCTTGGGAAGCTGCGTCGTCTTGCCCGAACCGGTCGCCCCGGCGACGATGACCACCTGGTGGTCCCGGATGGCGCGCGCGATCTCCTCCCGGGCGGCGCTGACGGGCAGCTCCGGCGGAAAGGCGATCACGGGCTGTGGCGCGGGCATAGCCTTCCATCGTAGAACGCGTGAGCATCGCTTGACCCTCACACGGTGTCAGGCGGCACGGTCGGAGGACCATGTACACCATCGGAGAGTTCGCCTCATTCGGGCGCGTGAGCGTGCGGATGCTGCGGCACTACGACGCGATCGGGCTTCTGAAGCCCGCCCGCGTCGACCCGTACTCGGGTTATCGGTACTACGAACCGGAGCAGTTCGCGGCGCTCGGCCGCATCGTCGGACTCCGCGACCTCGGGATCGGCCTCGAGCAGATCCGCGGGGTCGTGGACGGGTCCACGGATGCCGCCGCCCATCGCGCCCTGCTGCACCGGCGTCGCGCCGAGCTCGAGGCGCAGATCGCGGCGGATCGAGCCCGGATCTCCCGGCTCGACGAACGACTCCACCACCTGGAAGGAGGCGCGGTCATGTCGACCGACGTCGAACTGAAGTCCATCCCGTCCGTCACCGTCTTCGAGGGTCGCGCCGATGCGCCCGGCTTCGGCCCGGAGAACGCGTCGCCGGTCGTCGGCCCCCTGTTCGATCGAGTCGCGGGGGCACTCGAGGCCGCGGGCATCCCCCTGCGGGATCCGGCGTACGCGCTCTACGAGGCGGTCGACGACGAAGACGGGCCCATCGTCGTGCGGGCGGGCTTCCCGGCCGACCCCGGCGATGTCGACCCCGAGGGCCTGGAGCGTGTCGAGCTCCCGCCCGTGGAGCTCGCGGCGAGCCTCGTGCACCACGGTGTGATGGCGCGCATCGGGGATTCGTGGATGCACCTCATGCGCTGGATCGAAGAGTCGGGCTACAGCCCGTCCGGCATCGGGCGAGAGGTCTATCTCGTGTCGGGGATGCTGCCCGAGGAGGAGTGGGTCACCGAGCTGCAGCAGCCGGTCACGAAGCTCTGACCCGGAAAAGTTCGAGGTCGCTGCATCCGAATGGGGCCCGGCGGAGGAATCACAGTTATCGGGTGCGACCGCGCACCTGCTGATTGAAGGGAATTCCAATGAAGCGCATTCTCGCCACCGGATTCATCGCCGGGCTCCTCATGGCCGGCATCGCCGGCACCGCCGCGCAGGCAGCGCCCTCCGACGCCGCCTGTTTCGGCCAGATCCACAAGCTCGTCAACACCCAGGGCTACGCCGGCGCGGAGAACGTCGGCCAGCTCATCAAGCTCGTCGGCGGCGGTCAGGAGAAGAACGCGGCGGCCCAGGGGCTCTGCGAGTGACGTTCCTCTGACTCTGCGACCCTAGCGGCGACTCGGATGTTGGGATCCGAGCCGCCGCTAGGTCGTTTCGGGCGGGGTCGTCGGGCGGAGGCTGTCAATCCCCGTCAGGCCGTCGAGGCGACTCCTAGGCTTGAGCCATGACGATCCCCACCGTGAAGCTCAACGACGGCAACGACATCCCGCAGCTCGGCTACGGCGTCTTCCGCGTTCCCCCGGCAGACACCGAAAGGGCCGTGAGCGAGGCCCTCGAGGTCGGCTATCGCCACATCGACACCGCCGCCATCTACGGCAACGAAGAGGGCGTCGGCGCCGCGATCGCATCGAGCGGTCTCTCCCGCGACGACCTCTTCATCACGACGAAGCTCTGGAACGACCGCCACGACGGCGAGGAGCCGCATGCGGCGATCCGCGAGAGCCTCGACAAGCTCCGCCTCGACAAGGTCGACCTCTACCTCGTGCACTGGCCCACGCCCGCGGCCGACAACTACCTGCACGCGTGGGAGAAGATGATCGAGATCCGGGATGCCGGGCTCACGCGCTCGATCGGCGTCTCGAACCACCTCGTGCCGCACCTCGAGAAGCTCGTCCAGGCGACGGGCGTCGTGCCGGCGGTCGATCAGATCGAGCTCCACCCCGCCTACCAGCAGGGCGAAGTGACGGACTGGGCCGCCGCGAACGACGTCAGGATCGAGGCGTGGGGCCCGCTCGGCCAGGGCAAGTACGACCTCTTCGGAGCCTCCGCTGTCGCCGAGGCAGCGTCCGAGCACGACAAGACGCCGGCTCAGGTCGTGCTGCGCTGGCACATCCAGCACGGCTTCATCGTCTTCCCGAAGTCGGTGCGTCGCGAGCGCCTCGAAGAGAACCTCGACGTGTTCGACTTCGAGCTGACGGATGCCGAGGTCTCGGCGATCGACGCGATGGACACCGGCGACGGCTCGGGCCGCGTCAGCGCCCACCCCGATGAGGTCAACTGACCCCCGACGCCATGAACGAGCGTCTGGCCGCCTCTGCGAGCCCCTACCTCCGCCTCCACGCCGGAAATCCCGTCGCGTGGTACCCGTGGGGCGAAGAGGCCTTCGCGGAGGCGCGCCGGCGCGACGTGCCGGTCTTCGTCTCGATCGGCTACTCCACATGCCATTGGTGCCATGTCATGGCGCGGGAGTCGTTCGAGAACGCTGCGCTGGCCGAGCGGCTCAACGACCGCTTCGTCGCCATCAAGGTCGACCGCGAGGAGCACCCCGAGGTCGACGCCGCCTACATGGCGGCCGCCGGCGCGTTCACGCAGAACCTGGGCTGGCCGCTGAGCGTCTTCACGACGCCGGACGGCGGTCCGTTCTATGCGGGCACTTACTTCCCGCCCGAGCCCCGCGCCGGCATGCCGTCGTTCGGACAGGTCCTGGACGCGGTTCACGAAGCGTGGACCGACCGCCGCGAGGCGGCCGAGGGTACCGCCGGTGCGATCGCCGAGGCCCTGGCCGACGTGCGCGGGACCGTGGCGGAGGGGAGCGAGCCGCCGGATGCCTCCGCCGTCGTGGCCGCCGCGCGTGCCCTCGCCGAGCGAGAGGATCCCGAGTACGGCGGCTTCTGGGGCGGCGATCCCCGGGCTCCGAAGTTCCCGGTCGCGACGGCCCTGCGGTTCCTGCAGTCGCGGCTCGTGCGGCAGCGGGATGCCGAGGCATCCGTCGTCGCCGACCGCGCTCTCGCGGCCATGGCCGCCTCGGAGCTGCGCGATCCCGTCGAGGGCGGGTTCTTCCGCTACGCCACGCGGCGGGACTGGACCGTGCCGCACTACGAGCGGATGCTCACCGACAGTGCGCAGCTGCTCGACGTCGCGGTCGACGCCGGCGATGTCGAGACGGCGCGCGGCATCGTCGCGTTCCTGCGGGACGTCTTGCAGCAGCCGTCGGGCGGGTTCGGCGCCGCTCAGGACTCGGAGTCGTGGATCGACGGCGCTCGGAGCGAGGGCGGGTATTACGCACGGGATGCCGCGGCACGCCGCGAACTCGAGCCGCCGGCGGTGGACGGCAAGGTCGTGACGGGGTGGAACGGGCTCGCGATCGGCGCCCTGGCCCGTGCGGGGGTGCGCCTCGGCGAGGCCGAGTGGATCGAGGCCGCGCGCTGGGCGGCCGACGCCGTGCTCACCACGAACGTCGCGCCGGACGGCCGGCTCGTGCGCGCCTCGCTCGACGAGATCCCCTCGCGCGCACCGGCGACGATCGCCGATCACGGACAGCTCGCCGAGGGTCTCGTGTCGCTCGCGGTCGCGACGGGCGAGCCCGCCTATGCCGTTCGCGCGCGAACGCTGGTCGAGGCGTGCGTCGCCGAGGACGGGTCATTGCAAGCTCCCGCGGGCATCGACCCCGTGCTGGCCGCACGAGGAGTGGTGGCGCCGGATGCCTCCTCCGACGGCGACGAGCCCTCCGGCGTCGCGGCGATCGCCGGGGCCGCAGCCGCACTATGGCTGCTCGGAGGGGGAGAGGACGACCGTGCTCTCGCCGAGCGTCTCGTGGCCGCGCACGCCGGGGCGGCCCTTGCACAGCCGCTCGCGCACAGCTCGCTGCTGCGCGTGGCGGGGCTGCTCGCGACGCCTCCGCGACAGGTCGTCGTGGTGGGAGAGCCGTCGGACCCGCTCGCCGAAGCCGCGTGCAGGCTCGACGCCGACGTGGTGGCCGTCGTGACGCCCGCCCAGGCGGCGGCCTTCGCCGATGCCGGGTTCGGACTCTTCGCCGACAAGACGCAGCGCGACGGCCTCGCGACGGCCTACGACTGCCGGGATTTCGCCTGCCGCCTGCCCGTGACCGATCCCGCGGACCTCGTGCCCTGAGCCGCTCGCGGGCTCGGCGCGTTTCGTCTGCGGCGCTGCGCGCCTCCGCTCAACGACCGGGAACGACGTCTCCCTCCGGTCGTTGAGCGAGCGGAGCGAGACGAAACGGCCCCGGACCTCCGGTCGTTGAGCGAGCGGAGCGAGACGAAACGGCCCCGGACCCCCGGCGCAGGCTCGGCTCAGCCGGCGGCGCGCTCGGCGTCGACGATCGACAGGGCCGAGGCGACCTCGACCCCGAACACCGTCTCGAGCGCCCGCTCGAACTCGTCGAGACGGCCGGCCGCGGCGAACTCGCGCGCCCGCGTGGTGGGTCCGTGCGAGAGCACACCGGCCAGGTGGCGCAGCGCCGAGGCGGCGCGGGCGTCGTCGGGACGAAGCCGCGCGAGCTCGGCATCCAGAACCGACTGGATGTGCGTGCGCCACGCGACGATCGCGGGGGCCGCGGCGCGCTCGGCGTTGAAGGTCGCGACGGCCGAGCCGACGACCGCGTGGGCGCCGGCGCCGAGCTCGGCGAGGGCCGCGTGCCGGCCGATCAGCTCGAGATCGAGCAGGTCGATACCGGGGAGCTCTCCGACGGCGGGCTCGACGTTGCGGGGGAGTCCGAGGTCGATCACCAGCCGCGGCCGGTCGTCGGGGATGTCGGCGGGTCCGACCGTGTACCGGGCGGTCGAGGTGATGACGATGTCGGCCGCGGCGATGGCATCGCGGAGGTCGTGCTCGGCGCGGACGCCGTACTTGCTGGCGAAGGAGTCGGCACGGCCGGTCGCGGAGTACACGCGGACGTTGCCCGCGCCCCGCGCCTGGAGCGCGGCGATGGTCGTCGCTGCGTAGCGCCCGGTGCCGACGAGGAGCACCGGGAGCGTCGCCCAATCGGTCACCCGCGAATCGGCGAGGTCGAGCGCGAGGCGGGCGAGCGACCGCCCGGCGGCGGCGAGGTCTGCTTTGGCGCGCACCTCCCGCGTCGCGCGCGCGGCGCGCTGAAAGGCCTGCTCGAGCTCGGTGCTGCTCGTGCCGGCCTCGCGGGCGGCGCGGAGCGAGCGCTGCACCTGGCCGCTGATCTCCTCCTCGCCGACGACCATGGACTCGAGGCCCGAGCTGACGGCGAACAGGTGGCGCACGACGTCGTCGCCGCTGAGCACGACGGCCGAGTCGCGGAGGGCCGCGGCATCCGTCCCCGTCGACTCGGCGACCGCCTCGAGCACCGCCTCGCGCGCGAGCGCGACCCCGCCCGTGACCGGGTCGTCGAGCTCGAGATACGTCTCGAAGCGGTTGCACGTGGCCAGCACAACGGCGCCGCGCACGAAATCGTGTGCGGCGACTACGTCGGCTCCGGTGGAGTCCGCGGCCCTCGAGATGCGATCGAGGACGTCGAACTCGGTGTTCCGGTGGTTCGCCGTCAGGCAGAACAACATCGCATCGAGTTTAGCCTGGATGGGTGACTTCGCCTCTGAGCGCCCTCTCCGCGTCCCATCCGCTTCTCGACGGACGGACGTCGGACTCCCCCCTCGTCCGCGCCGCGCGCGGCGACCGCCCGGCCACGCCGCCGGTGTGGTTCATGCGGCAGGCGGGGCGGTCCCTCCCCGAGTACCGCGCCAGCCGCGCCGGCACCGAGATGCTCGACGCGTGCCTGACTCCGGATCTCGCCGCAGAGATCACGCTGCAGCCGGTCCGCCGCCACGGCGTCGACGCTGCGGTGTTCTTCAGCGACATCGTGATCCCGGTGCTGCTGGCCGGTGTGGGCGTGCGCATCGTCGCAGGCCGTGGGCCCGTCCTCGACGAGCCCATCCGCACCGCGTCCGATGTGCTGCGGCTCCGGCCCGTCGAGCCGGAAGCGCTCGCGCCCATCACCGACGCGGTGTCGATCGTCGTGCGCGAATTGGGCGACACGCCGCTCGTCGGCTTCGGCGGCGCCCCGTACACGCTTGCGAGCTACCTCATCGAGGGCGGCCCGTCGAAGGATCAGCTGCGCGCTCGGGCCATGATGCGCACCGACCCGCGCACGTGGGCGACGCTGCTCAACTGGTGCGCCGACGTGACGGGCGCCTTCCTGCGGGCGCAGGTCGAGGCGGGCGCCAGCGTCGTGCAGCTCTTCGACTCGTGGGCGGGCTCGCTCTCGCGCACCGACTACCAGCGCCGCGTCGCCCCGCACTCCCGCCGGGCGTTCGACGCGCTCCGCGGATTCGAGGTGCCGAAGATCCACTTCGGCCTCGGCATGGGCGAGATGCTCGACCTGCTGCCGCCCCTCGGAGCCGACGTGATCGGCATCGACTGGCGCCTTCCGCTCGACGAGGCGAACGACCGCCTCGGCGGCCGCCTTCCGCTGCAGGGGAACATCGACCCCGCCTTCCTCACGGGCCCCTGGAATCTCGTCGAGGCGCATGTCCGCGACGTCGTGGCCCGTGGTGCGGCCGCCCCGGCGCACATCGTCAATCTGGGGCACGGCGTGCCGCCCGAGACCGACCCCGAGGTGCTGACCCGGATCGTGGAACTCGTGCATGACCTCTGACGCCATCGTCGTGGGAGGAGGCGTGGGCGGTCTCGTCGCCGCCCGCCGCCTCGCCCTCGAGGGCTTCGCGGTGACGCTCTTCGAGCAGTCCGAGGTCCTCGGCGGCCAGGTGGCGCGGCAGCGGATCTCGGGGGTCGACCTCGACGCGGCGGCTGAGTCGTTCGCGACCCGGGGCGGTGCGGTCGCCGCGCTCCTCGACGAGCTGGGCCTCGCCAACGACATCGTGACGCCCAGTCCGTCGCCGGCCTGGCTGCACCGCGGCGACGGCAGCGCCGTACCGCTCCCGGCGACCGGGCTCCTCGGCATCCCGGGCGACCCGCTCGCCCCCGACGTCGTCCGTGCGATCGGTCGCGAAGCGGCCGAGCGGGCGGCGCGCGACGCCGAGCTCCCCGCCCGGACGGGGACGGATGCCTCGTCCCTCGGCGAGCTCGTGCGCGTCCGGATGGGCGACGCCGTCGTCGAGGGGCTTCTCGCCCCGGTCGTGCGGGGCGTGCACTCGATGAGCCCCGACGACCTTCCCGTCGAGCGGGCCCACCCGCGACTGCGGGCCGAGGTGCTGGAGCAGGGGTCGCTCGCCGCCGCCGTCCGGGCGCTCCGCGCCGCGTCGCCCGCCGGATCGGCGGTCGCCGGGATCCGCGGCGGGATGTTCCGGCTCGTCGATGCGCTCGCGGACGAGTGCCGCCGGCTCGGCGTCGAGATCGAGCTCGGCACGCCGGTCGAGGAGGTGTCGGCGGACGGCGTCATCGTCGGCGGCCGCCGGCGGGGCGGCGTCGTCGTGCGGGCGGCCGCACCGCCGGCGGACGACGGGCGGCGGCTCACCCTCGTCACCCTCGTCGTCGATGCGCCGGGGCTCCACGATGCGCCTCGGGGCACGGGGCTCCTCGTCGCCCCCGATGCGCCGGGTGTCGCGGCGCGAGCCCTGACGCACCTCACCGCCAAGTGGCAGTGGGTGGCCGACGCGCTCCCCGGGCGCCACGCCGTGCGGCTGTCGTACGACGGGGTGCCGGATGACGCCGTCGCGACAGCGACGCGGGATGCCGGCATCCTTCTCGGCACTCCGATAGAAGAGGTGCTCGACGCCACCGAGTACACCTGGGCGCGGGGAGCATCGGCTTCGACCGGCGATCTCCCGGCCGTCGGTGAGGCGGCCGCCGGGACGGGGCTCGCATCGATCGTCCCGCACGCCGAGCGCACCGCCCGGGAACTCTCGAACTCGAGACGAATTCGCCCTGCCCGTGGGGCAGGGGAGAGGATGGAAGGGTGACCGATCGGACCGACGAGCAGCAGACGACCGCGACCGACGCCTCCTCCGCAGGAACCCGCTACTTCGGACTGTGGGCCGTGTTCCGGCGCGACGCGCACCCGGCGCCGGTCGCCGAGGGCGCGCCGGCGGCCGCCGAGGTGGTCGCGGAGCTGGGCGAGACCGTGCGCGCGATCTACGACGTCTCGGGCCTGCGCGCCGACGCCGATGTGCTGGTCTGGCTCGTGGGCGACTCCGCTGAGGGCCTGCAGGCGGCCCTGCGCGCGCTCCGCCGCTCGCGCGAGCTCGCCCCGCTCCTCCCGACGTGGAATGCGCTCGGCATGCACCGCGACGCGGAGTTCAGCCGCGACCACGCCCCGGCTTTCGCCCGCGGGCTGGCACCCAAGGAGTGGCTCACGGTCTACCCGTTCGTCCGCAGCTACGAGTGGTACATCCTTCCCTCTGCCGAGCGCGGCCAGATGCTCGCCGACCACGGCCGTATGGGGCGAGACTTCCCCCAAGTGCAGAGCAACACCGTCGCGAGCTTCGCGCTCGGCGACTACGAGTGGATCCTCGCCCTGGAGGCCGACGACGTCACCGATCTCGTCGACCTCATGCGGCACCTGCGCGCGACCGAAGCCCGGCGCCACGTGCGCGAAGAGGTGCCGTTCTTCACGGGGCGCCGCATCACCCCCGACGAGCTCGCCGAGGTGCTCTCATGACGGTCGACCGATGACCCTGCGGATCGGCACTCGCGCGAGCACGCTGGCCCGCGCCCAGGCCGGAACCGTCGCCGACGCGCTCGGCGCCGAACTCGTCCCGATCGTCTCGGATGGCGACCGCAGCACGGCATCCCTCGCGTCCCTCGGCGGCACCGGCGTCTTCGCCACGGCGCTGCGGGAAGCGCTGCGCGACGGCGAGGTGGATGCCGTCGTCCACTCGTTCAAGGATCTTCCGACCGCGCCAGCCGACGGCCTCGCGATCGGCGCGGTTCCCGAGCGGGCTGACGCCCGCGACGTCGTCTGCTCCCGCCTCGGTGCGGGCCTGGACGAGCTCCCCGAGGGTGCCCGCGTCGGGACGGGATCCCCGCGGCGGCGGGCGCAGGTGGCGTCGCGCCGCCCGGATCTCGTGCTCGTCGACATCCGCGGCAACATCGACTCTCGGCTCGAGCGGTTGACGACGGACGACCCCGAGCGCGCTCTCGACGCGGTCATCCTCGCGGCGGCGGGCCTCGACCGCATCGGCCGCCTCGACGCGGTGTCGGAGTTCCTCTCGCTCGACCGGTGGCCCACGGCGCCCGCGCAGGGCGCCTTGGCCATCGAGACGCGGGCCGGCGACGAGCATCTCGTCGCGCGACTCGACCATCGCATGACGCGACTGGCCGCAGAGGCCGAGCGCGGCGTCCTCGCACGGCTCGAAGCGGGCTGTGCGGCGCCGATCGGTGCCCGGGCCTTCGTAGACGACGGCCTCCTCTTCCTCACCGCCCGCGTGTACCGTCCCGACGGCGCGGCCCATGTCACCAGCTCGCACGCCATGCCGGCCGACGCCGAGGCGCCCGACGACCTGTCGCACCGCGTCGCCGACGAGCTCCTCGCGCAAGGCGCGGCCGAGCTCGCGCCCCTCAACCCCTGACCGGAGCATCCATGTCTCTCCCCGACGCCGCGTTCCCGGCGGCCCGTCCCCGGCGTCTGCGGGCCACCCCCGCGTGGCGCCGCCTCGTCGCCGAGACGCGCGTGCACCCCGCGCAGCTCGTCCTGCCAATGTTCATCGCGGAGAGCGTGTCCGAGCCCGTGCCGATCAGCTCGATGCCGGGCGTTGTGCAGCACACGACCGACTCGCTGAAGGCCGAGCTGCACCGAGCCGCCGAGGCCGGCATCGGCGGCGTCATGCTCTTCGGTGTGCCCGAGCAGAAGGATGCCCAGGGCTCCGGAGCGACCGACCCCGACGGCATCCTCAACGTCGCGACGCGCATCGCGGCCGCGGAGGTGGGTGACGCGCTCGTCGTGCAGACCGACCTCTGCCTCGACGAGTTCACCGACCACGGCCACTGCGGCGTGCTCGACGCCGAGGGTCGGGTGGACAACGATGCGACGCTCGAGCGCTATCGCGACATGGGTCTCGCGCAGGCCGAGGCCGGCTCAGCGCTGCTGGGCCTCTCCGGGATGATGGACGGCCAGGTCGCCGCCGTGCGTGAAGCCCTCGACACCGCCGGCCGCTCCGACGTCGCGCTGCTCGGGTACGCCGCCAAGTACGCCTCGCCGTTCTACGGTCCCTTCCGCGAGGCCGTCCAGTCATCGCTGCAGGGCGACCGCCGGACGTACCAGCTGGATGCCGCGAACCGCCGGGAAGGCCTTCGCGAAGTGGCGCTCGACGTCGCCGAGGGTGCCGACATCGTCATGGTCAAGCCGGCGATGTCCTACCTCGACGTGCTCGCCGACGCAGCCGCCGTCTCGCCCGTGCCGGTGTGGGCGTATCAGGTGAGCGGCGAGTACGCGATGGTCGAGGCCGCCGCCGCCAACGGGTGGATCGATCGGGAGCGCACGATCGACGAGACGATCACGAGCATCGTGCGTGCGGGGGCCGACGCCGTCCTCACCTACTGGGCCGTCGAGGCGGCCGAGCGGTGGTCGCGCTCATGATCACGAATGCGGATGCCGCGACCCGCGCTCGGGCGGTGATCCCCGGCGGCGTGAACTCGCCTGTGCGGGCCTTCGGCTCGGTCGGCGGGACGCCGCTCTCCATCGTCTCGGCCCGGGGGCCGCTCGTCACCGACGTCACAGGCCGCGACTACGTCGACCTCGTCGCCTCGTGGGGGCCGGCGCTCCTCGGCCACGCCCACCCCGAGGTGGTCGCCGCCGTCCAGGAGGCGGCTTCCCGGGGCCTCTCGTTCGGAGCGTCGACGCCGGGTGAGACCGAGCTCGCCGAGCTCGTCATCGACCGCCTAAGCATCGACGGCACCCCGGGCATCGAGAAGCTGCGCCTCGTGTCGACCGGGACCGAGGCGACCATGACGGCGATCCGCATCGCGCGCGGCGCGACCGGGCGAGACGTCGTCATCAAGTTCGCGGGGCACTATCACGGCCACTCCGACGGTCTGCTCGCCGAGTCCGGATCCGGTGTCGCGACACTCGGCCTCCCCGGCTCCGCCGGCGTGCCGGCCGACATCGCGGGCCTCACGCTCGTGCTTCCCTACAACGACCGCGCGGCCGTCCTCGCCGCGTTCGAGGCGCACCCCGGCCGCATCGCGGCGATCATCGCCGAGGCGGCGGGCGCGAACGCCGGCGTCCTCACGCCCGACGAGGGCTTCAACCGCTTCCTCGTCGACACGGCGCATGACCACGGCGCGCTGTTCATCCTCGATGAGGTGCTCACCGGCTTCCGCGTGAGCGTCGCCGGCTGGTGGGGCCTCGAGCGGACCGCCGGGCAGGACTGGGTGCCCGACCTGGTGACCTTCGGCAAGGTCATCGGCGGCGGCATGCCCCTCGCCGGGATCGGCGGGCGAGCCGACCTCCTCGATCTCCTCGCTCCGCTCGGCCCGGTGTATCAGGCGGGCACGCTGAGCGGCAATCCGCTCGCGGTCGCGGCCGGGCTCGCGACGCTGCGGCTCGCCGACGCAGAGGTGTACGGGCGGGTGGATGCCGCGGCATCCGTCGTGTCCCAGGCACTCGGCGACGCGCTCACCGAAGCGGGCGTCGCCCACGTCATCTCGTACGCCGGAAGCCTCTTCTCGGTCGCGTTCCGGGACGCGCCGGTGCGCGATTACGCGGATGCGCGCAGCCAGGACGCCTGGCGGTACCCGGCGTTCTTCCACGCCATGCTCGACGCGGGTGTCTCGCTGCCGCCGAGCGTCTTCGAGGCCTGGTTCCTGACGGCGGCGCACGACGACGCGGCGCTCGCCCGGGTGATCGATGCGCTGCCCGTCGCCGCTCGAGCGGCGGCTGCGGCGACACCGGCCTGACCCGGGCCCGGCCTGACTCGGAGCCCGGCGCGGCTCGCGCCGGCTAAATCCAGCCCGCGCGGTTGAAGTGCAGGTACCAGAAGTCGTACGGCACGTTCATGGCCGTCCACACCGGGTAGTACCACGCCGAGACGAGGACGACCGCGACGATCAGCACGCCGGCCGCCCACCGGCCGAGCGCGAAGCCTCGCTGGGTTTTGAGCTGCGCGAGATCGCGCAGAGTCGTCGTGAGTGCGAGGAGCATGAACGGCAGGATGACGATCGTGTAGAACTGGAAGATCGTCCGCTCGGGATAGAGCAGCCACGGGACGTAGGTTGCCACGATGCCCGTCAGGACGAGCCAATCCCGGCCGTCGCGCTTGGCGATCGCGCGCCACACGAGGTAGACGACGGCGATGACGGCCGCCCACCACAGGAGCGGGTTCGCAATGCTCGTGATGCCCTCCGAGCAGCCGTTGCCGCCGGCCGTGCACCCGTCCACGCCCGTCGCCATGCCGTGGTAGTACATCGACGTCGGGCGCAACATGAGCGGCCACTGCCAGGCGGGGCTCGCATAGTTGTGGGGTGACGTCAGGTTGATGTTCGATCCGTAGATCGACTGGTGGTAGTGCCAGAGGTTCTGCAGCGACAGGGGCACCCACGTCCAGAATCCCGTGGCCGGATTGTCGTCGACGGCATGCCGGTCGTAGCCGCCGTCGGTCACGAGCCATCCGGTCCACGACACGAGATAGACGACGAACGCGACGGGGACGAACAGAAGGAACGTCGCGAGGCCCTGGCGCAGTGCGTCCGTCGGCCACGAGAGAACCCCGGCCCTGCGCCGCGCGAGCGCGTCGTCGACGACGAGGTAGACGCCGAGGGCCGCGAGCACCCAGAGTCCCGACCACTTGACAGCGGTCGCCGCGCCGATCGCCGCGCCCGCCGCAAGGATCCACGGGCGGTTCCAGAACACGGGCCCCCACGCCACGGGAAGCCCGTCGGATCTCGCCAGGATGGCGGCTTCGAGCCGCTCACGATGTCGCCGTCGGTCCAGGACGACGAACCAGAAGGCGAGGACGACGAAGAAGGTGAGGATGCCGTCCAGGATGGCGACGCGGCTGAGCACGATCCCCAGACCGTCGACGGCCATGAAGAGGGCCGCGACCGTCGCATAGACGATCGAGCCGCCGAGCGATCGGGCAAGGAGGTAGAGCACGAGCACAGTCGCCGTGCCGAAGACCGCGACCGAGAAGCGCCACCCGAACGAGGAGTCGGCCCCGAAGAGCGCCATGCCGAGGCCGATGATCCACTTGCCGAGCGGCGGATGCACGACGTAGGCGGGATGCTCGGTGAAGCTGTCGGTGCTTCCGTCCGCGAAGGCGTAGTCGGGGTTCTTCGGCCAGGTGGACGGGTATCCGAGATGCCACTGGCTCCAGGCATCCTTCACGTAATACGTCTCGTCGAAGACGATCGCGTGCGGATGCCCCAGGTTCCAGAAGCGCAGCACCGCGGCCAGGAGCGTCACGAGCAGCGGCGCGAGCCAGCTCCACAGCCGGTGGACGCGAGGATCCGAGTCGAGCCGAGTGCGCCAGCGCTCGTAGAAGGTGGGACGCACCTCGGGTGCGAGGGGCTGCGGAAGCAGCGGCTCCGAGGTGGTGGTCACGCCGTCAAGCCTAGGCTGGAACCTGTGATCATCCTGGCCGCGACCCCTATCGGAAACCTGGGGGATGCCTCGCGCCGCCTCGTCGAGGCGCTCGAGTCCGCGACGGTCATCGCGGCCGAGGACACGCGCACCACGCAGCGCCTGCTCGCGGCGCTCGGCGTCGGCAACCGGCCCCGGCTGATCGCCCTGCACGACCACAACGAGAAGCAGCGCGCGGCCGAACTCGTCGAGCTCGCACGCGACGGTGACGTCCTGCTGCTCTCGGACGCCGGCATGCCGACTGTGAGCGATCCGGGGTACGGGGTCGTGGCCGCGGCCGCAGCGGCCGGCGTCGACGTCACGGTGATCCCCGGACCGAGCGCCGTCGTGACCGCGCTCGCCGTCTCTGGGCTTCCGACCGACCGGTTCACCTTCGAGGGGTTCCTTCCCCGCAAGCCGGGGGAGCGGCGGGCCTCGCTCGCAGCGCTCGCGCGGGAGACCCGCACGATGGTGTTCTTCGAGTCGCCGGCGCGGGTCGAGGCATCCCTCGCAGACATGGCCTCGGCGTTCGGCTCGGACCGCAGGGCAGCCGTGTGCCGGGAGCTCACCAAGCTGCACGAAGAGGTGGCGCGGGGGTCGCTCGCCGAGCTCGTGAGGTGGGCCGCCGAGGGAGTGCGCGGAGAGATCGTCGTCGTGGTGGCGGGAGCCGCCGCCGTCGAGGTCGGCTTCGACGAGGCCGTCGGGCAGGTCGAGGAGCTCGTGGCGGGCGGCACGAGACTCAAGGATGCCGCGGCCGAGGTCTCCGGCCACACCGGCCATTCTTCCCGTGAGCTGTATCAGGCGGCGCTCGCACTGCGAGCGAGCCGAGCCGGTACCTGAGGGACGTATTACGAAGGCCCGTTCCGAGGTGCCTCCCGAGCCTCGCTCTCGTCACAACGGCGGAGGGGGCATCCGTCCTGAATAGACTCGTTCGGTGACTTCCGGCCGTTCCTTCTACATCACGACGCCGATCTACTACCCGAGCGACGTGCCCCACATCGGCCACGGGTATACGACCGTGGCGGTCGACACCCTCGCGCGCTGGCACCGCCAGGCGGGAGACGACACCTGGATGCTGACCGGCACCGACGAGCACGGCCAGAAGATGATGCGCGCCGCGTCGGCGAACGGCGCCACGCCCCAGGAGTGGGTCGACAAGCTCGTGTCGCAGGAGTGGTTCCCCCTGCTCAAGACGCTGGATGTCGCGAACGACGACTTCATCCGCACGACGCAGCCCCGCCACGAGGAGCGCGTCAAGCAGTTCGTGCAGGCCATCTACGACCGCGGCTACATCTACGCCGGCGAGTTCGAGGCGCTGTACTGCGTGGGCTGCGAGGAGTTCAAGACGGAGTCCGAGATCGTCGACGGCGAGGGGCCGTTCGAGGGCCTCAAGGTGTGCGCGATCCACTCCAAGCCGCTCGAGCTGCTGCAGGAGAAGAACTACTTCTTCAAGCTCAGCGAGTTCCAGGAAAAGCTGCTGGAGCTCTACTCGTCGGTGCCGGACTTCATCCGGCCGGAGTCGGCGCGCAACGAGGTCGTGTCCTTCGTGAAGCAGGGCCTCAAGGACCTGTCGATCTCGCGATCGACGTTCGACTGGGGCATCACGGTGCCGTGGGACGAGTCCCACGTCATCTACGTGTGGGTCGACGCCCTGCTCAACTACGCGACGGCCGTCGGCTACGGCGGCGACCCGGCCGAGTTCGAGCGCCGCTGGCCCGCCTATCACGTGGTCGGCAAGGACATCCTGCGCTTCCACGCCGTCATCTGGCCCGCGATGCTCATGGCCGCCGGCGTGGACGTGCCCCGCGGCGTGTTCGCGCACGGCTGGCTGCTCGTCGGCGGCGAGAAGATGTCGAAGTCGAAGCTCACCGGCATCGCGCCGACCGAGATCACCGACGTCTTCGGCTCCGACGCGTACCGGTTCTACTTCCTCTCGGCGATCGCGTTCGGCCAGGACGGCTCGTTCTCGTGGGAGGACCTCTCGGCGCGATACCAGGCCGAGCTCGCGAACGGCTTCGGCAACCTGGCCTCGCGGACCACGGCCATGATCGACCGCTACTTCGAGGGCATCGTGCCGCCGCCGGGCGAGTACACCGACGTCGATCTCGGCATCCAGAAGACGGTCCGGGATGCCGCGGCCGCCGCCGACGCCGCGATCGAGCGATTCCGCATCGACGAGGCCATCACGTCGATCTGGACGATCGTCGACGCGCTCAACCTCTACATCACCGAGAACGAGCCCTGGGCGCTCGCGAAGGACGAGACGCAGCGCGAGCGTCTCAGCACCGTGCTCTACACGGCCGCCGAAGGCCTCCGCGCCCTCGCGGTGCTGCTGTCGCCCGTCACGCCGATCGCGACCGAGAAGCTGTGGGTCGCCCTCGGCGCCGCAGACACGCTCGGCCGGCTGCACGACCAGCCGATCCGCGAGGCGGGGAGCTGGGGCATCCTTCCCGCAGGTTCCACCGTGAGCGCCCTCGCACCGCTCTTCCCCCGCGTCGAGCAGACGGTCTGACCACCGTGCTTGTCTTCCCTTCCTTGATGTCCCGAAATTGGCCGCTTCGGGCGGCTCACACCGGCCAGAATCGGGACATGCATGAGTGAGCCGCGCGTGCCGTACCCGGCGGAGGCGACCGACCCGAGCAATTACGTCCGGGTGCGCGAGAAGGGCTCCCGCGACGTCTCGTATCCCGACGCGCCTGAGCCGCTCGTCGTCCCCGTGTACGACAACCACGCGCACCTCGAGATCGAGGACGGCGTCGGCCTGTCGCTCGACGAGCAGCTCGAGCGGGCGGGGGCGGTAGGCGTCGTCGGTGTCGTGCAGGCGGGTGGCGACATCGACTCGAGCCGGTGGTCGGCGTGGGCCGCGGCATCCCACCCTCGCGTGCTGGCGGCGGTGGCGATCCACCCGAACGAGGCCCCGGCCTACGCCGCGGCCGGACGGCTCGCCGAGGCCATCGGCGTGGTCGACGAGCTCGCCGCGCAGCCGCGTGTCCGGGCGATCGGCGAGACGGGGCTCGACTTCTTCCGCACCGACGAGGCGGGGCTTCCCGCCCAGTTCGAGAGCTTCGAGGCGCACATCGCGCTCGCCAAGAAGCACGCCATCGCGATGCAGATCCACGACCGCGACGCGCACGATGCCGTGCTCGAGACGCTGGAAAGGGTCGGGGCGCCCGACCGCACGGTGTTCCACTGCTTCTCGGGCGACGCCGAGATGGCCCGCATCGCGGGCGACCGCGGCTACTACCTGTCGTTCGCGGGCAACGTGACGTTCAAGAACGCCCAGAACCTCCGGGATGCGCTGGCGGTCATCCCGCGGGAGCGGATCCTGGTCGAGACGGATGCCCCGTTCCTCACGCCTTCACCCCACCGCGGGCGGCCCAATGCGCCGTACCTCGTCCCCGTGACGGTGCGCTTCATCGCCGCCGAGCTCGGCGTGGAGCTCGACGAGCTGTGCGCCCAGATCGCCGCGAACACGCTCGAGGTCTACGGATCGTTCGACGACTGACGCGCGCCGGTGCTTAGCCGCCGAGCCGCACTGCGATGCCTGGCGGCATCGACAGGAGCGCATCGCCGAGCTCGCGCCAGAACGCGTGCCGGCGCGCCTTGCGCCACTGACGCAGCGCGAGCCGCGCTTCCTCGATGTGGACGGCGTACTCGCGCTCCTCGGCGACGCTCATGCCTCGGTCCGTCATGTCCTTCACCTCTCATCGATGGGCGGTCCGGTGATCCGCCTTCACGAGGGCTACGAACGGATGGGCGCCGTTTCGACCGGATCGTCGATCTTCCTGACTCTTGAACTTCTCCCGCGGGTCGGTGTCGAATCGGGGGGATCCCGTTCGTTGAACTGGTGAGGGTCGCCGACGCGCGGCCCGCACGACCGAGGGACTTCCATGACGCACCGCCGGATCGACACATGCCCCGGGCCCGGCAGGTGGCGACCGTGATCGCGGACGTCGCCGCCGCGATCGCGCGCACGCACCGAGAGGAATGGGCCCGAGTCGTCGCGGGGCTCGCGCGGCGCTTCGGCGACCTGGACATCGCCGAGGAGACCGCCGCAGATGCTTTCGCGACCGCCGTCGAGCGATGGCCCGTCGACGGGATCCCGCCGAACCCCGGCGCCTGGATCACGACCACGGCACACCGCAAGGCGATCGATCGCCTCCGGCGCGAAGCGCGCCGTGACGAGCTCCATCGGGAGGCGCTCATGCTCGCCGACGACTCGCCGGGACAGGACGTCGGCGCAGTCGACGACGACCGGCTGCGGCTCGTCTTCACGTGCTGCCACCCTGCGCTCGCCATGGAAGCGCGCGTCGCGCTCACTCTGCGCATCGTCGGCGGCCTCACGGTCGCCGAGATCGCCCATGCCTTCCTCGTGCCGCAGACGACGATGGGGCAGCGGATCAGCCGCGCGAAGGCGAAGATGAAGGCAGCCCGGATCCCGTTCCGGCTCCCCGATCACGACGACCTCGCCGAGCGCGCAGACGGTGTCCTCGCCGTGATGTACCTGATCTTCAACGAGGGCTACCTCGCTTCCGGCGAAGACTCCGACCCGCTCCGCCCGGATCTCACGGGGGAGGCCATCCGGCTGACCCGGCTCGTGCGCGATCTGCTGCCGGCCGGATCGGCCGAGCGTGCCCACGCGACGGGTCTCCTCGCGCTCATGCTGCTGACCGAGGCCCGCGCCGGGGCGCGCGTCTCACCCGACGGGGAGCTCGTCCGCCTCGATGAGCAGGATCGGCGGGCCTGGGATCGGGCGCTCATCGAGGAAGGTCTCGCGCTGGTGAAGGAGAGCCGGGACGCGGCCGCGCGCGGCGACGGCCGCCTCGACAGGTACCAGATCCTCTCGGCGATCAACGCCGTCCACGCGTCGGCGCAGCGGGCGCGCGACACCGACTGGTCTCGGATCGTCGAGCTGTACGCGGAGCTCGAGCAGGTCGATCCGAGCCCGATCGTCACCCTCAACAAGGCGATCGCCGTCTCGGAGTCCGACTCGCCGGAAGCGGGTCTGGCGATGATCGAGCGGCTCGGCGACGCGCTCGCCGGCCATCACGCGTTCCACACGACGCGCGCGGAGCTGCTCCGGCGCGTCGGGCGGTCCGCCGACGCGCGGACGGCCTACGACCGTGCGATCGATCTCGCCGGGAACACCGCGGAGATCGCACACCTCGTCCGCCGCCGCGGCCAGCTCGCGGCATCCGGTTCCGATGATCTCCCCGCGCGAGGAGCGCCCTCATGAGTCAGCAGTTCGTCGTCGTCTTCATGCATGATGCCTCCGGGGCGACGCTCCCGCCGGACGAGGAGCAGAAGATGCACGAGGCATGGGCGCACGCCGCCGAGCGTGCCGGGCGGCTCGGTCCAGGGGCGCCGATCGCCGGCGCGGACGCAGCCAAGGCCGTCGCCGAGCGAGACGGGCGCATCCTCATCACCGACGGGCCGTTCCCCGAGTTCAAGGAGTGGTTCGCAGGCTTCGCGATCCTCGAGGCCGAGACGCTCGACGAGGCGGCCGCGCTCATGGCGGAGCATCCGTCGGCCGTGCTCGGACGCATCCTCGTCGCCCCGGTCGTCGCGCTCCCCTGGGAGCGGTAGTCAGGCTCCCCCGGGAGCGCCCATCAGGCTCCTCCGGGAGCAGCGAAAGGACAGCACGCCATGACCACTCAGCAGTTCCTCGTGATCCACATGACCGACTCGACCGCGCCGGCCCAGCTTCCTCAGGACGAGGATCGACGGATGCTGGAATCCTGGGCGCAGGAGGGCGCCGAGGCCGGCACCCTCGGCTCCGGCGCGTCGGTCGCTGGGCGCGACCGGGCGAAGTCGGTCGTCGTGCGCGACGGCCGGACGATCGTCACCGACGGCCCGTTCCCCGAGTTCAAGGAATGGTTCGCGGGCTACGACCTGGTCGAGGCGGAGTCCATCGATGACGCCGCCGCGTACATGGCGAAGCACCCGACCGCGGTGCACGGGCGCGTCCTCATCCTTCCGACCGTCCCGCTCCCGTGGGAGCAGGACTGAACCGCCGCGTCGCCGGGGTGCCTCCGCCGCGACTCAGTCGGGCAGCGGCATCCCGCCCGCACCGGGTTCGTCCTCGGCTGCGAGTCGATCGGTCTCTTCTTCGTCGAGCACAGGCTTGGCGGCGGCGATGTGCGAGATGGGGCGCCACACGAGCGCGAGCGTGATGGCCGAGCCGGCGAAGGCGAACCACCACGGCGCCGTGAGACCGAACAGCTGCGCCAGCACGCCGCCGATGAACTGGCCGATCACGAGACCGCCGAAGACGCCCACCATGTTGACCGAGGCGATCCGTCCCTGCAGCTCCATGGGGACGAGCCGCTGGCGGACCGTCGTCGATATCGTCGCCCACACGAACGCGTACAGGCCGAAGCCGAACATGATGACGAAGGCGACTACCGGCGACGTCGTCACGGCGAAGCTCAGGTGCATGAGCACCTCGAGCGAGAGGCACACGCGCATGAGCGTCGAGAACGAGACGCGCTTCTCGAGCCAGCCGAAGCTGAAGACGGCGATGATGCCGCCCAGCGCGGAGGCGGTCGTGAGCGCCCCATAGCCGACCGGACCCATGCCGAGGTGTTCCGTGGCGTAGAGCACGAGCACGCCCCACGGCGCGGCCCACGTGACGTTGAAGACGAGGATGATGATGACGAGCGTCCGCACGGGCGCGTTGTGCCGGAGCCACTGGAGACCCTCGCGGATGGCATGCGCCTTCGTCCCGCGCGATCCCTCCTGATGCTCGGGAACCGGCGTGCGCGCGATGCGGGAGATGAGCAGCACCGCGAGCGCGACGCAGAGCACCTGCAGCACGAACGGCCAGAACGAGCCGACTGCGAAGAGGAAAGCGCCCAACGGCGGCCCCGCGAGCTGATTCGCGACCAGATACCCCGCCTGCATGCGCGCGTTGCCGATCCCGAGGTCGGCGGGCTTCACGAGCATCGGGAGGAGGGTGCTGCCCGCGGAGTCGGCGAACACCTCGGCCGTCCCGTAGAGGAACGAGGTGGCCAGCACCATCCAGACGTTCGCCTGTCCCGTGACCAGGAACACCACGAGGGCGAGCACGACGACGGCGCGCAGGCCGTCGGCGATCATCACGAGGCGCCGTCGGTCGTGGTGGTCGGCGATGGCGCCGGCGAGGAGCCCGAACAGCAGCCATGGCAGGAACTGCATCATCGCCCCGGCGGCGACGAGGATCGGCGAGGGCGTGAGAGAGGCGATCAGGAGGGGTGCGGCCGCGAGGGCGATGCCGTCGCCCAGGTTGCTCGTCCACGAGGAGGCGAGGAGCCACCGGAAGTCCGTTCCGAGGCGACGTGGTGCGATGAGATCGCCGAGCGAAGGCATCCGAACATCCTACGAGTGCGCGGGGTCACCTCGAGATCGCACGAACGACGGCCGAGGCATCCGCTCGTCGGTGATTCGTGCGATCTCGGCGCCGTGTGAGCGCAAGCCCGCCCGGCGCTGCCGGCGCGCTCAGGCGCTGCCGGTCGCCTGGGCGTTCTTGCGGGTGAACAGCGTCTCGGTCTGCTCGATGTCCATCCCCTTCGTCTCGGGGACGCGCCACGCGACGTACACGAAGGAGAGGGCGGCGAAGAGCGCGTACATGCCGTACGTGAGCGGCAGCGACCATTCGCTCATAGCGGGGAAGCTCACCGTGATGAGGAAGTTCGCGATCCACTGCGCGCCCGCCGCGACGCCCAGCGCCTTGCCGCGGATGCGGCTGGGGAAGATCTCGCCCAGGAGCACCCACACGAGCGGCCCCCACGAGGCGCCGAAGCCGATGACGAAGACGTTCGCCGCGATGAGCGCGATAGGGCCCCAGGGGGCGGGCAGCGAGACGGCGCCCTCGGCGTTCGTCGTGGCGAAGAGGAAGGCGACAGCCATCGCTCCGAGCGAGAGCGTCATCATCACCGAGCCGGTCAGGAGGATCGGCTTCCGGCCCACCCGATCGACCAGGAAGATCGCCACGAGGGTCACGAGGACGTTCACGATCGAGGTGATGACGCTGATGGTGAAGGAGTTGCTCTCGTCGAAGCCGACCGAGCTCCAGAGGCTCGTCGAGTAGTAGAAGATCACGTTGATCCCGACGAACTGCTGGAACACCGACAGGATGATGCCCACCCAGACGATCCGCTGAAGGCCCAGCACGGGTCCGCGGATCGAGACGCCGGCGTTCTTGCGATCGGTCTCGATCGTCGTCTGCAGGTCGCGCATCGTCTGGTCGAGGTCGGCCGCGGGCACGAGCCGCTCGAAGATGGTGCGCGCCTCGTCGTACCGCCCCTTCGCGATGAGGTAGCGCGGAGACTCCGGAAGAGTGAAGGCGAGGATGCCGTACACGGCCGACGGGATCACCCCGACGAGGAACATCCAGCGCCATGCCTCGAGGCCGAACCACAGCACTTCGTCCGCGCCGCCGGCGGCGTTCTGCAGCAGCGCATCGCTCAGGAGAGCGGCGAATATGCCGAGCGTGATCGCGAGCTGCTGCAGCGAGGCGAGGCTGCCGCGGATCTGACGGGGCGCGATCTCGGCGATGTAGGCGGGCGCGACGACAGAGGCGATGCCGATGCCGAGACCCCCGATGACGCGCCACAGCGCGAGATCCCAGACCGAGAAGGCGAGGCCGGCGCCGAGCGAGCTCACGAAGAACATCACCGCGCCGAGGAACATGACGCGCAGACGCCCCCAGCGGTCGGAGAGGTTGCCCGCGACGATCGCGCCGACGGCGCAGCCGAGGAGGGCGATGGCCACGACGAAGCCGGTGATGACGGCGTTGAGCCCGAAGTCCTGCTGGATGGAGTCGACCGCGCCGTTGATGACGGAGGAGTCGAAGCCGAAGAGGAAGCCGCCCACGGCCGCCGCGACGGAGAGGCCGATCGCTCGACGGCCATAGGGGCTGCGGAACGAGAATGCGTCCGCCGGAATCGAGCCCGTAGTGTTCATGCCCCGACGCTAGCGTCCGCGCGCACCGCGGTCGAGGAAGGCGCCCCGCCCTGGTCGTGTTTCGGCCGGCCGGCATTCTCCGGTGGGCACACGTCGTTAGGGTGGTCGCATGCCCGTCAGCCTCCTCGGTGCCTCCGAGATCCGCGCCCTCGCGGCCGAACTCGACGTCACGCCGACCAAGAAGCTCGGGCAGAACTTCGTCGTCGATGCGAACACGGTGCGCAAGATCGTGACCGTCGCCCGCGTCGAGCCGGGCGACCGGGTCGTCGAAGTCGGCCCGGGCCTCGGGTCGCTGACCCTCGCGATCCTCGAGGCCGGGGCGTCCGTCACCGCCGTCGAGATCGACCACCGCCTCGCCGAGAAGCTGCCCGCCACGGCGGCCGCCCACGGCGTCTCGGATGGCGCGCTCACCGTCGTCGACGCGGATGCGCTCCGTGTCACCGCACTGCCCGGCGACCCGACGGTGCTGGTCGCGAATCTGCCGTACAACGTGAGCGTCCCCGTGCTCCTGCACTTCCTCGAGACCTTTCCCAGCCTCGAGCGCGGGGTCGTCATGGTCCAAGCCGAGGTGGGGGAGCGGCTCGCCGCCCCGCCGGGCTCCAAGGTCTACGGCGCGCCGAGCGTCAAAGCCGCCTGGTACGGACCGTGGCGTCTCGCCGGCACGGTGTCGCGGCAGGTGTTCTGGCCCGTCCCGAACGTCGACAGCGTGCTCGTCGCGTTCGAGCGCGATCCCGAGCCGCGCGGCTCCGAAGACGAGCGCCGCCGCACCTTCGCGATCGTGGATGCCGCGTTCCAGCAGCGTCGCAAGATGCTGCGGCAGGCGCTGTCCTCGGTGCTGGGAGGCTCGGCGGCCGAGGCATCCGTCGTCCTCGAACGCGCGGGAGTCGCCCCGACGGCACGCGGCGAAGAGCTGTCGGTCGAGGACTTCGTGCGCATCGGGCGCGCGCTCGACACCGCCTGAAGAGAGCGGCGACCCGTCCGCGCGGGCCTCCGAAGGCCCTGAGCATCTCGTAAGGGTTTACCCGACATTCACGCCGCATTCCCGGGGAGTGCGCGAACCCGCGCGTAACATCGCCCGCAAGCGTCCGACCGGGCGCACGCGGGATCGCGTCCCGCGTCCACGGGAAGAGAAGGCGATGCGAACCGCGGAGTATCCGGCGCCCGAGCGGATCCTGCTTCACCTGAGCGACACGCACCTGCGTGCGGCCGGGTCGAGGCTTTTCGACAGAGTCGATTCGACGGAGCGCCTCTCGCGGGCCCTTGCCGCGATCGAGGCATCCGGCGCATGTCCCGATGCCCTGGTCTTCACCGGCGATCTCGCCGACTGGGGCGAGCCGGCGGCCTACGACCAGCTGCGGGAGGTCGTCGAGCCCTTCGCAGCCCGGCTCGGCGCGCGCCTCTTCTGGGTGATGGGGAACCACGACGACCGCAGCGCCTTCCGGGACCGGCTGCTCGACGAGGACCCGGTCGACCCGCTCACACCCCACGACCGCGTGGACGAGCTCGACGGCCTGCGGCTCATCACGCTCGACTCGACCGTCCCGGGGGAGCACTACGGCGAGCTCGGCGACGCGCAGCTGGACTGGCTGCGCGACGAACTCGCCACCCCCGCTCCGCTCGGCACGATCCTCGCGATGCACCACCCGCCGGTGCCGAGCGTGCTCCCGCTCGCCGCGAGCGTCGAGCTGCGCGACCAGTCCCGGCTCGCCGCCGCCCTGCGCGACAGCGATGTGCGGGCGATCATCGCGGGGCACCTGCACTACTCGACGTTCGCGACCTTCGCGGGCGTCCCCGTGTCGGTGGCCTCAGCCACCTGCTACACGCAGGATCTGACCGTGCCCACCGGGGGCACGCGCCCGCAGGACGGCGCGCAGTCGTTCAACCTCGTCCACGTCTACGACGAGACCGTCGTCCACTCGGTCGTGCCGGTCGACGCGCCGGTGCCACTCGAGCACATCGATGCGGCGGAGGCGCACCGCCGCCTGCTGCTCGCCGGCGTCGAGCCGACGGTGCCGCGGGCGCCCGCGCGATTCAGCGACGTGCGGAGGGATGCGCCGACCGAGCCGCTGCCTGTTCTTCGGTGAGCTCGGCCCGCTCCCACGGCGCGCGCACCGGGAACATCTTCTCGAGCGTCTCGCGGAGCGTTGCGACGCGGACGTCCTCGGGGATCTCCGTCTCGCCGCCGTCGTTGAGGCAGAACATGTCGACGTCGCGGCGCTCCGCCAGCGCCTCCATGCGCCGCAGCGACTTCGCCATCGTGGTCTGCACGTAGCGCACGCGGGGTCGCTGCGTCGCGATCGCGCGGCCGGTCATCAGCGCGTAGTAGTGGTAGAGGCAGTTCGTCACCGAGATGTCGGTCGCCGACCGGAAGCGGGATGCCGCGGTCCGGGCGAAGTCCTCGGGGAACGCCTCCTCGAGCTCGGCGACCACGCTGCGCCGCAGCGGCGCCGCACAGTGCTCGAGATCGCGGACGATGGTGCGTCCGAAGCGCTCGCGCAGCAGGTCGCGGTTGACGCGCAGGGCGTTGTCGTGGCCGCTGCGGTGCGTGGCCGTGGGGCCGGCGCCGATGCGCACCTCGCACTCGACGAACTTGCTCACGCCCGCCGGGGTGAAGAACATCTCGGGTTCGACGGGACGGCCGAAGAACATGTCGTCGTTCGAGTAGAGGAAGTGCTCGGCGAGCCCCTCGATGCGGTGCAGCTGGGCCTCGACGGCGTGGGAGTTGTGCGTCGGGAGCACGGACGGGTCGGCGAAGAACTCCTCGCTGCGGACGATCGTCACCTTGGGGTGCTCGAGCAGCCAGGACGGGGCGGGCGAGTCGGTCGCGATGAAGATGCGGCGCACCCACGGCGCGTACATGTGCACGCTGCGCAGGGCATATCTCAGCTCATCGACGTGCCGGAATCGCGCCGGCCCGTCATCGCCCTCGCCTACGACGTAGCCCGCCATGCGCGCGGCGCGCTGGCGCTGGAACTCCGTCGAGGAGCCGTCCACCCACGAGAAGACGATGTCGACGGGCTCGGTGAACTCGTCGGGGAGCGGGTCGAACATGCCCGCGATAGTCCGCCACGACCGGCCGTAGCGGGTGACGGTCGCGAAGGAGACGTCGTCGGCGGCAGTCGTGCGGCGCATGAGGACGTTGTCACCCGGCGCTTCGACGAACTCCTCGCCGAAGCGCCAGAACTCCAGCCGAGCCGCGACCGACGTGCCGTAGCGGAGGCTTCCCGAGCCCGTGATGCGCGGCCGGTAGACGCGCCACGCCGAGGGCTCCGAGCCCGGCGTCGCGGCCTCGGCGGCGAGCACCGCGGTGGCGCGAGCCTTCTTCACGTACAGCGGCTCGTGACGGCCGATCGTGCGCAGCGCGGAGAACGCGGCATCCCGGGCGGCGACGTCGACGACGAGCGTCGGAACCCGGTGCTCGTGGCGGATGAGGATGACGTCGACGCCGGCGGTCTCGAGCGCAGACGCGACGAGCAGCAGGTCCTCCGTCTGCGCCTCGAGGGGCGTGGTCGAGTCATGGACGAGATTCAGGATGCCTCGGTCGAGCACGACGTCGGGGCGCGAGAGGAGGCCCGACCAGGGGTGCTGCTCGATGGGCAGCACGGACAGTGCGGATGGTGCGGGAAGTGCGGGCAGCGCAGACATGGCGTCCTCCTTTGCGGCGAGGTGATGGACGGGGGCGAGGGGCGAAGCAGGGTCCACGGAGGATGGCTCCATTGCCACCCTATGCAGATGTTGTTACGGCGCCGTTTCCTGGTCCAGCCCTTGACAACCGTCTCCGGATGCGCAGGGCCTTCGGCCCGTCAGCCTTCCGCGCCCGTTCGCCGCCCGCGCGCTAGCCTCGAACCGTGACCGACGAATCGCGCTACCGCTCCCGCGGCGGAGACCTCCACCGTCCGTATGCCGCGGCATCCGACCGCTACGACTCGCTCGACTACCGCCCGGTGGGCGCTTCCGGACTGGTTCTGCCCCCCATCTCGCTCGGGCTGTGGTGGAACTTCGGCGACAACATCCCGTTCGACCGGCAGCGCGAGGTGCTTCGGCACGCGTTCGACCGGGGCATCACGCACTTCGATCTCGCCAACAACTACGGTCCGCCGTACGGCTCGGCCGAGACCAACTTCGGCCGCATGATGCGCGAGGACTTCGCCCGGTACCGCGACGAGCTCATCATCTCGTCCAAGGCCGGCTACGACATGTGGGACGGACCGTACGCGAACGGCGGCTCCCGCAAGTACCTCCTCGCCAGCGCCGAGCAGTCGCTTCGGCGCATGAGCGTCGACTACGTCGACATCTTCTACTCGCACCGCTACGACCCCGACGTGCCGCTCGAGGAGACCATCGGCGCACTCGACACGCTCGTGCGGCAGGGCAAGGCGCTGTACGTCGGCATCTCGTCCTACAGCGCCGAGCGCACGGCGGTCGCCGCCGCGATCGCGCGGAGCCTCGGAACGCCGCTCGTCATCCACCAGCCGTCGTACTCGATCCTCAACCGCTGGGTCGAGGACGGGCTGACCGGCGTCCTCAAGCAGGAAGGCATGGGCGCGATCGCCTTCACGCCCCTGCAGCAGGGACTTCTCACGAGCAAGTACCTGGGTGACGGCACGGCCGAGCGCGCCCAGGAGCGCTCCTCGCTCGGCGGCCGGCGCCTGACCGACGAGGCCCTCGCGTCGCTGCGCGGGCTCGACGTCATCGCGAAGGAGCGGGGGCAGACGCTCGCGCAGCTGGCGATCCAGTGGGTGCTCCGCGATCCGGTGGTGACGTCGGCGCTCATCGGCGCGTCGACGACGGCCCAGCTCGACGAGAACCTCGCCGCCCTCTCGGGCCCCGGCTTCACCACCGAGGAGCTCGAGCGCATCGACGCCCTCGCCGACGCCGTCGGCTCCGAGGTCTGGGCGGAGTCCGAGGCCCAGTGAGCGACGCCGCCGTCGTCGACCGCGTCCACGTCCGCGCCCCGGGGAAGATCAACGTCTTCTTCGAGGTCGGCGACGTGCAGGACGACGGCTACCACGACGTCGCCTCGGCGTATCAGGCGGTCTCGCTGTACGAGGACGTCTGGGCCGAGCCGAGCGACGACTTCACGATGCGCGTGAGCGGCACCGTCGACGTGTCGGGGGTGCCCGCCGACGACCGCAACCTCGCCCTGCGGGCGGCGCGGCTCCTCGCGCAGCGCGCGGGATACGAGGGCGGCGTGCACCTCGAGATCATCAAGCACGTGCCGGTCGCCGGAGGGATGGGCGGTGGATCCGCGGATGCCGCGGCCGCCCTCGTCGCCTGCGACCTGCTGTGGGGGACCGACCTCGGCATGCACGAGCTGCAGCGGCTCGCGTCGCGGCTCGGCGCCGACGTGCCGTTCTCGCTCCTCGGCGGAACCGCGATCGGCACGGGCCGCGGCGACCAGCTGAGCCCCGCCCTCGCCAAGGGCCGGGTCGACTGGGTGCTCGTGACGTCGGAGGGCGAGGGCCTGTCGACCCCAGAGGTGTACCGCCACCTCGACCGCCTGCGCGCCGATCGGGCGCCCGACATCGCGCCGCCCCGGCGCACCCCCGCCGTCGAGCCCGGTGTGCTGCAGGCGCTGCGGACGGGGGATGCCGCGGCCCTCGCCGAACGCATGCGCAACGACCTGCAGCCGGCCGCGCTCTCGCTCCGCCCGCAGCTGCGCAACGTCCTCGAACTCGGCGAGAACTCCGGCGCGCTCGCGGGGATCGTGTCGGGGTCGGGGCCGACTATCGCCTTCCTGACCGCGGGCCCGGAGGCGGCGCTCGAGCTGCAGGTCACGCTCGCCGCGGCCGGGTACGCGGCACTCCACGTGCACGGGCCGGTCGCCGGCGCCCGTGCCCTGTGACCCCGACGACCTCCACCGTTCCCATCGAGGAGACAGACATGCCGACCGAACTGGCCCAGCAGCAGCACGACGGTCCGCTCGACGACGGAGCGCGCGCCGCGCTCGCCGAGCAGGGGCTCGAGCTGCGGCTCGTCCCCAACGCCGACCCCGAGCGGTTCCGCGCCTGGCTGCAGGCCGTCGCCCGAGGGTTCCTCGACGGTGAGCGCAACGATGAGCAGCTGCAGGCCGGTTTCGACCGGCTCGCCCAGCGCCGGCTCGTCGGGGTCTTCGACGGCGGGGCGCCCGAGCCCGAGCGCCCCGTGGCCACGTTCGCCTCATGGGTCGCCGAGCTCTCGGTGCCGGGCGGTCGCGGCATCCCCTCAGTCGCCATCAGCTCCGTGACCGCGGCGCCGACGCACCGGCGCCGCGGCATCCTGCGGTCGATGATGGAGGGCGAGCTGCGTCGCGCCGACGAGCTCGGCATTCCGGTCGCGATCCTCACTGTGAGCGAGTCCACGATCTACGGCCGGTTCGGGTTCGCCCCCGCCGCCATGAGCGGCCACATCGAAGTGGACGTGCCCCGGGCGCGATGGATCGGACCGCGGCCGGAGGGGCGCGTGGACTTCATCCCGCGCGAGCGGTTCCGCGAGGTCGCCCCGGGCCTCCACGACGCCGTACGACTGCGCACCGCGGGCGAGATCGAGATGCCCGACGGCCATTGGGACCGCTTCGCCGGCACGCGCCCGGACGCCGAGCACCCCGAGAAGCTCCGTGCGATCCAGTACACCGACGCGAACGGCCGCCTGGCGGGAGTCGCCCTCTACGCCTACCGCGAGAACCACGACGACTTCGCCCGATCGAAGGTCGGCGTGCACCGGCTCATCGCCGAGACGCCCGACGCCTACGCGGCGCTCTGGCGGTTCCTCCTCGAACTCGACCTGGTGGGGGAGCTGACGGCGTCCGAGCTCGCCGTCGACGAGCCCGTCCTCTGGATGATCGGCGACCGCCGTGCCGCGAGGCTCACGGTGCAGGACCACCAGTACGTGCGGATCCTCGACGTCCCGGCAGCGCTCGCGGGCCGCCGCTATGCCGTCCCAGGCGCAGTCGCGCTGGAGGTGTCCGACCCGCTGGGGTTCGGCGAGGGGCGCTGGCTCCTGCGCAGCCGCGAGGACGGGAGCGCCTCGGTCGAGCCGTGGGACGGCTCGCCGTCGGACGCGACCCTCGTGCGCCTGGGCATCGCCGAGCTCTCGGCCGTGTACCTCGGATCAGTGTCGCTGACGGCGCTCGTGGCCGCGGGGCGTGCCGAGGCATCCGATCCGCTCTCGGCCGCCCGCGTCTTCGCGTGGCCCGAGACGGCGCGGCTGAGCTTCTGGTACTAGTCAGGCCTCGAGCGCCTCGCTGAGCTCGAGCCAGCGCTCCTCGAGCTGGGCGACCTCGTCGGTCACCGAGGTGCGGCGGCTCTGGAGGTCGAGAAGCGCCTCGTAGTCGTCGTGGCTCTCGGCGAGGCGCACGTCGATGGCGTCGAGATCGCTCTGCAGCCGCTCGAGACGGCGGTCGATCGCCGAGAGCTCCTTCTCGGCGGAGCGCTTCTCGGCGCCGGAGAGGGCGACGCTCGCAGCGGCGTTTCCCGGCGTCGCCGACGGGCTGTCCGGGAGCGCGGTGCCCTTCGCGGCGCGCGAGGGCGCGGCATCCGTCCTCGTCTTCTGGACCGTGCGGAGGCGCAGGTACTCCTCGACGCCGCCGGGGAGGTGGCGCAGGTGGGTGTCGAAGATGCCGTACTGCTGATCGGTCACGCGCTCGAGGAAGTACCGGTCGTGCGACACGACGATGAGAGTGCCGGGCCAGGAGTCGAGGAGGTCCTCGAGCGCCGCCAGCATGTCGGTGTCGAGGTCGTTCGTCGGCTCGTCGAGGATCAGCACATTGGGCTGCTCGAGGAGGATCAGCAGGAGCTGCAGGCGGCGCTGCTGGCCGCCCGAGAGGTCTTTCACCGGCGTCGAGAGCTGCGCGGACTGGAAGCCCATCCGCTCGAGCAGCTGCCCCGGTGTGAGCTCCTGCGCCTTGGACCCGGTGCCGAAGACGTAGCTCGTCCGAAGGCGCGAGATCACGATGCGCACGGGCTCGTCGAGGAAGGGGTCGAGGTCGTCGAGACGCTGCGTGAGCGTCGCGACCTGCACGGTCTTTCCGCGCTTCACGCGCCCTTCGGTCGGGGCGACGGTGCCCGCGATGAGGCCGAGGAGCGTCGACTTGCCGGCGCCGTTGATCCCGAGGATGCCGGTGCGCTCGCCGGGGGCGAGCCGCCATTCGACGTCGCGCAGGATCGGCCTGTCGTACGAGACCGAGACGTCGAGCAGGTCGACGACGTCCTTGCCGAGCCGCGAGACGGCGAGGGACTGCAGCGCGACCTTGTCCCGGATCTCCGGCACGTCGGCGATCAGGGCGTTGGCGGCGTCGATCCGGAACTTCGGCTTCGACGTGCGGGCCGGCGCGCCGCGGCGCAGCCACGCGAGCTCCTTGCGCGCGAGGTTCTGGCGCCGCGCCTCGATCGACGCGGCCTGGCGGTCCCGCTCGACGCGCTGCAGGATGTACGCCGCGTAGCCGCCGTCGAAGGGCTCGACGAGGCGGTCGTGCACCTCCCACGTCATCGTGCAGACCTCGTCGAGGAACCACCTGTCGTGCGTCACGACGAGGAGCGCCCCCGACCCGCGGCTCCAGCGGGTCTTGAGGTGCTCCGCGAGCCAGGCGATCGCCTCGACGTCGAGGTGGTTCGTGGGCTCATCGAGCGCGAGCACGTCCCAGTCGCCGACGAGGAGCTTCGCGAGGGCGACGCGCCGCCGCTGCCCGCCCGAGAGCGGTGCGACGGAGCCGTCCCAGTCGAGGTCGGTGAGAAGGCCCGCGATGACGTCGCGCACCCGCGCGTCGCCGGCCCACTCGTGGTCGGGGGTGTCTCCGACGACCGCTTCGCGGATCGAATGGGCGTCGTCGAGCGTGTCGCCCTGGTCGAGCACGCCGACCCGCACTCCGCCCCGCACCGTGACGCGGCCGGCGTCGGGCTCGAGGCGCCCCGCGAGCATCGCGAGGAGGCTCGACTTGCCGTCGCCGTTGCGGCCGACGATGCCGATGCGGTCGCCCTCGTCGACGCCGAGCGAGACCGCATCGAACACGACCTTCGTGGGGAACTCGAGGCGCAGCGCCTCTGCGCCGAGCAGGTGCGCCATCAGTGCGCGCCGCTCGTGTCGAAGCCGAGGCTGAGCTTACGGAGGAGCCCTGCGATCCGCTCGCGGTCCGGGCGCGACAGGCCGGACAGGAGGAGCGCCTCGGCGTCGACCAGGCGCGTGATCGCGGCATCCACTCTCGTCCGTCCGTCCTCGGTGAGGATGACGAGGATGCTGCGCCCGTCGCCCGGGTCCTGCTCGCGCCGCACGAGCCGGCGGCCGACGAGCCGGTCGATGCGGTTGGTCATCGTGCCGCTCGAGACGAGCGTCTGCTGCAGCAGCTGCTTGGGGCTCAGCTGGAAGGGCTCGCCGGCCCGGCGGAGTGCGGAGAGCACGTCCCACTCCCACGGCTCGAGCTCGCTGCGGCGGAAGGCGTCGCGCCGCGCGCGGTCGAGGTGGCGCGAGAGCCGGTCGACGCGCGAGAGCACCTCCAGCGGCGAGAAGTCGAGGTCGGGGCGCTGCAGCATCCACGCCTCGACGATCCGATCGACCTCGTCCGCCTCCTGTGCCATCCCTCCATTATCGAGGCGGGCCGGGTCGCGACGTTCCGCCGCGGCGCTCCGCGGGTCGTCGCCGGTCGCACCCGCACATCGCCGCGGGTGAGAGCAGCCGCCGATCCTTCCCCCGCGGCAGAGTGCGGGTTTCGCGGCGGGGCACCCGCATATTGCCGCGGGGAGTACACGCAGCCAAGCGGCGGAGGACCGGGCACGGGCGAGTCGGTGAGGCGCGTCTGGCAGACTTGTCGAGGCCCCGGCGTCCCTGCGTTCGGGCCGGTCCGCCGTGGTGTAATGGCAGCACGACAGCCTTTGGAGCTGTGAGGTCTAGGTTCGAGTCCTGGCGGCGGAGCATGTCAGAGACCATCGCCGACACCCCGCTCGCCGTCATCGTCCTCGCCGCGGGCCAGGGCACGCGCATGAAGTCGTCGCTCCCCAAAGTGCTCCACCACATCGGCGGGCGGCCTCTCGTCGGGCACGTCCTCGCCACCGCGCGGAGCCTCGCGCCGACGAGCATCCTCGTCGTCGTGCGTCACGAGCGCGACCTCGTGGCGACCGCCGTGCAGGAGACGGCGCCGGATGCGATCGTCGTCGACCAGGACGAGATCCCCGGCACGGGCCGCGCCGTCGAGGTGGCGCTCGCGCAGCTCGGCGACTTCGCGGGCGATGTGCTCGTGCTGAGCGGTGATGTGCCCCTGCTCGACGCCGACGCCCTCGCGGCGCTCGTGTCGACCCACCGCGGCTCGGGCGCGGCCGTCACGGTCATGAGCGCGGTCGTCGACGACGCCACCGGCTACGGACGGGTCATCCGCGGGGCGTCCGGGGACCTCGAGCGCATCGTCGAGCAGAAGGACGCGACGGATGCCGAGGCATCCGTCACCGAGATCAATGTCGGCGTGTACGTCTTCCGCGCGCCCGAGCTGCGCACGCACATCGCCCTCGTGGGCACCGCCAACGCGCAGGGGGAGAAGTACCTCACCGACGTCGTCGGCCTCCTCCACGACTCGCGGCTGCCGGTCGCGGTCTCGACGGCTCCGGATGCCTCGGCAGCCCTCGGCGTCAACGACCGCGTGCAGCTGTCCGAGGCCGCGCGCACGCTGAACGCGCGGACGGTGCGGGAGTGGCAGGTCGCGGGCGTGACGGTGCTCGACCCGGCGACGACGTGGATCGACGTGACGGCCAAGCTCGCGCCGGACGTCACGATCCTGCCGAACACGCATATCCTCCGGGCCACGGTCGTCGACACCGGCGCCACGATCGGCCCGGACACGAGCCTCGTCGACTGCGAGGTCGGCGAGAACGCCGTCGTGACCCGCAGCGACGCGACCCTCGCGGTCATCGGCGCGGGTGCCAACGTCGGTCCGTTCTCGTACCTGCGCCCCAACACGGTGCTGGGGGCCAAGGGCAAGATCGGCACCTTCGTCGAGACGAAGAACTCCACGATCGGCGAGGGAAGCAAGGTGCCGCACCTGTCCTACGTCGGCGACACGACGATCGGGCGGGGCGTGAACCTCGGCGCCGGCGCCATCACGGCGAACTACGACGACCTCGCCAAGCACCGCACCGAGATCGGCGACGAGGTGCACACCGGGTCGCACAACGTCTTCGTCGCGCCCGTTAGGATCGGAGACGGCGCCAAGACCGGTGCCGGCGCGGTCATCCGCAAGGACGTCCCCGCCGGAGCCCTGGCATTGAGCGTCGCTCCTCAGCGCAACGTCGAGGGGTGGGTCGAGAAGAATCGACCGGGGACGGGCGCGGCAGAGGTCGCCGCCCGGGCTCGGTCCGCACAGAAGGCGGGCGATGGGGCGCAAGAAGAAGACGGTTGATCTCGACCGCGACAACGACATCGCACCGGGCCTCGTCGCCAAGACGAAGAAGCGGCTCGTCGTCGCCTCCGGCCGGTCGCATCCCGCCCTCTCCGCAGAGGTCGCCGACTCGCTGGGCACGCAGCTCGTGCCGACGGAGTACCGCACGTTCGCATCGGGTGAGATCCTGACGCGCTTCGAGGTTTCGATCCGGGGCTGCGACTTCTTCCTGATCCAGAGCTTCGGCCCGCCCGTGAACGAGTGGCTCATGGAGACGCTCATCATGCTCGACGCCGCCAAGCGCGCGTCGGCCAAGCGCATCACGGTGGTCGCGCCGTACTACCCCTACTCGCGCCAGGACAAGAAGGGCCGCGGTCGCGAACCCATCAGCGCGCGCCTCGTCGCCGACCTCCTGCGCACCGCCGGAGCGGACCGCGTCATGAGCGTCGACCTCCACGCGGCCCAGATCCAGGGCTTCTTCGACGGTCCCGTCGACCACCTCTTCGCCAAGCCCGTGCTGCTCGACTACTTCGAGCGCACGCTGACGGCCGACGACCGCGCGAAGCTCACGGTCGTCTCGCCCGACACGGGTCGCGTGCGTGTCGCCGACACGTGGTCCGACAGCCTGAACGCGCCGCTCGCGATCATCCACAAGCGGCGCGACCCCAATGTCGCGAACCAGGTCACGGTCAACGAGATCGTCGGTCAGGTGAGCGGCCGGGTGTGCCTGCTCGTGGACGACATGATCGACACGGGCGGCACGATCGTCAAGGCGGCCGAGGCGCTCAAGGCCAACGGCGCCGAGCGGGTCATCGTCGCGGCGACGCACCCCATCTTCAGCGACCCCGCCGCCCAGCGTCTTCAGAGCGCCGCGATCGACGAGGTCGTCGTCACCGACACGATCCCCCTGCCCGAGGAGAAGCGGTTCCCGAGCCTCACGGTCCTTCCGATCGCGCCGCTCCTCGCCCGCGCCATCCACGAGGTCTTCGAGGACGGCTCGGTCACCAGCATGTTCGACGGCGCGGCGTAGAGGCATCCGTCTTCGCGTGCGCGGCTCGCTGGGACACCGGTGATGCGCGCGCGCATCCGTGACATAGCCTGACCCTGTCGAAGGGGTCGTGATGGCAGCACAGATCACCGAGGCGGAGCTCGTCGTCGCCCGCCCGTTCGCGCTCGACGTCGACGAGGTCGTGCGCGAGCTCGGCGCCGATCGCGCGGGACTGACGGCGGAGGATGCCGCGGCCCGCCTTGCGGTCGCCGGGCGCAACGAGCTTCCCGAGCCGGCGCGCAAGCCGGCGATCGTCCGGTTCCTCGCGCACTTCAACGACACGCTCATCTACATCCTGCTCGGCGCGGCCGTCATCAAGGCCGTCATGGGCGACTGGCTCGACTTCTGGGTCATCATGGCCGTCGCGATCATCAACGCCGTGGTCGGCTACATCCAGGAGGGACGGGCCGAGAAGGCGTTGGCCGGGATCCGCGGGATGCTGTCGGCGGATGCCTCGGCCCGCCGCAGCGGCGGCTGGGTGACGGTGCCGGCGGCCGAGCTCGTTCCCGGAGACGTCATCCGTCTCATGCCGGGCGACAAGGTGCCCGCCGACGTGCGACTGTTCCAGGCGTTCCAGCTGCGCGTCGACGAGTCGGCGCTGACCGGGGAGTCGGTGCCCTCGTCGAAGGACGTCGGCGCCGTGGCACCCGACGCCGGGGTGGGCGACCGGAAGTCGATGGCGTTCTCGGGCACGATCGTGTCGGCGGGGCAGGGGCGCGGCATCGTCACGGCGACCGGGGTCGACACCGAGATCGGGAAGATCCAGAGCCTCGCCGACGAAGCGGGGGCCCTCGCGACGCCGCTCACGAAGCAGCTCGACGACTTCGGGCGCGTCCTGACGGTCGTGATCCTCGGCATGGCCGCCGTCATGCTCCTCATCGGCAAGTTCCTCCATCAGATGCCGATCGACGACCTGGTGTCGGCCGCGATCGGGTTCGCCGTCGCGGCGATCCCCGAGGGGCTTCCCGCCCTCGTGACGATCACGCTCGCGCTCGGCGTGCAGCAGATGGCGCGGCGCAACGCGATCACCCGCAAGCTTCCGGCCGTCGAGGCGCTGGGGTCGGTCACGACGGTGTGCTCGGACAAGACCGGCACGCTCACCAAGAACGAGATGACGGTCCGGCGCATCGTGACGCCGCTCGCGCGCTACGAGGTGACAGGGCTGGGCTACGACCCGAAAGGCGAGATCCGCGCGACGGGCGGCGCCCGCGCCGGAGGAGACCTCACCGCCGTGCTCGCCGTCGCTACCCTCTGCAACGATGCGCACATCGTTCGCGACGGCGCGCCTCAGGGGTCCGGAGGGGCAGCGGGCTGGCACCTCGTGGGCGAGCCGACGGAGGGGGCCCTCAAGGTCGTCGCGATGAAGGGGCGGCTCGATCCGGGCGCCGGCTCGCGTGTTGCCGTCATCCCCTTCGACTCGGCCAACAAGTTCATGGCGACCCTCAATGAGGGGGCCGACGGGTCGCGCGCGATCCTCGTCAAGGGTGCGCCCGACCGACTCCTCGAGCGCTCGCTCACTCAGCGCGGCCAGGACGGCTCCGAGCCTCTCGACATCGTTCGATGGGAGGCGGTCATCGACGAGCTGAGCGGCGAGGGGCTGCGCGTGCTCGCCGCCGCGCGCAAGCCGGTGCGCTCCGACGTCGACTCGATCGAGGTGGACGACCTCGAGGACCTCGAGTTCCTCGGTGTCTGGGGCATCGTCGATCCGCCGCGGCCGGAGGCGGTCGAGGCCATCGCCGAATGTCACGCCGCGGGCATCAGCGTCAAAATGATCACCGGCGACCACGCCGGCACCGCGCTCGCGATCGGGCGCGAGATGGGGCTCGTCGCCGGCGACGACGTGCGCGTCCTCACGGGTGCGGAGCTCGAGGCCCTCAGCCAGGAGCAGCTGAAGGAGGTCGTGCGGGACGTCGACGTGTATGCGCGCACGAGTCCTGAGCACAAGATCCGCATCGTGCGCGCCCTGCAGTCCCACGGGGAGGTCGTCGCCATGACGGGCGACGGCGTGAACGACGCCCCCGCGCTCACGCGCGCCAACGTCGGCATCGCGATGGGCATCAAGGGGACCGAGGCGACGAAGGAGGCCGCCGAGTTCGTCCTGGCCGACGACAACTTCGCCACGATCCGCAGCGCCATCGCCGAGGGCCGTCGCATCTACGACAACCTCCGCAAGTCGATCGTCTTCCTCCTGCCGACGAACGGCGCCCAATCGCTCGTCATCCTCATCGCGGTCGTCTTCGGGCTGACGCTTCCGCTCACCTCCGTACAGGTGCTGTGGGTCAACATGGTGACCGCCGTGACGCTCTCGCTCGCGCTCGCGTACGAGCCCGCCGAGGTGGGCATCATGTCGAGGCCGCCCCGAAAGACCGGCGGCTCGATCATCAGCGGGAGCGAGCTCGCCTTCGTCCTCATCGTGTCGGTGCTCATCGGCGGCGCGGCGATGGGGGTCTTCTACGGGGTCGCCGGCTCGGGCGTCGACGTGAACTACGCCCGCACCGAGGCCGTGCTGATGCTGGCCCTCGGCCAGCTCGCCTTCCTTCTCAACTGCCGCTTCATGTCGCGGTCGAGCATCACGATCGACATCTTCCGGGGCAATCGCATGATCTGGATCTCCGCAGGAGCGCTCATCGTGCTGCAGCTGATCTTCACGTACGTGCCGGTCATGAACACGCTGTTCGAATCCGAACCGCTGGCCGCGGCATCCTGGATCCTCCCGATCGTCCTCTCGGTCGTGATCTTCTTCGCGGTGGAGATCCTCAAGGCGTTCTTCCGCCGCCGGACATCCTGATCCATTCGCGTGCATTCAAAGGATCCTCATAGCCTGAACCGAAGTGCCGGCTCGGCCGTGTCACCTAGCGTGGGATGAGACCCACAGACGAGGCACGACTCGAGAGGACCACCATGATCCGCACGACCGCCGTACCCCGCCCGCTTCGCGCAGGCGCCGCCGTCATCGGCGTCGCGGGCGTGATCGCGCTCGCCGGCTGCTCCGCGACCGACACCGCATCGAACGCCGACAACACCGACCCGGGAGCCACCGATACGAGCACGCAGAGCGGCTCCGGATCGCAGGCGTCCGACACCGATTCGAGCGCGGCGTCGACCTACGTCGACGGCACCTACACGGCCGAGGGGTCGTACGCGACGCCCGAGTCCGTCGAACAGATCAGCGTCACGGTCACCCTTCAGGACGACGTCGTCACCGACGTCGAGGTGAGCGGCAATCCGACCAAGCGCGAGTCCAAGGAGTACCAGAGCAAGTTCATCGGCGGGATCGCCGACGCCGTCGTGGGGCAGGACATCGACTCGATCTCGGTGAGTCGTGTCGCGGGCTCGTCGCTCACGAGCGGCGGGTTCAACCAGGCGATCGAGCAGATCAAGGCCGAGGCCTCGGGCTGACGCGCATGACCGAGCGCTCGGTCTGGAGGTTCGACGCGATCGGCACCGTGTGGGAGGTCGAGACGCGGCATCCGCTCCCGGAGGAGTCCCGCGACGCCGTCGCCGCGCGCATCGAGGACTTCGACGCGATCTGGTCGCGCTTCCGGCCCGACTCTCTCGTCGCACGGCTGGCGCGCGAGGGCGGTGCCGTACCTGCCCCCGCGGATGCCGCGGCGATGCTCGACGCCTACGCCGAGGTGTCTCGCGCGACCGACGGTGCGGTCAATCCGCTCGTGGGCGAGTCGCTCGCCCGCCGCGGCTACGACGCGACCTACTCCTTCGCCGATCGAGGCCCCACGCCCGCGCCGGCCGACTGGCGCGCGATCGTGCACTGGTCCGACACCACGCTCGAGGTGCGAGCGCCTGCCCTCCTCGATGTGGGCGCCCTCGGCAAGGGCCGCCTCGTCGACCTCGTCCTCGAGACCCTCGCGCCGTGGGCGCAGGGCGACGTCGTGGTGGATGCCGGCGGCGACCTGGCCGTGCGGGGCGGCCCGCAGCGCGTGGGTCTGGAGCATCCGTACGATCCTCGCCGTGCGATCGGGGTCGTGGAGGTGACGGATGCCGCGCTCTGCGCGTCCGCGACGAACCGGCGCGCGTGGGGCGACGGCCTGCATCATGTGCTCGACGCCCGGACGGGCGAGCCGGTGCGCGCCATCGTCGCGACGTGGGCGATCGGTCCGACGGCGATGCGCGCGGACGCCGCCGCGACGGCCCTCTTCTTCGACGGCGGGCCGGCCCTCGCCCACGACTGGGGCGCGGAGTGGGTGCGGATGACGAGCGACGGCCGCGTCGAGTGGTCGCCCGACAGTAAGGCAGAGTTGTTCACGTGATCGGAACCCTCACGTCGCTCTGGAACCGCGTCTTCTCGGTGCTCGGACGCGTCTCGATGTATCGCCTGGCGTATCTGTGCCTCGCGGCCCTCGCGGTCATCGCCTTCCTCGTGTCGTTCACGGGAGCCATCGCGCCTACTCCGCTCGAGCTGCTCGTGACGCTCGCGGTTCTCGCGGCCGTCTGCTCGGCGACGGATGCCGCGGCACAGTCGATCCTCAAGCTGCCCTGGCGCATCGAGTCCTCGCTCATCACGGCGCACATCCTGCTCTTCGTGCTGCGGCCGACGCTCGACCTGGCGGCCCTCGTCGGGATCGCGCTCGCCGGGGTCGTGGCATCCCTCTCGAAGTACGTCCTGGCATGGCGCGGCCGCCACATCTTCAACCCCGCGGCCGCCGGTGCTGCGGTGCTCACGATCGTGAGCGTCTGGGTGCCGGCTCTCGGCGCCTCGGCGTGGTGGGTCGGCACGCCGGTCCTCGCGGCGCCCGTCGTCGTGCTCGGGGCGCTCGTGCTCCTGCGCACCGAGAAGGTCCGCGTCGTGACGGTGTTCCTCGTCATCGCGGTCGCGGTGTCGGTGGTGCGGGTCTCGGCCCTCTACCAGTCGCTCGGCACGACCTTCGACGCGTGGGACGTCTTCTGGCAGATCCTCTGGTCCTCGCCGTTCCTGTTCCTCGGGGCGTTCATGCTGTCCGAGCCCCTCACGATGCCGCCGCGCCGCTGGCAGCAGTTCACGGTGGCCGCGGTGGTCGGGGTCCTCGCGGGCTGGCCCATCCCGATCGGCGAGATCAGCCTCGGTCAGGAGCGCGCGCTGCTCGTCGGCAACCTCGTGGCCTTCGCCTTCGCCTTCTCGCAGCGCTCGGCCGTGCGGCTCACGCTGGAGTCGCGCAACAACCTCACGCCGACCGTGAAGCAGCTGACCTTCCGCACGCACAGTCGCCTGGCGTTCACGCCCGGGCAGTACCTCGAGCTCGAGGTGCCGCACCGGCATCCCGACGCGCGGGGGACGCGCCGCGAGTTCAGCATCGCCTCGGCGCCCGAGGACCTGCCGGAGCTGCGCGTGGCGTTCCGCGAGAGCAACGGCCCCGACGTCAAGCCGCAGTCGTCCTACAAGAAGGCCCTCGCGGAGGTCGCGCCAGGCGGCGTGCTCGCCGTGACGGGCGTGTGGGGCGACTTCGTGCTGCCGAAGCGGTCGTCGAGCCCCCTCCTCCTGGTCGCGGCCGGCATCGGCATCACGCCGTTCGTCTCGCAGCTGCGCCATCAGCAGCTGGCGGGCGACGACCGCGACATCGTGCTCGTCTACGTCGCATCCGAAGCGTCGGAGCTCGCTTTCCGCCCCGAGCTCGAGGCGTCCGGCGTCCCGGTGATCGTCTTCACGCGCGACGAGCCGAAGGACATGCCGCGCAACTGGATGTGGGCCCGCGGCGTGCGCCTCGACGCCGACGGCCTGCTGCGGGTCGTGCCCGACATCGCGGCGCGCCACGCCTACATCTCGGGTCCGTCGGGGCTCATCGCGGAGCTCGCGCCCGCCCTCGAGAAGGCCCGTTCGATCGCGACCGACGCCTTCTCGGGGTACTGAGCAGGGGACGGATGCCTCGGGCCGGCGTCTTCGGGCGTCCGGGGCGTCTCGTCTCGCTTCGCTCGCTCAACGACCGGCGGGCCCGGGACCGCGGGAGAGCCATCCACCCCCGGTCGTTGAGCGGAGGCGCGCAGCACCGAAGACGAAACGCGCCGAGCCCGCGAAGCGCTCAGCCCGCGGCCGGGTCGGCCGGGCGAGCGGGGAGGCGCACCTCGAACGTCGTGTCGCCCGGCTCGCTGGCGACCGTGATGATGCCGCCGTGGGCCGCGACGATCGCCCTCGCGATGGAGAGGCCGAGGCCCGTGCCGCCGGTCTTCCGCGCGCGTGAGCGGTCGGCACGCGCGAAGCGCTCGAAGAGCTCGGCCTTGATGGCCGGGTCGACGCCCGGTCCGTCGTCGTGCACGCGGAGCACGGCATCCTTCCCGTCCCGCAGGACCGTCGTCGTCACGGTCGTTCCGGCCGGTGTGTGGGCGCGCGCATTGGCGAGGAGGTTCGCCGCCACCTGGTGGAGCCTGCCCGAGTCGCCCGCGATGACGACGGGTTCCTCGCCCACTTCGAGCACCCACTCGTGTTCGGGCCCAGCGGGGCGTGCGTCCTCGACGGCCTCGATCGCGAGCTTCGTGAGGTCGACCGAGCCGTACACGAGCTCCTGGCCCTCGTCGAGCCGCGCGAGGAGCAGCAGGTCCTCGACGAGCGTCGTCATGCGCAGCGACTGCGCCTGGATGCGCTCGAGCGACTGCCCCGTGGTCTCGATCGTGACGGGCTCCGAGATGCCGGATGCCTCGGCCTGGCGGAGCGCGCGCAGGGACAGCTCGCTGTAGCCCCGGATCGAGGCGAGCGGAGTGCGCAGCTCGTGGCTGGCGTCCGCGACGAAACGGCGCATCCGCTCCTCGTTGCGCTGCCGGGCGTCCAGCGACGAGTCGACATGGTCGAGCAGGGTGTTGAGCGCGTGGCCGACCCGCCCGATCTCGGTGCGGTCGTCGGCTTCCTCCTCGGGCACGCGCTCCTCGATCGTGACGGAGCCCTCCGACATGGGAAGCGCGGCCACCCGGGTCGCGGTGTCCGCGACGGCGCGCAGTGGCCTGAGGCCCGCCCGCACGACGAGGGCGATCGCGACGCCGAGGAGCACGAGGCCGGCCGCGGTCACGATGAGGATCGCCGAGAAAAGCTGGGCGACGGTCTTCTGCACTTCGCTGAGGGGCAGGCCGATGACGGCGACGGTCTGATTGGGCAGCTGATCGGCGTACACCCGGTACTCGCCGAGCCCGTCGACACTCACGGTGTACAGGCCAGGGCGCTGGATGCCGTCGCCGATCGCGTCGACCTGAGCGCCGGTGAGGGCCTTCACGGTGCCGTCGGAGGCCACGACGGCGCCCGTCGCGGCGGGGTCGTCGGGTCCCCGCGTGACGAGCAGGACACCCTCCTCCTGGCGTCCGGCGGTGAGGACGTCGTAGGCGGTGAGGTCCTGGTCGCCGCCCGGCCCGGCTTCCAGCCGAAGGATGTTCTGGCCCGTGATGGTGGCCGTCTCCTGCACCTTGGCGTTGAGGTTCTCCTGGAGGATCTGCCCGAGGAACGCGCTGATCGCGACGGCGACACCGACGAGGATCAACGCGACGATGGCGGTGATCGTGACCATGAGCCGCGTCTGCAGGCTCCACGGCCGGCGGCGCCGGACTGCCCGGGCAGGCGGCACGGGAACCGCCCCCGTAACGGGCGGTGGGGGAGCGGTTGCTGGGGGATGAGTCACTGCGGGGCTTTGATCATGTACCCGACACCGCGGACGGTGTGGATGAGCGGCTCGCGCCCCTGGTCGATCTTCTTGCGGAGGTACGAGATGTACAGCTCGACGACGCTCGAGCGGCCGCCGAAGTCGTAGTTCCACACGCGGTCGAGGATCTGCGCCTTCGACACGACGCGGCGCTGATTGCGCATCAGGTATCGGAGCAGCTCGAACTCGGTCGCCGTGAGCTCGATCGCCTCGCCGGCGCGCTCGACCTCGTGGCTGTCCTCGTTGAGCGACAGGTCGCCGACCCGGAGGATGGGCTCCGCGTCGCTGGCCATCGCCGTGCCCGCGCGCCGCATGAGCCCCCGAAGGCGTGCGACGACCTCTTCGAGGCTGAACGGCTTCGTCACGTAGTCGTCGCCGCCGGCCGTGAGTCCGGCGACGCGGTCGCTGACAGCATCCTTCGCCGTCAGGAAGAGCACGGGGACGTCGTTGCCGGACTGCCGGAGACGCTGCAGCACGGCCATCCCGTCGAGGTCGGGCATCATCACGTCGAGCACCATGGCGTCGGGCTCGAAGTCCCGGGCGCCCTGCAGCGCCTGGAAGCCGGATGCTGCGGTGCGGACGTCCCAGCCCTCCATGCGGAGCGCCATCGAGAGCAGGTCGGTGAGCATCTGCTCGTCGTCGACCACGAGGACGCGGAGGGCCGAGCCGTCGGGCCGGCGCAGTGCGGGAGCGGGAGCTGTCACGGTCATGCCACCATCCTGAGTCGCCTACCTTTGCGGCTCCTATGGGGAATCCTATGGTTCGCCTGTGAAACGGGAAGGGGGCGACGGATGCTTCGTCCCCCGGTCATATGCGATCCATAGGTCGCACTGGACCACCGCATCGGCCGCGTCCCTACTTTCGTCGCTGACGGCCGGCCCCTCGCCTGCCGGAAGGAGAGACATGTACTGGACGTATCTGCGGCGGGAACTGGCCGGCCGCAAGAAGCAGACGATCATCGTCGCGGCGGGTCTCGCGATCGCGATCGCCCTCGTGATCGTCGTGAACGCGCTGTCGGCGGGTGTGCGCGACGCGCAGGCCCAAGCGCTCGACTCGGTCTACGGCGTGGGCACTGACCTGACGGTGACCGGCGCGCAGGCCCAGCCGGGCGATGCGCCTCCGACTCGATTCGAGTTCGGTCAGGACGGCGGCCAGACCTCGGACGACGGCACGACCGAACTCTCGCAGTCGCGGCTGATCCCCGACCTCATGCGCGGGACGCTCGATGCCGGGACGGTCGACACCGTGTCGGGCGTCGACGGGGTGGCCGCGGCATCCGGAGCGCTCGCCCTCACCAATGCGACGTTCTCCGGCGAGCTCCCGCCCCCGCCGGACTCGGCCGATCAGGGCGACGTCGTGCAGGCGCCCCAGGACGGCGGAGGGGGCGGCGGATTCGCCGGTGGCGCATTCGACGTCGAATCGTTCAGCGTGCTCGGGATCGATCCGTCACAGGCCGACGTCGGGCCGCTCTCGTCGGTCTCGGTCGTCGACGGCCGGGCGCTGACGTCCGAGGACACCGGCCAGCATGTGGCGGTGCTCGACGAGACCTACGCCACTTCCGCCGACGTGGCCGTCGGCGACACGATCGACGTCGGCGGCACCGACATGAAGGTCGTCGGCATCGTCGCCTCGACCTCCAGCGACGCCGACACCGCAGCGAACGTCTACATCCCGCTCGACGTGGCGCAAGAGCTCTCCGGCATGGGTGACGTCGTCTCGACGATCTATGTGCAGGCCGCCTCCGCCGATGACATCGCCGCTGTGCAGTCGGCGCTGAAAGCGGCCCTCCCCGACGCCACTGTCAGCTCACAGTCCGAGCTCGCCTCGACGGTCTCCGGCTCGCTCTCCAGCGCCACGGCGCTCATCACGAACCTGGGCACCTGGCTGTCGATCCTCGTGCTCGCGGTCGCCGTCGTGCTCGCCGTACTGTTCACGATCTCCGGCGTATCGCGCCGCACTCGCGAGTTCGGCACGCTCAAGGCGATCGGGTGGTCGAACGGCCGTGTCGTCGGACAGGTCGCCGGCGAGTCGGTCGTGCAGGGGCTTCTCGGGGGTGCCGCGGGCCTCATCATCGGACTCGCGGGCATCTGGGCGATCAACCTCATCTCACCGACGATCTCGAGCGCGCCGGCGGCTCCGCAGAACGGCCCGGGCGGCGCGGGACCCGGCTTGCTGGGCGATCTCGGCACGACGACGAGCGACATCGTGCTGTCGGCGCCCGTCACGACCTGGGTCGTGGTGGCCGCCGTCGGCCTGGCGATCGCCGGCGGTCTGATCGCCGGCGCCTTCGGCGGCTGGCGGGCGGCGCGCCTCAGCCCCGCAGAGGCTCTGCGGTCGGTCGGGTGAGTGCCGTGGATGCCGCGACCTTCGACAGCTCGGCCCGGCCGACCGGCTCGCCCGGGACCACGACGACGAACACGTCCATGACGAAGAACACGACCATGACCACGACAGGAGATGCCATGACCATCATCGAGAACTCCGCCTCGCCCGCGCACGGCGACCTCGTGCCCCCGCCCCTCTATCGCCTCGCGGGCGTGACCCGCACGTACGAGCAGAAGGGGCGTACGGTGCACGCGCTGACGGGCGTCGACCTGGAGATCGCGGCGGGCGACTTCGTCGCAATCCAGGGTCCGACCGGCGGCGGCAAGTCGACGCTTCTGCAGCTCCTGGGCGCACTCGATAGGCCGTCGTCGGGTTCGGTCGTCCTGGGGGAGACGGATGCCGCATCCGCCTCGAACGCGGAGCTCGGCCGCCTGCGGGCCGAGGAGATCGGGTTCGTCTTCCAGGGGTTCAATCTCATCCCGACGCTGACGGCCCACGAGAACGTCGACATGGCGCTCGAGCCGCTCGGCCTGTCCAGAAGCGACCGGGCGGACCGCGTCGCGGAGTCGCTCGCGCACGTGGGGCTCGCGGACCGGGCCGACCATCGTCCCGGTGAGCTCTCCGGCGGGCAGCAGCAGCGCGTCGCGATCGCCCGGGCGATCGTCAAGCGTCCCCGCGTGCTCCTCGCCGACGAGCCGACGGGCAACCTCGACGAGAGCATGCGCGACGAGATCCTGGCGGTGCTCGAGGCGCTCAACGCCGAGGGGCTGACGCTCGTGGTCGTGACTCACGACTCGGCCGTCGCGAGGCGCGCCCGCCGGCGGCTGCGCCTCGACAAGGGCACGGTACGCGACATCACGCGGGGCTGAGGCATCCGTCCCCTTCGCGGGACTCCACGAGCGGCGCCCGGCACGTCGTGTCGAGCGCACCACGTGGAGTCCCGCGGTTCCCTCCGCGACCTAGGGTGGCTGTTATGGCTCTGATCGACTCCGCCGTCTACCTGGGCGGCCGGCGCGCCGAGGGTGGGCGCGATCCCGCGAGGATCGTGACCGAGGCCCGCGCTCAGGGCGGTATGGCGTGGATCTCGCTGAGCCGCACGGACGCCGACGAGCTGCAGACCCTCGCGGATGTGCTGGGGCTGCACCCGCTCGCCGTGCGCGACTGCCTGAAGGGACACCAGCGCAGCAAGCTGGAGCGCTACGACGACATGACGTTCGTCGTCCTCCAGCCGGCCCGCTACTTCGACGACCGCGAGACGGTCGAGTGCTCCGAGGTCGACCTCTTCGTCGGACCCGACTACGTCGTGACCGTCGACAGCGACGACCAGATCGACGACGAGGTCGTGCGGCGCAACCTCGACGCCCACCCCCAGATCCTCGCGAAGGGACCCTACGCCGTGCTCTGGGGGATGGTGGAGCACGTGCTGACCGGCTACGGTCCCGTGCTCTCGGGTCTCGAGAACGACATCGACGAGATCGAGGACCAGCTGTTCTCGAATGACGAGAACGTCTCACGGCGCATCTTCAAGCTTCAGCGCGAGGTCATCGACCTGCAGCACGCGACGGCCCCGCTTCCCGACATGCTGGAGCGGGTGCAGGACATCGTCGCCGGCTCGACGAAGCCGGGGGCGGCGCCCGCGTTCCACGATGTGGAGGACACGGCCCGGCACCTGATGGATCGCGTCGACGCCTTCAAGCACACGCTGGAGTCGGCGCTGGGCGTGCACGCGACTCTCGTCGAGCAGGCGAACAGCGAGGCCATGCGCCGCATGACCGAGTTCAGCATCACGCAGAACGACCAGGTCAAGAAGGTCTCATCGTGGGCGGCGATCCTGTTCGCCCCGACGCTCGTCGGCACGATCTACGGCATGAACTTCCAGTACATGCCCGAGCTGTCGTGGCCGTGGGGCTACCCGATGGCGCTCACGCTGATGGTCGCGACGAGCGTGACGCTCTATTTCCTGTTCAAGCGCCGCGGCTGGCTGTAGCCGGCTCGGGCTCGAGAGCAGTGAACAGGTCGTCGAGGCCCGTGGAGAAGACGCGGATGCGGGAGTCGCCCACGCCGACCGGGACCCACAGGGTCTCGCGGTGGACGATGGCGCCGCATGAGTACACGACGCGGGGCACGTACCCGTCGGCGAGGTCGCCGTACGGCTGAAGGAGCGGCGATCTGGTACGGCGGATCACCTTCGACGGGTCGTCGAGGTCGAGCACGATCGCGCCGAGCGAATAGGTGCGGAGAGGCCCGACGCCGTGCGTGAGCACGAGCCACCCCTCCGGGGTCTCGATCGGCGACCCGCAGTTGCCGAGCTGGATGAGCTCCCACGTCTCGCGGGGGGAGCAGATCGGGCCGAGATCGTCCCACACGAGCCCGTCCTCCGACGACGCGAGCGAGATGCTCTCCCCGCCCAGGCGGGTGAGTGCGAGATGCCGCCCGCCGACGAGGCGCGGGAACAGCGCCATCCCCTTGTTGTGCGACCCCGTCCCGGTGAGCCGGTGGAACGAGAAGTCGACGAGGTCGGGGGACGTGATGAGCCGCGGCGCGATGCGCGTGCCGTCGTAGGCGGTGTACGTCGCGCGGTACGTCTCGCGGCCGTCCTCGTCGGTGAAGCGCACGAAGCGGGCGTCCTCCACGCCCCGGTCCTCATCCGGCGTGACCGGGAGCAGCGTGCGCGCGCTCAGCGGGGACTCCGACGGGAACGCCGCATCGTAGGCGGACCTCGCGAGGTCGCGCAGGAGGTGGAGGGGCGCCGAGCTGCTCGGCCGCATCGACACCGAGTGGGGGAGACCTGCGATCGCCGCCTCCAGGTCGTCGTAGCCGAAGCGCTCGGGGAGCGTCGGGATCACCGCGCTCGCGAGGTCGCCGTGGCCGCCGCTGTCGATGAGGGCACGGGCGAAGTGCGCGCGCGACCACTCGCCCGCCTCGATGCCGGGTCGTTGGAGGGGGCGTGCGCGTTCGCCGAAAGTCCAGGAATCGTCGGCGCCGATGACGGCCTCAGCGAATCCGATCGACGAGATGTGGCCCTCGCCGATGCAGCGGAGCGAGACGGCGACGCGCAGCTCACCGGCGGCGAGCCCGTCCTGCGACGGATGCGGGACAGCGCTCGGGTTGCAGAGCGCTGCGCCCTCGACGGCGAAGTCCGCCGTGAAGACCGAGCCGATGACGACCCTCTGGTCGTGCGACAGCGCGTCGTCGTCGACGGATCGGTCGACGACCGCCTCGGCGTGCGCCACGAGGGTCTGCGCGGCATCCCCGTGTCGAGACGAGAAGTCGGCGGCGGCCCGCTCGGCGGTCGCCGCGAGGGCTTCGGGCGACATGGCCAGGACGCGGGCGACGATGCTGTCGACGCGGGCGTCCGAGGAAGCGGGATCCTCGCCCGGCAGGAAGAAGCGCGTGACGACGCGCCCTGGGTCGTGCTCGAGGAGGGCGTCGTGCGCCGTAAGGCTCATCGGGCCACTGTATCGAGCGCTCCCAGGCGACGGGCCTGCTGGAAGGTGCTGAGCATCGCGAGAGTCGACTCCGCACCGCGGTTCTCGTTCCGGCCCTCCGGGGTCAATCCGTCGTAGCCCGCCCCGGTCTCGGGGTCGAAGAGGCGGGTGTGGGTGTCGTTTTCGCCCAGGAACCACCTCCACGCCGACCCGACCGCGTCCCGCCAGCTGCTGTCCCCGGTGAGTTCGAACGCCCGGGCGCAGGCGTCGGCGATCGCCGCCACCTCGATCGGCTGCTGATCGAACTGAGGGCCGCGTTCACCCGGCCCGCGGCCGTGCGAGCCCGTCACCGACAGCCGGCCGTCGGTCGTCTCCACCTCGAGGAGGAATCGGAGCATGCTCAGCCCCCGGCCGAGAGCGTCGTCGTCGCCCAGTGCGTCGCCCGCCGCCAGCAGCGCCTCCGGCAGGACCGCGTTGGCATAGCGGAGGCGCGGTTCCGGCCACGGCCACGGCGCGTCACCAGGAATCCGGATCATGCGGGCGGCGTCCCGCAGCAGATCGCGGGCTGGGCCGTCGGCGGGGCGCACGCGCAGCACCTCGGCGGCCCCCAACGCGGCGAACGCCATGGCCCGTACGTGCGGCGAGCGGACGCGCGCCGCCCGGGCGAAGCCCGCGAGAGCGCGGGCCGTCTCGGCATCCGTCCGCAGTCGCGCGAACGCGACGCCGAGCGACCAGACGGCTCGTCCCCACCAGTCGCCCGTGCCGGGCCGGTCGGTGAACCGTCCGTCGGACGACATGCGATTGCGCACGCGTCCGTCCGGAGCGACCGCACTCTCGACGAACGAGAGGCAGAGCGAGGCGATGCCCGACATCGCGGGTTCGAGATGGGGCTCGCGAGCGAGGACGATCAGCGCGCGGGCCACATCGTCGACGCAATAGCCGTGCTCACGCCGGGGCGTGTCGAAGGAGGCGTGCTCGAAGACCCCCCGCGCGTCGGTCAGGCGGCGGAGGTGGGTGAAGACGGGTTCTCGCTCCCACGACGTCATGCCGCACGCTGGGCCATGGCGGACCGCGCGAGATGCCGGTACCGCTCTGCGACGACGGGCCAGGTCGCTGGCGACACTCTGCTCGCGGCCGCTTCGCGCACTCGCCGCTCGGCGTCGTCCGCCTCGAGGATCGAGCGGAGGCCCCGTGCCATCGAGGCAGGATCGCCATGGCCCGCGATGAGTCCGGCCCCGCCGCTCAGGAGCTCGACCGCGTGCGGGAATCCCGTCGCGACGACCGGGATCCCTGCGGCGACCGCCTCGGCGAGAACCCCCGACGTCGCCTGCTCGGTCGACTCGTAGGGCAGCAGGACGGCGTCCGCGGTCGCGACGAGGGCGTCGAGCTCCCGGCGATCGAGATACCGATCATCGAGGCTCACGACGCCTTCCAGGTTCAGCTCGCGGATCAGCGACTCGAGGTGTCGCCGGTACTCCTCGCCTTGGAGCGCGCGCACTTTCGGATGCGTCTGACCCGCGATGACGTACTCGACGTCCAGATCGCGCAGCTCGTCCATCGCGCGGACGCCCCATTCGAGACCCTTGCCGCGCGAGATGAGTCCCCAGGTGAGGATCCGGCGTCGCCCGGGGCGCGCATGGGTCGGGTCCGGTGCCTGTCGCGCCGCGACGCCGTGCGGGATGACCGCGATCTTGCCCCGCGAGACGCGGTAGTTCGCGAGGAGCACCTCTCGCGCGTTCTGGGTCATGACGACGACGGATGCCGCGCTGGCGCACACCCTCTCGAGCACGATGCGCTGATGCGTCGACGGTGCAGGCAGGACGGTGTGCAGCACCACGATCACCGGTACCTCGAGCGTCTCGAGAAGATGGATGACCTCGTCGCCGTCGCGCCCGCCGTAGATGCCGTACTCGTGCTGGACGATCGCCACATCGGTGGTGTCTAGTGCCGCGGCGGCTCTGCGGATGCTCCCCGCATCACCGGCGATCAGTTCGGCGACGGGTCTCGAGGTGCCCTGCGTCAGGGCGTCCCTGCGATCCAGGGGCGCGTCCAGGGCCCGCACGATGGCGACCGTGTCGTGCCCGGACTCGGTGAGAGCCGCTTCCAGGGCGTGCGTGAAGTTGGCGAGCCCGCATCGCGTGGGGGGATATGTCGACAGGATGCCGAAGCGAGTCATGAGAGCCTCTTCCGGGTATGCGAGGGTCTGTGAATTTCATCGATCGGCGCTCGGGGGCCGTCGGTGCTTCGTTCCTGGGTCATTAGACCACCGCAGCGGCGAACCCTCCGGGGACTTGACAAACGGCGACCTTTCGAGGACACCGCGATAGACCCGCAGGTAGTCGTCGACCATCCGCTCCACATCGAACCGCTCGCGTGCACGGGCGCGGACGCTTCGCCGATCGAGGCCGGCGGCCCGGGGAACGGCGGCCACGGCCTCGGGGCGACCGCTCACGACAAAACCCGTGACGCCGTCGTCGATCACCTCGGGCATCGACCCTCGCCGGTAGGCGACGACGGGTGTGCCGCAGACCATCGCCTCCACGACCGAGAGGCCGAACGGCTCGTCGAAGGCGATGGGATGCAGGAGCACCGCCGCTCCGCCGAGCACCCGGGTGCGCTCCGCCGGCCCGACGGAGCCGAGGTACACGACGGATGCCCCGTCGATGTGGGGCTGCACCTCGCGGGCGAAGTACGCGGCATCCTGGACGATCCCGCAGATGACGAGCCGGCGTCCGGCGGCGCGCGCGATGGCGATCGCGTCCGCGATGCCCTTGTCGGGATGGATGCGCCCGAAGACGACGAGATCATCGCCGGCGGGCGGCAGATCGTCGAACTCCGACAGATCGATGCCGTGGTGCACGGTGGCGACGTAATCGAGGTCGGGGGAGCGGTCGGCATCCGAGATGGAGACGAGCGCGGAGCGTGCGCGCGCATACGCCGGGAGGATGCCGGGCCCGGAGAATCCGTGGATCGTCGTGACCATCGGAGCGTGCCACGACGCATCGAATGCGAGGGGCAGCCAGTCCAGCTGATTGTGGACGAGATCGAAGTCGCCGGACAGCGCGAGCGCGTGAGCCACGTGGAGGGCTTCCCACACGCGCCCGTCCATGCTCTCGTCCTCGGCATAGCCGTGCGGTGAGATCGCCTCGAGCCGGGCCGAGGTCACCGAATCGGCGGTCGCGAAGAGAGTGACTTCGATGCCGCGCCGGACGAGGCCCTCGGTGAGAAGGCTCGTGACCCGTTCCCAGGGCCCGTAGTGCTCGGGCGGCGTGCGCCACGCGATCGGACCGAGCATCGCGATGCGCATGCCTCTCCTTTCCAGCCGCGGCGCCGCCGGCGGCGGCGTCGAGCGCGGTCTCCCGCGTCCCGCGACGCTAACCCGGCCCGGCGCTGCGCGCGATCCGCTTGACACCGCGCCCGGGCCCGTCGGGAGAGCGTGCGGAAGGCCCCCTCGTCCGTGTCGGCGCCGCGCGGTAGCGTGCCCGTCATGGATATCGCACCCCTCCGCTCCGCGGTCTCAGGAGCAGTTCTCGCCGCCGAGGATCAGGGGTGGGACGCCGCCCGCGCGTCCCACGCCGGCGTCGGCAGGCCCGACGTCATCGTCCGCGTGTCGAGCCTCGACGACGTGAGCGAGGCCGTCCGGTTCGCCGCAGCCTCCCGCCGCGTCGCCGTCGTGCGCGGTGGCGGGCACAGCGCATGGTGCACCCTCGACGAGGGGGTGCTCATCGACCTCTCGGCTCTCGACGCGGTCGAAGTCGTCGAAGATTCCGAGGGCGGGGCTCTCGTCCGCATCGGGGGCGGCGCCCGGTGGGGCGACGTCGCCCGCATCCTGTCGGACCAGGGGCTCGGGATCAGCTCGGGCGACACCGCATCGGTCGGCGTCGGCGGGCTCACCCTCGGCGGCGGCATCGGCTGGATGGTCCGCGCGTGGGGGCTGGCCGCCGATCAGCTCGTCGGCGCACAGCTGGTCACGGCGGAGGGCGAGGTCGTGGAGGTCTCGGATGCCTCCCACCCCGACCTCCTGTGGGCGCTGCGCGGCGGAGGCGGCAACTTCGGCATCGTCACGCGCTTCGACTTCCGCGCGCATGACCTGCCCGCGGTCGTCTTCGCCGAGCTCGGCCTCTCCGGCGATGCCCGGACGCTCCTCGCCGCACTCCGAGACGTCCTCGCGACGGCGCCGCGCGAGCTCACCGTGACCTACATGGACGTCCCGGCGATGGACCCGAACGCTCCGGCCGGAGCGACGATCGCCGCCTGCTGGGCAGGCGCCGATGAGGATGCGCTGCGCGCAGCTCTCGCCCCGCTCCTGGCCGTCGACGGAGTCGTCGAGAACGACCTGGCCGTGCGCGAATACCCCGACATCCTGCTCGACCATCCCGCGCCCGAGCCCGATCAGCAGATGCCGGGCTTCATCGGCGGCAACACTCTCGTCGTCGACCTCGACGAGGCGACCATCGACGCGCTGGTGGCCTTCCGCGAGAGCACCCCGGCGAGCGTCCTCTTCCTCCGCTCGCTGGGCGGGGCGTACGGCGACGTGCCGCAGGAAGCGACGCCGTTCCCCGCCCGCGACGCCACGTGGTTCGCGATGGCGGGTGGGTTCGACATTCCCGGCCTCGTCGATGACGCCGAGCGCGCGCGCCTCGCATCGGCGTGGGCCGCGATCGAAGACCGCGGCGCCGGCGTCTACGGCAACTTCTCGACGTCGACCGACCCCGCCTTCGCGGAGCGGATCTATCCCACCGAGACGATGGCGCGGCTCGCGGCCATCAAGACGAAGTGGGACCCGCGCAATCTCTTCGCGCGCAACCACAACGTCGTTCCCGCCTGAGAACGGGGCTCCCACATGACGAGAGGCCCGAGCCGGAGCGGCTCGGGCCTCTCGACATCGTCGAGGGGTCAGTGCGTGTCTTCCGCCTCGATCTCGGTGCGGTCGCCCGACCAGAGAGTGTGGAAGGTGCCCGGCTTGTCGATGCGCTTGTAGGTGTGCGCGCCGAAGAAGTCGCGCTGACCCTGGATGAGAGCCGCGGGCAGGCGCTCGGCGCGCAGGCCGTCGTAGTACGCGAGCGACGACGAGAAGGCGGGGGCGGGGATGCCGGCGGTCGCGGCGATCGTGACGATCCGGCGCCACGCGTCCTGCGCGCGCTGCAGCGCCTCGACGAAATATGGGGCCGTGAGCAGCACCGCGAGGTCGGGCTCGGTGGCGTATGCATCGGCGATGCGGTTCAGGAACTGGGCGCGGATGATGCAGCCTGCGCGCCAGATCTTCGAGACGGCACCGAGGTCGATGCTCCAGTCGTACTCGGCGGCGCCCGCGCGGATCTCGTCGAAGCCCTGCGAGTAGGCGACGATCTTCGAGGCGAAGAGGGCCAGGCGCACGTCCTCGATGAACGCGTCCTTGTCGTCGACGTCGAGGTGCACGTCCGGACCGGGCAGCTCGCGCGAGATCGAGCGCTGCTCGGGGTGGCTCGAGAGCGACCGGGCGAAGGTCGCCTCGGCGATGCCCGAGACGGGCACGCCCAGGTCGAGGGCCGTCTGCACGGTCCATGCTCCCGTGCCCTTCGCGCCCGCCTGGTCGACGATGACGTCGACGAGCGGCCGGCCCGTCTCGCCGTCGATCTGGCGGAGCACCTCGGCGGTGATCTCGATGAGGTAGGACTCGAGCTCGCCGGTGTTCCACTCGGCGAAGACGTCGGCGATCTCGGCGGGGGTCTTGCCCGTGCCTCGCCGGATGAGGTCGTACGCCTCGGCGATGAGCTGCATGTCGGCGTACTCGATGCCGTTGTGCACCATCTTCACGAAGTGGCCCGCTCCGTCGTGGCCCACGTGGGTGACGCAGGGCTCGCCCTCGGCCACAGCGGCGATCGACTTCAGGATCGGGCCGAGCGTGACCCACGACTCGTCGGGTCCGCCGGGCATGAGCGACGGGCCGTTCAGCGCACCCTCCTCACCGCCCGAGACGCCCATGCCGACGAAGTTGACGCCCGTCTCCCGGACGGCCTTCTCGCGGCGGATCGTGTCGGTGAACAGGGCGTTCCCGCCGTCGACGATGATGTCGCCGGGCTCGAAGACCTCGAGGAGGGAATCGATGACCGCGTCGGTCGGCCGGCCGGCCTTGACCATGACGACGGCGGTGCGCGGCTTGGTGAGGCGGGCCGCGAACTCCTCGTACGAGAACGCGGGGACGAACTCGGCCTCGGGGTGAGCCTCGACCAGCTCGTCGGTCTTCGAGCGGCTGCGGTTGAAGACGGCGACCGTGTTGCCCTCGCGGCTCGCGAGGTTGCGAGCGAGGTTCGATCCCATCACAGCGAGTCCGACGACGCCGATGTTGGCCGTCGCGGCGGCGGCGGCATCCGTCCCCTCGGGAGTCGGAGCGGGGCGCTCGACGTCTTCGATGCGGGGAGCACCCTCGTGCTCGGTGGTCGCCTCGTCGGGCGCCTGGTCCCGATCGGTCGAGATGTTCAGCTGGGCCGACGGGTCAGTCTGCGACACGGGTGTTCTCCTCAAGAAGGCGTGGGGATTCGATCTCCAGCCTAGAGTCTGACGCCGTCGCGTTACGTTCTCGTGGCGTGGGCCTCACCGGCGCGGAGACCGCGCCGTGAGTCACCCGGCGTTCACTTGTCGCGGTAGCTCGCGCGTCCCATCGACCAGAAGGCGAAGACCGTCCCGACGAAGCCGACCGCTGCGATCGCACCGATGAACCAGAGCACGACGTGCGAGGCGAAGCCGTAGTCCATGAGTACCTCCGGAGTCAGGGGAAGCGGCGCTCCTCATCGTAGCGCCGGCCGCGCTTTCGGCTTGCGTCGTGCCCCCTGATAGACTCGACGACTGTACTTCGGCGAGGGATGCCTCGTGCCCGCCCAGCGGCAGGCAGCGGCATCCGTGATCGACGCGGTGATCAAGGCTCACGGCTTTCCTCACGCGCTCGCGTTCGAGTCGAATCCAGACCCCAATACGCCAGGCCTCGCGCCTGAACACGAACGGGCGCGTGCGCCCGCCAAGGAGAACCACCATGGTCACCGAGACCGACACCAAGGTCCACGCCGAGCTCCGCGAGAACTTCGGCAAGGGCTTCGCCCGCCGTCTGCGCGCCGCGGGCAAGATCCCCGCCGTCATCTACGGCCACGGAACCGAGCCCGTCCACGTCGCCCTCCCGGGCCACCAGGTCGCGCTGCTCATCCGCCGCGCCAACGCCGTGCTCGAGCTCGACGTCAACGGCAAGCAGCAGCTCACGCTGGTCAAGGACGTCCAGAAGGACCCCGTGCACCAGATCATCGAGCACATCGACCTCGTCGTCGTGAAGGCGGGCGAGAAGATCCAGGTCGACGTCCCGATCGTCGTCGTGGGTGAGCCCGCCGGTGACGCCATCGCGAACCTCGACGCCACGAGCGTCGCGCTCGAGGTCGAGGCCACGCACATCCCCGAGCACGTCGAGCTCGACGTCGAGGGCCTCGAGGACGGCACGCACATCACGGCCGGCCAGCTGACCCTCCCGCGCGGTGCGACGCTCGTCGCCGACACCGACCTCCTCATCGTCGCGATCGCGGTTCCGTCCGCTGCCGCCGCCGAGGAGATCGAGGCCGCCGACGAGGCCGCCGCCGCCGAGCAGGCCGAAGAGTCGGGCGAGGCCCCCGCGTCCGAGGGGGAGGAGTCCGAGTAAGGACTCTTCTCACAATCGCGCCGTCCAGGCCGCGAATCGAGACATCGAACGAGGGGGTGCGGATGCCGCGCCCCCTCGTTTCGCTTCTGCCCTGGCGCCGTGACCGCCGGGTGTCGGGGAGGATGGAAGACATGGCCGAGACGTGGCTGGTCGTGGGGCTGGGCAATCCCGGACCCCGCTACGAGCTGACGCGCCACAACATCGGGCAGCTCGTCGTCGACGAGCTCGCCGCGCGGCGCGGTGAGGCGTTCAAGCAGCACAAGGCGAACGCGCGCGCGGCCGAGACGTGGCTCCGCCCCGGCGGCGCGAAGATCGTGCTCGCCAAGCCGAACTCGTTCATGAACGTCTCCGGCGGACCCGTGGCAGGTCTCGCGAAGTTCTACGGCGTCGAGCCCGAGCGCGTCGTCGTCGTGCACGACGAGCTCGACATCCCCTTCGACACGATCAAGCTCAAGGTCGGCGGCGGCCACGGCGGCCATAACGGCGTGCGGGACGTCGCCAAAGCGCTCGGCACGGCAGACTTCCCGCGCGTGCGCGTCGGCATCGGCCGGCCGTCGGGCCGGCAGGATCCGGCGGATTGGGTGCTCGATCCCTTCAGCGGGGCGGAACGGCAGAACCTCGGCGTGCTGGTCGGCGATGCGGCCGACGCCGTCGAGCAGCTCATCGGCGACGGACTCGTCGCGGCGCAGCAGAAGCACCACGCCCCGCGCGCCTGAGCCGCGGCGCACAAAGCGACGCCCGATTCCGTCCGCGGCTCGCTGAACGATCGCACTCGCACAGTCGGTCGACGCTGTGGTCAGCCGCCGATGCCGGAGCCGGAGGCGAACCCCATCGACAGGAAGATGTTCGCGGCGATCGCGAACGCGAGCGGCGCGACGAGCGACGTGGCGACGGCGGCGATCCCGAGCCCCCGGCCGCGGTTCTTCACGATCGCGATGATGCCCTGGACGAGCGCCCAGAGGCCCAGCGCGGTGCCGAACCAGAACGCCGACTCGCCGAGGAGCACCCAGTCCCGAACGGGGCTCAGCAGGCTCCAGTCGAAGTTCGACGTGAGCTGCCCGGTCGCCAGCTCCTTGCCCGTGCCCAGGCCGATCTGGAACGTCGCGATCGAGACCGCGATCACCGATCCGACGAGGGACACGAGCGCGATGATGAGGGCCACGAGACCGAGTGCCCCCGTGCGCGGGGGGGTCTCGAGCGGTCCGCCGTACGCGGGCGCCGCCGCCTGCGCACCCGCGGGGGCATAGCCGCCGGGTGCCTGAAGGACGCCGCCCGCGGCATAGCCGCCGACGGGTCCGCCCGGCTGCCCAGGGTAGGCCGGCTGCGGAGCGTATACGGGCTGCGGCGCGTACCCCGACTGCCCGGGGTAGCCGGGCTGGGGAGCGTATCCCGGCTGCGGAGCGTATCCGGGCTGCGGCGCGTAGCCGTAGGGGCTCTGCGCAGCGCCCGGGTGCGAAGAAGGCGTCTGCGGTCCGGGATAGACCGCGGGGCCAGGAGCCGCACCGTACGGCGGCTGAGCCGGAGACCGAGGTGAGGGGTAGCCGGGATAGCTCTGCGGCGGCGGGTACGCGGACACCTCCGGCGTCCCCTGCAGGGGTGCCGCCGGTGCCTGCGGATACCCGGCCGGCGGGGTGAATCCCTGCTGCGGACCGGCCGTCGGAGAGCCGCCTGCCGGGTCGGCGCTCTCGGGCGTCGGCGCGGAGGACGAGGCATCCGTCGACTTCCGCGGCTGCTGAGGCGGGAGGGGCGGACGCGGCGGGATCGGGTCGGTCACGGCATCATCCTAGGAGCGCGACAGCCGCACGCCCGCGCACCTCTGTCGTGGCGGCTCGGCCGCTGCTAGGTTGTGGATGCTCCGGCGGGTCTTGGGGACCGGCGCGAGGTGCAGCACCCTTCTTGCTCGGCTCGTGGCCCGGGGGGACCGCATGGACTCGCTCGCACTCCGCCTGCGCCGTGGAATCGGCGCGTTTGTAGCGGTCGCACTCATCGCGGCGGCACTGGTCGTCGTTCCACAGCCCGCCTCGGCCGCCGTCACGGCGCCGCCGGGGTTCTCGGTCGTGAAGGTCGCGACCGTCGCCTCCCCGACGGCGATCGCGAACCTCGTCGACGGCCGGATGCTCATCAGCTCCCGCCGCGGCCAGGTCTACCTGTTCGAGAACGGCGCTCTTCGCGCGGCCCCCGTCCTCGATCTGTCGGCGCGCGTGTGCAGCGACTCCGAGCGCGGCGTCATCGGCCTGGCCGGCGACACCGATCCGACGACCGGTGCGGTCTTCGTCTTCTACACCGCGAAGGGGACGGATGCCGCGTGCCCGACGAATGCAGCGGGCGGTCCGGCGCCTGCCGGCGCCCCCACCGGCCGCATCTCGCGATTCTCGATGCGGGCCGACGGCACCGTCGATCCCGCCTCCGAGACGATCCTCCTCGACGGCATCCTCTCGCCGGCCGGGTATCACAACGGCGGCGACCTCTTCGTCGGCTCCGACGGCTATCTGTATGCGACGACGGGCGATGGTGGCTGCGACTACCGGGGCGGGGTGGGCGACCCCGGCGGGAGCGGGTGCGGGGGAGCGAACGACGCCGCGCGCGACCTCAACATCCTCAACGGCAAGATCCTGCGCATCACGCGGGCCGGAGGCATCCGGCCCGACAATCCCTACCTGGGCGCGAACACGCAGCCGTGCACCGCGGCTCCCGCCCCAGCCGGCCGGACGTGCCAGGAGATCTTCGCGACGGGTCTGCGCAACCCCTTCCGCTTCGCATTCGATCCCGGTGCGGCGACCACCTCCTTCCGCATCAACGACGTTGGCCAGGACGCGTGGGAGGAGATCGACCAGGGTCTCAAGGGCGCGGACTACGGCTGGAACCAGCGCGAGGGGCTGTGCGCGCTGACCGGTTCCGAAGCGGACTGCGGAGGGCCTCAGGCCGCCGGATTGACCGGTCCCATCCATGCGTACGGCCATTCGACCGGCTGCACATCCATCACGGGAGCCGCCTACGTGCCGCGCGGACTCTGGCCGGCGGCCTACGACGGGGCGTACCTCTTCGCCGACTACGTCTGCGGCAGGATCAGGAGCCTCTCGGCGACGGGTGCCGTCTCGGATCTCGTCACGGGCCTCGGAGCGAGCAGCGCGGTGGCCATGACCTTCGGGGGATCCGAGGCAAGCCGGGGGCTCTACTTCACGACTTATGCGGGAGGGGGAGCGGTCTACCGGCTCACCTACACGGGCAGCGTCAACCGCGCCCCCGTCGCGGTGCTCGCGGCGACGCCGACCTCGGGCTCCTCGCCGCTCGCCGTCCGGTTGACGGCGGCGGGCAGCAGCGATCCCGACGGCGATGCCCTCACCTACCGCTGGACGTTCGGCGACGGCACGCCGACCAAGGTCACCAGCACGCCGAGCACGTCGCACACCTTCCCTCGCGGCTCGTGGACCGCGTCGCTCAAGGTCGTGGATGCGAAGGGCACCTACTCCGCCCCCGCGACGGTGAGGATCACGTCGGGGAACCACGCGCCGACGCCGATCATCCTGCAGCCGGCCGAGCGCGCGACGTTCGTCGCGGGGCAGACCTACACGCTGAGCGGGCGGGCGACGGATGTCGAGAACGGCGAGCTGCCCGGCAGCTCACTGTCGTGGACGATCGTGCGGCGCCACGCCGGCCACACGCATCCGCTGCTGGGGCCGGTCACGGGAGCATCCGTGAGCTTCGTCGCGCCCGGACCGGAGGACCTCGCGGCGGCGGGCGACAGCGACCTGCTCGTGAGCCTCACCGCGTCCGACGCGAAGGGCCTGACCTCGACCACGACCCGGGTCTTCACGCCGCAACGGGTCGAGGTGACGTTCGCGACGTCGCCGTCCGGGCGCCTCGTCACGATCAACGGCACGCCGTACACCGCACCCGTCACCCTCTCGGCATGGGCGGGTTCCGCTCTACAAGTCGCTGTGCCCGCTCAGTCGGACGCCGACGGCGCGCTCTACGAATTCATCTCCTGGTCCGACGGGGGAGCGGCGGCTCACACCATCACGACCCCGCTGGCCGCGACGACGTACACGGCGACGCTCACGCGCAAGGGACGGCTCCCCACGGCGCCTGCCTCCGTGACCGCGGCTCAGTCGGGCGCAGGCTCGGCGACGCTCCGGTGGAGCCCGCCGTCGAGCCCGGGGGACAGCCCCATCACGGGTTACCGCGTGAGCCGCGACGGCGTCGACTCGTCGGGCGCAGGGCCGTGGTCTTACGTCCTCTCCGCCGATCGGCGGGATTTCACCTTCACCAAGCTTGTCGCCGGGCAGGCGTACACCTTGAGCGTGCAGGCGGTGAGCTCCGTCGGCACGGGGCCCGCCGGGTCCGCTGTCGTGTCGATCGCACCGTAGCGCCGCGGGAGGAGCCGGTGTCGGCGGGTCGCCGTAGACTCTTGCGGTGACAATTCCCGGGATCGTGCGCGCCCTCGAGCAGGCGGATTCATTCCGGGATGCCGTGGCCGCAGCATCCGTCGACGCCGACTTCTCTCTTTCCGAAGGACTGGGTGCGCCGCTCCTCGCCGCCCTCGTCGAACGCCGCCGCGCGAACGGCCGCTCCGGGGCACTCCTCGCCATCGCGCCGACCGGCCGCCGTGCCGAGTCGCTCGGCACGGCTCTGGAGTGCCTGCTCCCGGGCGCCGAGATCCTGCACTTCCCGGCGTGGGAGACGCTGCCGCACGAGCGGCTGAGCCCGAGCGCCGAGACGGTGGGCCGCCGCCTGGCTGTGCTGCGCCGCATCGCGAAGTGGTCGGGGGAGGCGCCGCTCGTGGTGACGGCCTCGGTGCGGTCGGCACTTCAGCCGCTCGCCAGCGGGCTCGCCGATGTCGAGCCCATCGAGCTGACGATCGGCGGTCGCGGGTACGAGCTCGGCGACGTGTCGGCGCGGCTCGTGGAGCTCGCCTACCACCGTGTGGACATGGTCTCGCGGCGCGGCGAGTTCGCCCTCCGCGGCGGCATCCTCGATGTCTTCCCGCCCGTCGCCGACCACCCCTACCGCGTCGAGTTCTTCGGCGACGAGGTCGACCAGATCCGTGCGTTCTCGGTCGCCGATCAGCGGTCGCTGCCCGGCGAGGTGCCCGGAGTCGCCCTCGTCCCGAGCCGGGAGCTGCTCCTCACCGAGAGCGTCCGGGGGCGTGCACGCCAGCTCAAGGACGAGTTCCCGGCGCTTCGCGGCATGCTCGAGAAGATGGCCGAGGGCATCCCGGTCGAGGGCATGGAGTCGCTCACGCCCGCCGTCGTCGACGGCCTCGTGACCCTCGTCGACTACCTGCCCGAGGGCTCGGCCGTCGCCCTCGCCGACCCCGAGCGGTCCGTCACCCGTGCCATCACGCTCGGCGACACGAACCGCGAGTTCCTCGAGGCCGCGTGGAGCGCCGCCACCTCCGGCGCGAGCACGCCGATCGACCTCGGAGCGGGTGACTTCCTCACGATCCCGCGCCTGCGCGAAGCCGCCTCCACGCGGGGCGACGTCTGGTGGACGCTGTCCGCCTTCGACTCGGGGGCGGCGGATGCCTCGGCCGAAGGCCTCCTCGAGGACGACCTCGATGCCGCGCTGGAGGCGTCGGCCGCGGTCCGCGTCGCGGGTGTCGCCGTGCCGTCGTTCCAGGGCAACGTCGACGGGGCGACCGCCCACGTCGGGCAGCTCCTCGCCGACGGCTGGCGGGTGGTGGTCGCGGCATCCGGCGCAGGTCTGGTGGAGCGCGCGCGCGACGTGCTCGGCGAGCGGGGCATCGCCGCCCGAATGGTCGACGCCGTCTCGCACGCGCCCGAGCCCGGTGTCGCGCACGTCGTCCTCGCGGCTCTCGAGCGCGGCTTCGAGTCGCCCGACGCCAAGCTCGCGGTGCTCACCGAGACCGAGTTCTACGGCCGCACGATCGGCGGCGACAGCCGCGTCGTGAAGAAGCTCGCCTCGCGCCGGCGGAACGTGGTCGACCCGCTGCAGCTCAAGAACGGCGACTACGTCGTGCACGCGACGCACGGCATCGGAAAGTTCGTCGAGCTGACCCAGCGCGAGGTCTCCAGCGGCGGCCGCAACGCCGTGAAGAGCGTGCGCGAGTATCTCGTGCTCGAGTACGCGCCGTCCAAGCGGGGCTACCCGGGTGACAAGCTCTACGTCCCCACCGATCAGCTCGACCTCCTCTCGAAGTACGTCGGCGGCGAGGCGCCCAGTCTCTCCAAGATGGGCGGCAGCGACTGGGCGCAGGCGAAGGGGCGTGCGCGCAAGGCCGTCCGTGACATCGCGGTCGAGCTCGTGAAGCTCTATTCGGCCCGGATGGCGGCGAAGGGCTATGCCTTCGGCCCCGACACGCCCTGGCAGCGCGAGCTGGAGGAGGCCTTCCCCTTCGCCGAGACGCCCGACCAGCTGCAGACGATCGACGAGATCAAGGCCGACATGGAGAAGCCGATCCCGATGGATCGGCTCCTGTCGGGCGACGTCGGCTTCGGCAAGACCGAGGTCGCGGTCCGGGCCGCCTTCAAGGCGATCCAGGACGGCAAGCAGGTCGCGATGCTCGTGCCTACGACGCTCCTCGTCAAGCAGCACCTCGAGACCTTCACCGAGCGCTTCGCGGGGTTCCCCGTCAAGGTCAAGGCCCTGTCCCGCTTCCAGACCGACAAGCAGGCGCGCGAGGTCGTCGCGGGCCTGGGAGACGGCACTGTCGACATGGTGATCGGCACGCACCGGATCCTCACCGAGAAGGTGCTCTTCAAAGACCTCGGGCTGCTCATCGTCGACGAGGAGCAGCGCTTCGGCGTCGAGCACAAGGACCAGCTGAAGAAGCTCAAGACGAACGTCGACATCCTGGCGATGAGTGCGACGCCCATCCCGCGGACGCTCGAGATGGCCGTCACCGGCATCCGCGAGATGTCGACGCTGCAGACCCCGCCCGAGGACCGGCACCCGATCCTCTCGTACGTCGGCCCGCGCAACGACAAGCAGATCGCGGCCGCGATCCGGCGGGAGCTGCTTCGGGAGGGCCAGGTCTTCTTCGTGCACAACCGCGTGCAGTCGATCCAGCGCGTCGCGGCGGAGCTCTCGGAACTCGTGCCCGAGGCGCGCATCGCCGTCGCGCACGGGCAGATGGGGGAGCACGCGCTCGAAGAGGTCGTCGATGCGTTCTGGGAGCGCAGATCCGACGTCCTCGTCTGCACGACGATCGTCGAGACCGGGCTCGACATCTCGAACGCGAACACCATCATCATCGACCGCGCCGACAAGTACGGGCTGAGCCAGCTGCACCAGCTGCGCGGCCGGGTGGGTCGCGCCCGCGAGCGGGCGTACGCCTACTTCCTCTACGACGAGCAGAAGCCGCTGTCCGAGACCGCGGCCGACCGCCTCGAGACGATCGCGGTCAACAACGACCTGGGCAGCGGCATGCAGGTCGCGCTGAAAGACCTGGAGCTGCGCGGGGCGGGCAATCTGCTCGGCGCCGAGCAGGCCGGCCATATCGCGGGGGTCGGCTTCGACCTCTACCTCCGCATGATCGGCGAGGCCGTCTCGGCATTCCGCGGCGACGAGGTCGAGGGTCCGGCCGAGCTGCGGCTCGAGCTCCCCGTGCAGGCGCGGATCCCCGAGTCGTACATCGACAGCGAGCGGCTGCGCCTCGAGGCGTACCAGAAGCTCTCGGCCGCGGCATCCGTCACGGCGAAGCCCGACGCGATCGACCTCGTGATCGACGAGCTTCGCGACCGCTACGGCGATCCGCCCGCCGAGGTGGAGGGTCTCGTCGCCGTCGCACGGCTGCGCCGGCGGGCGGCGCAGGCGGGGCTCGCCGACGTCGTGGCGATGGGTCCGAACCTGCGCGTCGCGCCGGCAAACCTGCCTGACTCGATGCGCGTGCGTCTGCAGCGCCTGCACCCGAAGGCCAAGCTGCTCTCGGGCGGCGAGGCCCTCGTGGTGCCGCTGCCGACGGCCGGTGGCGAGCCGAGGACGGATGCCGAGCTGATCGCCTGGGTCGGCCAGCTCATCGATCAGCTGTGGCCGGAGCGGGTCGCCGAACCCGAGACCGCGTCGACCGCCTGAGCATCCGCTCGCTGCCGGTGCGATCGCCCAAGGAAGGGCGAGCCGGTGCAGACGGCGGACCGAGGCGACTTCTCGGGGCCCCCGCCAGGTTGCCGGATCTGCGCACGCCGCGCGCGCCGGGATCGGTTTCGGTGATACTCCCGCGATTCCGCGGGCCGCGGCATCCCGGTTCCCGAAAACTCCGAAAAGGGTTGCGAGAGTCGAGCTGTTACCGATAACGTCCGAAGCTAGGCGATCGCTCACGGGCGAGCGACGCCTGAGAGGACAGACGACGTGGACTGGAAGACTTCCCGCCATCGGACGCGTTCCGCGGTCGCCGTCATCGGCGCCGCAGCCGTCATCGGCAGCTGCGTGCTCGCCGTGCCGGCACAGGCTGCGAACGCCGACATCGGCTACCCCACCTTCACGGGCAGCCCCACGCCGGTGCCGGCGACGGGGGTGAACTACACCCCGGGCAACCAGCTGCAGTCGATCTTGGATGCAGACCTCGCGGCGGGGGCCGGGGTCTCGCCGTCGAAGGACTTCTGGATCGACGGGATGCTCGCGCGCACCGGCACGGCCGGCAGCTTCGACGACACGAACCAGTGGCTGTTCAGCCGGGGTCGAGCCGCCTTCATGAAGACCCACACACCGGGAACCCTGGGCTTCCAGGGGCAGCTGGCCTACTGGGAGTCGATCGACAACCGCGGCGGCTACACGATCACCGCGCAGGTCGGTGGAGCGAACGTCACCCTCACCGAAGATACGACCCAGCGCAAGCAGACGCCGAGCTATTGGCGGAGCGTCCACCGCAACGCCGCGTCGGGCCTCGAGATCGTGCAGACGAAGTTCATCACCGACGCGAACGTCCTCGTGACCGACCTCGAGGTCAAGGCGACGGGCGCGGCGCAGACGGTGACTCTCCGCGCGGCATCCCCGTACGCGACGACCGCCGCCGGCGATGAGCTGACCGGCGTCGTGAACGCCCTCAACAACCTGACGACGATCTTCCCGCGCTTCTCGGGCGACGGGTTCGCGCGCAACGGCGCGGAGCTCACCCGTACGCTGTCGGTGCCCGCGGGCGGCAGCGTCACGACGAAGGTGCAGCTCGGTCTCGTCACGAACGAGATCCCCGCGTCCCGCACGGAGTACGACGCGTATCGCGCCGCCACGCCCGCGGCCGCATTCTCAACCCACGTCACGGCGTACAACCAGTGGTGGGCCGACAACATCCCCTACCTCGACACCCCCGAAGACAACATCGACAAGACGCTCTTCTACCGGTGGTGGCTGATGAGGTTCAACTACCTCGACGCCGACATCCCCGGGAACGACTACCAGTTCCCGACCTCGATGGAGGGCGTGCTCGGCTACAACAACGCCATCGTGCTGACCGCGGGCATGTTCATCGACGACCTCAAGTACTTCCGCGATCCGATCTACTCCTACGGGCCGTGGGTCTCGGCGGGTGAGACGTCGAAGAGCTACAAGTACGTCGACAACCCCGGCGACCCCGCGAACTGGTCGAACAGCTACACGCAGTACATCTCCGAAGCCGCGTGGCGCTCCTACCAGCTGCACGGCGGACCTGCCGGCATCGCGGGCAACCTCGCCGAGTACGCGGAGTACGACGTCAAGGGTCTGCAGGACGCCTACGACCACAACGGCAACGGACTCATCGAGTACGACTGGGGCGCCATGACCGGGAACGACGCCGATGCGGTGTCGTTCGACTGGCGGGCGGGCAACATGGACCGCACCGAGAACGCCTACCTCTACTCGAACGCGAAGGCTTCGGCGGAGGCTTACCGCGTGGCGGGCAACACGGCCAAGGCGGACGAGATGGACGCCAAGGCGGAGTCCATCAAGCAGGCCGTCATCGACGTCCTGTGGAACCCCGACCGCAAGCTCCTCGAGCACCGCATGGCCACGGGCGACAAGGCCTTCAACCCGTGGAAGGAGATCAACAACTACTACCCCTTCACGGTCGGCCTCATGCCGAAGCCGGGCGACGCCGACTACGACGACGACTACGTGCAGGCCCTGCGCCTGTGGGCCGACGACAAGCAGTACCCGATCTTCCCCTTCTACACGGCGAACCAGGCGGACAAGGCCGAGGCCGCTGCCGCCGGCGACCCGGGGAGCAACAACTTCTCGGTCATCAACTCGACCGTGACCTTCCGGATGCTGAGCAGCGTCCTGCGCGACTACCCGACGGATGCGATCGACGCCGAGTGGTACAAGAAGCTCCTCTACTGGAACGCGTGGGCGCACTACCAGAACGGCGGTGACAACCGCCTGCCCGATCAGAACGAGTTCTGGGCGGACGGCTCGGCCGACCCGCAGAAGATCGGGTACCGCTCCTGGATCCATCACACGATCCTCGGGGCGACGAACTTCACCATGATCGAGGACGCGATGGGCCTGCGTCCGCGCAGCGACGCGAAGATCGAGCTCGACCCCATCGACATCGATTGGGATCACTTCACCGCGAACAACATCCGCTACCGCGACAAGGACCTCACCATCACGTGGGATCAGCCGGGCGGTGAGCGCTATTACGGCGACGCGGTGCCCGAGGGCTACTCCGTCTTCCTCGACGGCGAGCTCGCCTTCACCGTCGACGGACTCGGCAAGGTCGTCTACGACCCGGCGACGGGTCAGGTCGAGGCTGAGGACGGCCTCCAGGTGACCACGGAGAACGCCTCGTCGCTCGATGCGCCCGAGCAGGTCTCGTTCGGCGACGACGCGCGCGTCGTCGACCTCTTCGCCAAGGCCGGCACCGACATCTCGGCGCAGAGCGGCGGCAGCGCCGACCTCGCGCAGGGGAAGACGGTCGCGGCGACGTTCTCGGCAGCGGGACGGGCTCCGGCGGCGGCCGTCAACGGCAACACGATCAACGAGCCCTTCTGGGGCACGGCTGGATCGCCGAACGCGAAGGACTCGATCACGGTCGAGCTGGGATCGCAGCAGACGTTCGACGACGTCCGGGTGTACTTCTACCGCACCTCGTCGTCGGCCACGGTCGCCGGTTACGCCGAGCCGTCGATGTACGCGCTCGAGTACCGCTCCGGCGGGCAGTGGAAGCCGGTGCCCTCGCAGGCGCGGACGCCCGCGACGCCGCGGGGCAACCTCAACCAGGTGCAGTTCCCCGAGGTGACGGGCGACGCCGTGCGCATCACGGCGACGCACGCCGCGGGCTTCAAGACGGGCGTCAAGGAGGTCCAGGTCTTCCACACGGGCGTCGATGCGCCGCCGAGCACGAACGCGGCCCCCCAGGTCGAGGCGTGGGTGAAGCCCGGTGTCTCCGTACCCGGTCAGGTCGACCTCGTCGGCACCACCAAGGACGACGGCCTGCCCGCGGGAACCCTCAGCTCGACGTGGAGCGTCGTCTCGGCGCCGGCAGGCGGCCTCGCGCTGTTCGACTCGCCGACGTCGGCGTCGACGATCGCGCGGTTCACGGCGGCCGGGCAATACGTCCTGCGCCTGACCGCGACCGACGGCGAACTCACGACCTCGGTCGACGTCCCGGTGCAGGGCTCCACTCCGACGCAGGGCACGAACGTCGCGCCGTCTGCGACGCCGACCGCCGAGTACACGGCGAGCTGGAACAACGTCAACGCCGTCAACGACGGCAAAGTCCTCCACTCGGGCGGTCAGCAGACCGACCTCTGGGGCACGTGGTCGGGCTCCCGCCCGGCGACCCGCTGGCTGCAGTACACGTGGGCGAACCCCGTCCGGGTGAACGGCGTCGAGGTCGCGTTCTGGGCGGACCAGACGAACGCGACGTCGGGTGCCGGCGTCAACGTCCCGAAGTCGTGGAAGGCGCAGTACTGGACGGGCACCGCTTGGGCTGACGTGACGGGCGCCGGCACGTACGGCGTCGCCCGCACGGCACCGAATGCCACCTCGTTCGACTCCGTCAAGACGACGCGCCTGCGGCTCGTGTTCAACGCCGCCGGTCCGGGCACCGGCGCGGACCCCTACGCCGGCATCGGCGTCAGTGAGTGGCGCGTGTTCGCCGAGGCGCCGAGCGCGATCGAGCCGATCGACGTCCGCACCTCTGTAGGCACCGTCCCCACGCTGCCCGAGCGGGTCGACGCGATCTACTCGGACGGCAGCCGCAGCTCCGAGCTGGTGGCGTGGGGTCCGATCACGGCCGAGCAGGTCGCATCCGAGGGCAACTTCGATGTGGTCGGCATCGTCGCCGGCTCGGCGGTTCCGGCCAAGGCGACCGTCTGGGTGCGGGCGACCGCGCCGGGACAGATCAACCTGGTGGATGCTGTCGCGGTCAAGACCGCCGCGGGTGTCGCGCCGCAGCTGCCTGCCACGGTCGGCGTGCTGTTCAATGACGGCTCCCGTCAGGATCTGCCGGTCACCTGGGATGCGATCGCTCCGACGAAGTACGCGACCGACGGCCAGTTCACGGCGTCGGGCACGGTGCAGACGAGCATCGCGGGCAACAAGGCCGCGACGGCGACCGTCACGGTCGGCACGGGCGGCACGGGAGGCGCCGACACGACCGCGCCCGTGGCATCCGTCGCCGTCTCGCCGGCAGCGCCGGCAGGGGGCTGGTACACCGGCGCCGTGCAGGTGACCGCGTCGGCGACGGACAACCGCGACACGGCGCCCGCCATCCAGGTGTCGGTCGACGGCGGGGCCTTCACGGCCTACACGGCGCCCGTCTCGGTCACCGCCGACGGCGCGCACACCGTCCAGGTACGGGCGACCGACCAGGCCGGCAACGTCTCGCAGCTCGCTGCGGCGGAGTTCCGCATCGACGCCACGGCGCCGGCGGTCGCGCCGACGTCCGACCCCGTCGCGCGCACCGTCAAGGCGACGGCGACGGATGCCGGATCCGGCCTCGACAAGATCGAGTACCGCGTCGGCGACGGCGAGTGGGCTGCCTACGACGGCACGATCCTCGTCGGCCTCGACGAGGTGACGGTGCAGCTGCGCGCCCGGGACAAGGCGGGCAACGTCTCGCCGGTCACGGACGTCGTCGTCCCGGCATCCGATGGCGACCACCGCCGGAACGTCGCGCTCATCGCGACCCCGACGGCGTCGTACACGGCGGGCTGGAACACCGTGAACGGCCTGAACGACGACGTCGAGCCGACCGCGTCGGGTGACGTCACCCCCAACGACAACGCGTTCGTCTGGGGGGCGTGGCCGCAGATCACCGACCAGTGGGTGCGCTACGACTGGGCCGAGCCGGTGACGGTCGACGCGGTCGAGGCCTACTTCATCCACAACCTCGATGCGAACGGCGCCGGAATCGCGGTGCCGAAGCAGTGGAAGGCGCAGTACCTCGACACCGCGACCCAGCAGTGGGTCGACGTGACGCCCGCAGGTGACTACGGGGTCGCGCTCGACACGTTCAACGCCGTATCGTTCGAGCCGGTCACGACGACGGCCCTCCGCCTCGCTCTCACCGCGCAGGGCACGACCGAGGGGCAGGGCAGCCTCGGCATCAAGGAATGGCGTGTCTTCGAAGTGAGCGGCTCGCCCGACGCCTTTTACGTCGACGTCGCGGTGACGAGCCGCTGCGTCGCCGGCAAGTCGGTGCTCGTGACGACCGTCAAGAACCTCGACGATGTGCCGGTCGAGATCGAGGTGAAGACGCCGTACGGGTCGAAGACGATCGCCCAGCTCGCTCCGGGCAAGTCGTCGTCGCAGACCTTCACCACGCGGCTGAAGGATCTCCCCGCGGGGAGCCTCCAGGTGCTCGTGAGCGGTCAGGTCGACGGCAAGAGGGTGACCGACCAGCACGAGGCGGCCTTCCCGGCCGCCGGCTGCTGATGATCACGGGGCGCCCGCCGCACGGGCGGGCGCCCCGTTCCGCCCCCGCACACCTCGAACGAGGAGACGACATGAGTCGCACCCTGCTCCGGCGGTCCGCCGCCGCCACGCTCATCGCCGCGGCGCTCGCGGTCTTCGGCCCCGCAGCCCTCGCGTCGGCGGCGGGCCGGGCGGCGGACACACCTGTCCACGTGACGGATGCCGCAGGCTTCGCCGCGTTCACCGGACCGGGCCTCGGCGCGGACATCCGGACTGCGGATGCCGCGTCCCCTGCGGCCCTGTACGTCGGAGTGCGGCAGGCCGCCGTGGGCGAGGAGTTCCCCGTGGCGGTAGTCGGCGCCGCCGCGGGCAGCGTCTGGGAGGTCCACGTCGCGGGCGGCCCAGACGCCGCCGGAAGCCTGACGATCGGGGCGGACGGGACCGGCACGGCCGTCGTACGCGTGCCCTCCGGTACCGCGGGCGGCCCGGTCGAGGTGACCGCCGTGTCGGGCGGCGAGAGCCTGTCGACGACCCTCTCGGTCGCGGGCGACCCCGCGACGGTCGCGGATGCACCTGCCGCCCCTGCCGCCGCTGAGACGCCGGCGCCCGCTGCGGACCTCCCCGTCGGCGCACTCGTCGCGGGCGGCGCCGGCATCCTGCTCCTTGCCGGAGCCGCTGCCGCCGTGCCGCTCGCGATCCGCCGGCGACGCGAGCGGGCCGCCGCGTGACCGGCACAGCGGAGCAGTCCCGGCGCGCGAGCATCTACGACGTCGCCCGGCTCGCCGGGGTCTCGCATACGACCGTCTCTCGCGTCCTCAACGACCACCCGCGCACGCGCGAGTCGACGCGCCGCCGCGTCCTGGCCGCGATCGAGCAGACGAGCTACACGCCGAGCCTCATCGCCCGCGCCCTCGCGACACAGCGCACGATGCGCATCGGAGTGCTCGTCGATAGCCCCGTCGAGCACGGGCCCAATACGACACTGCGTGCCTTCGAGACCGCAGCGCGCCGCGCGGGCTACTCCATCAGCTCCTTCTCGGTCACCGACGACGAGCACGCCGGGATGCATGACGCGGTCTCGGACCTCGTCATGCAGGGCGTCGACGGGCTCTGCGTCATCGCACCGCGCGAGTCGTCGCTCGCGATCCTGCGCCGCCAGGCGCCCGAACTCCCGGCCGTCGTCATCACCTCGGAGCCGCAGGACGGTCTCCGCGCCGCCGGCATCGACCAGCGCGAGGGTGCCATGCGCGCCGTGTCCCACCTCATCGACCTGGGACATCGGCGCATCCTCCATCTCGCCGGACCCGGGGGCTGGTTCGACGCGCGTGCCCGGCGCGAGGGGTGGGAGGACGCGCTCGCCGCCGCCGGCCTCGAGGCGATGCCGGCCGCGGAGGGCGACTGGACCTCCGACGCGGGGTACGCCTTCGGGCGGCTCTTCGAGCCCGGCGGCGCGACGGCCATCTTCGCCGCGAACGACCAGATGGCGCTCGGCGTCATCCGCGGGCTCAGCGAGCAGGGCCTCCGCGTGCCCGACGATGTGAGCGTCGTGGGCTTCGACGACCTCCCTGACGCGCGGCACTTCCTCCCGCCGCTCACGACCGTCCGGCAGGACTTCGCCGAGCTCGGCTCCCTCGCCGTCCAGCTGCTCCTCGGCGCCCTCGAGCGCGACGTCGGGATCGCCCGTGCAGTCATCGAGCCCCGGCTCGTCGTGCGCGGCTCGACCGCCCGGCCACCGGCTGACACGCGGTGAGCCCCGCGGGCCGAGTCGCGGCATCCCACCCCCAACGCCCCACCAGAGAGGACATCGTGGTTCCCAGATCCAGAAGCAGGTACGGCACGGCCCTCGCGGCCGCCGTCGTCGCCGCGCTCATCGCGGCGCTCGTGCCCGCGACAGCGGCATCCGCCGCAACGCAGAACCCCATCATCGGCGACGGATCGGTCTACTCGGCCGACCCGACGCTGCTCGCCGTCGACGACACGCTCTACCTCCACGCGGGCCGGGACGAGGCCGGTCCGACGACGAACGACTTCATCATGAACGAGTGGCAGGCGTTCTCGACGAAGGACGTCGACGGCGGCCAGTGGGAGCATCACCCGTCGCTCATGCGGCCCGAGGTCGTGTTCAGCTGGGCCACGTCCGGCCGCGCGTACGCGGGCCAGGTCGTGAAGGGCCTGGACGGCCGTTACTACTGGTACGTCCCCGTCAACGAGAAGAACTCGACCGCGCCCGACAAGTTCGGCATCGGCGTGGCGGTGTCCGACACGCCGCTCGGCCCGTGGACGGACTACGCGGGCGGACCGATCGTCTCGCAGACGATCCTCGGCAACGACGCGCACAACATCGACCCCACGGTCCTCGTCGACAACGGCCGCGTGTGGATGTACTGGGGCAGCTTCAGCCGCCTCATGGCGATCGAGCTCGGCGCCGACATGAAGACCCGCATCGGAACGCCCACGAACATCACGACCGGCGTGACGGGCTTCTTCGAGGCCGCGTGGCTCTTCAAGCGCAACGGCACCTACTACCTCGCCTACGCCGCGAACAACGCCGGCCCGACGAGCACCTGCACGCCGGCGAACTATCACGCCTGCATCGCGTACTCGACGGCGTCGAGCCCGCTCGGCCCGTGGACGTACCGGGGGCGCATCCTCGCGCCCGTCTCGTCGACGACGAGCCACCCGGCGATCGCCGAGTTCAAGGGCGAGTGGTACATCGCGTATCACACGGCCGACGCCGTCGGCGGCAACCACTTCCGACGCTCGGTGGCGATCGACCACCTCGAGTGGGACGACACCCAGACCCCGGCGCGGATCAAGCCCGTCGTCACGACCCCCGCCAAGACCGCGAACCTCACGCCCCGGTCCAACGTCGCGCCCTGGGCCACGGCATCCGCCTCCAACGAGCCGATCCCGACGCAGTACTGGATCAAGTCCCTCAACGACGAGATCATCCGCCCCAACCCGCTTCCGCCGGACATGTGGGGCAGCTGGTCGGCCACGCGACCCGCGCAGCAGTGGCTCCAATACGACTGGGACACCCCCGTCCGTGTCGACAGGGCGCGCATCAAGTTCTGGCGCGACGTCGCACCCGGCACGGGCAACGGCGTCTCGGATCCGTCGTCCTGGGTGCTGCAGTACTGGGATGCGGGGGAGTGGAAGAACGTCCCGAACCCCAGCGGCTACCCCACGACGACGACAGCCGTCCATACGGTGACCTTCGGCGCCGTCACGACGTCGCGCCTGCGCGCCGTGCTCAACGCCGCGCCGAACGCGGCCAACCCGCCGCAGTACTCGGCGCTCGCGGTCGAGGAGTGGGAAGTCCACCAGGCTCAGCCGGACTCGGTCGATGAGGTCGCGGTGACGACCGACGCCGGCGTCGCCCCCGAGCTGCCCGAGACGGTCGGTCTGAAGTACGGCGCCGACACGCTCCCGGGTGCGGTGCGGTGGAACGACGTCGATCCCGCGGACTACGCCGCCGCCGGCACCTTCACGGTGAGCGGCTTCGTCGAGGGCTACGCCGCCGGTCCCGTCTCGGCGACCGTCACCGTGCGCGGTGACGACGCCTGGCGGACGAACCTCGCGCTCACCGGGATGCCGCAAGCTGAGGGTACCGGCGCGGGCGGGAGTCTCGCCGCGCTGAACGACGAGAAGATCGCGTACACCGGCGACACCCACCCCGTCTGGACGACGGCCGGTCCGACGCCGGCTGCCGCCCCCACGGCGGGCTACACGTGGGATGAGCCGGTCCGGGTGGACGGCGTGACCGCCCACTTCTGGACGGGTGCGGATGTCGAGCTCCCCGCCGACGCGACGGTGCAGGTGCGCGTCGACGGCCAGTGGTCCGACGTCGCCGACGGGCCGGCCATCCAGGCCGGTGAGCCGAGCGCCGTCACCTTCGAGCCTGTCGTGGCGACCGGCATCCGTCTCGTCCTGACCCCCGAGGTCGGGGCGGCTGTCGGTATCAGCGAGCTCCAGGTCTTCGGCGAGCCCCTCGACACCGCGGCTCCGGCCGTGGAGCTCACGACGACGGGTGTCGCGGGTGCCGGGGACTGGTTCGTGTCACCCGTCACGGTGCGGGCGACGGCCACCGACGACCGGGACCTCCGCACGCGCATCGACGTCGCCGTCGGCGCGGGCTCGTGGCAGTCGACCGAGAACGTCCGGTTCGCCGAGGCGACCGTCTCGGCAGACGGCGTGCAGACCGTGAAGGCGCGGGCGACGGATGCCGCGGGCAACACCTCGGCCGAGAAGTCGATCACCGTCCGCATCGACTCCACGAAGCCCACGGTCGCGGGAACCCTCGACGTCGCGGCGCGCGCCGTCACGGCGACCGCCGCCGACGCGGGCTCGGGCGTCGCGGCGATCGAGTATGCGCTCGATGCGCCCGTCGGCTGGGCGGCCTACACGGCGCCGGTGACCGTCGACGGCGAGCGTCATGTCGTCTACCTGCGGTCGAAGGATGCCGCGGGCAACGTCTCGACCACGGCATCCGTCAGCGTCCCGCTGTCGCCGAACGCCCCGCTCTCGGGCAACATCGCGCCGATCGCGACGCCCACGGCCTCGTACACGTCCTCGTGGAACAGCGTGACGGCCGTGAACGACGGCGCGCTCACGGGCGCCTCGTGGGGGACGTGGCCGAACGTGGGCGAGCAGTGGGTGCAGCTCGAGTGGGATCGCATCGTGACGGTCGACAAGGCCGGGGTGCTGTTCTTCCGGGATTCGGCCGACGCGTCGGGGGTCGGCATGATCCCGCCGCGCGAGTGGAAGCTGCAGTACGTCGACCTCGCGACCCTCCAGTGGAAGGACGTCGAGGCCTCGTCGGCCTACGGGCGCTCCTCGACCGCGATCAACGAGGTGACCTTCACCGCCGTCACGACGACCAAGCTCCGCGCGCTCATGCAGGCGTGGGGCACGGCGAGCGCCGGCGGATCGAGCGGGATCCTGGAGTTCGAGGCGTGGGCGGCCCAGCCGCCGGCGCCGTCCTTCGACGTCGACCTCATGGCGACGACACGGTGCGTCGCGGGCAAGGCGACGCTCGTCGTGACGGTCGGCAACGCGGGTCAGGCGCCTGTCACGATCGACCTCCAGACGCCGTTCGGCACCCGGACGGTCGCCGACCTCGCGGTCGGCAAGAAGTCGAGTCAGGCCTTCACGACCCGGATGGGCACACTGCCGGAGGGGAGCCTCACAGCGAGGCTCTCGGGCACGCTCGGCGGCAAGGCGGTCACCGAGGAGCGCGTCGTCGCCTACGACGCCCGCACCTGCTGACCTCGATCCGGCGATGACCGACCGCCGCTCCGCCCAGCGTCCGGGGCGGGGCGGCGGTCGTGCGTGCGGCGGGCTCGCAAGAGCACGGCGGGCACCCGGCCCGCTACGCTGGCGCTGACCGAGGAGGACCAGTGCAGTTCGAGCACCTCGGGGCGAGTCCCCGCATCCATCCGGAAGCCGTCGTGGCACCCACGGCCGTCGTCAGCGGCGATGTGACGATCGGCGCCGGCAGCCAAGTCCTGCACGGCGCCGTCATCACGGCGGAGGGAGGCGCGATCACCCTCGGCGAGAACGTCATCGTGATGGAGAACGCCCTCATCCGCGCGACATCGGTCAATTCGGTCCACATCGGCTCGCACGTCCTCGTCGGCCCGATGGCGAGCGTCAGCGGCGCCACGATCGCCGACGAGGTCTTCCTCGCGACCGGCACGCGTGTCTTCAACGGAGCCCGCATCGGCACACGCAGCGAAGTGCGCATCAACGCCGTGGTGCACCTGCGCACGATCCTCCCGCCCGAGACGGTCGTGCCGATCGGCTGGATTGCGGTCGGCGACCCCGCGCAGCTGCTCTCACCCGACCGCCATGAGGAGATCTGGTCGGCGCAGCGCGAGCTCGACTTCCCGGGCTACGTCTTCGGCCTCGACCGCGAGACCCCCGACCTCATGGTGCAGCTCACCGAGCGCTACGGGCGCGGCCTCTCACGCCACGCCCACGACAGAAGACTGGAATGAGACGGATGCCGCGGCATCCGTCACCGCCAGCGTGATCCGCAGTCGCGGCAGGCGAACTCGACGACGAAGAGCGGCTCTCGCGGGCGCAGCTCGTCCGACCGCTCGAGCTCCACGAGGAACCACTCCGGTTCGACGACCCTGACCTGCAGCGAGGAACAGATCGGGCACACCTCGACCGCGACCGTGCCGCCGTCCCATGTCCTGACCATGGCGCCCACGGTACGCCGCGGGTTTCGGGGCGCCGGGAGCGACTCGCGGGTCGGCCGTGTCCGGTTCGGGGTGAACCGCGATCGCGCTCAACCGGTGTTCTGCAGACCCGCCGCGACCCCCGACACCGACAGCAGCAGGAGCCGCTGGAGCTCCGGATCGGCGGGACGACCCGCCGCCGCGGCATCCCGGAGCGCGCGGAGCGCCCGCAGCTGCAGCAGCGAGAGCGCGTCGACGTAGGGGCTGCGGAGCTTGACCGCACGCTGGAGGACGGGGCGGTTCTCGAGCAGCTCGTCACCGCCGGCCACCCGGATCACCCACGCGCGGGTGAGCTCGAGCTCCTCCATGACGATGGCCGCGAGGTCGTCGCGATCGCCGAGGTCGAGGTAGCGCCGCGCGATGCGGCTGTCGGCCTTCGCGAGGCTCATGGCCACGTTGTCGATGAGTGTGCGGAAGAGCGGCCACTCGTCGTAGGCGCGGCGCAGCAGGTCGGCGTCGCCCACGGCCTCGAGTGCCGAGCCGAGGCCGAACCAGCCGGCGAGGTTGATGCGCGCCTGGGCCCACGAGAAGACCCACGGGATGGCGCGGAGGTCCTCGAGGGATTCGACCGACAGCCCGCGCCGGGCCGGGCGCGAGCCGAGGGCGAGCAGCCCGATCTCCTCCATCGGCGTCACCTGCGCGAACCACGGTGCGAAGCCCGGCGCCTTGACGAGCGAGAAGAAGCGCTCGCGCGAGGCGACGTCCATCGTGGCGGCGGCCTCGGCGAACCGCTCCGCAGCGGCCCGGTTGCGCTGCTCGATCGAGGGCGCGGAGGCGAGCAGCACGGCGGCCGCGACCTGGTCGATGTGCCGCATCGCGATCGCGGGCTCGCCGTAGCGGGCGAAGATCACCTCGCCCTGCTCGGTGAGCTTGAACCGTCCGTCGACGGAGTGCGGCGGCTGCCCGAGGATCGCCGTGTTGGCGGGCCCGCCGCCGCGGCCGAGGGCGCCGCCCCGGCCGTGGAAGAGGGTGAGCTCGATGCCGTTGTCGTCCGCCCACGCCGCGATGCGGGCCTGCGCCTCGTAGAGCGCGAGGGTCGCCGCGACGGGCCCCACGTCCTTCGACGAGTCCGAGTACCCGAGCATGACCTCGAGCCTGCGACCCGTCGCCTCGAGGCGATCGCGGAACTCAGGACGCTGGACGACCTCGGCGAGGATGCCGGGCGCGGCCTGGAGATCGGCGAACGTCTCGAACAGCGGGATGACATCGAGCACGGGGCGCTCACCGCCGGCCTCTGCCGCGTACTCGGCCAGGCGGTGGACGTTGGCGAGGTCCTGCGCGGACTGCGTGAACGACACGATGTAGCGGCCCGCGGCGCGGGGGCCGAGCCGGCGCTGGATCGCGGCGACGCTGCGGAAGACCGCGAGCACCTCCTCGGTCATCTCACTGCGCGGACCACCCGCGTCGAGCTCGGCGAGGGCCTTCGCGTGCACCGCCGAGTGCTGACGCACCTCGAGCTCCGTGAGGTGGAAGCCGAAGGTCTCGACCTGCCAGATGAGCTGCTGGAGGTGCCCGTAGGCCTGGCGGGGCGCCGGTGCCTGGACGAGCGAGTCCTGCACGATCCGCAGATCGGAGAGGAACTGCTCGGGGTCGGTGTACGCGAGCCTCGCGTCGCGCCGGCCGGTCGCGGCGACCCGCCGCGCGAGCAGCAGGAGCGTACGGCGGTGCGGCTCGTTGGGAGAGCGCTTCGCGATCTCGGCGGCGGCCTCCTCGTCCTCGCTCACGAGGCGATCCAGCAGGGCCGTGAGCGCCGGGCTCGGGGGAGTGGTCGCGGCATCCAGGGTGAGCGTGCGCCCGATCCGGCTCGTCGTGCGCTCGAGACCCAGCAGCACGTGCTGGCTCGCGATCTTCGCGGCCTTGCGGGTGACGGATGCCGTGACGAAGGGGTTGCCGTCGCGATCGCCGCCGACCCACGACCCGACCCGCACGAAGGGCCGGACGACGGGGGCGCGCGAGCCGGCCGCCGGTCCCTGCAGGGCGTCGTCGACGCGGCGGTAGACGTGCGGGATCGAGGTGTAGAGCGTCTCGTCGAAGACCTCCATGACCGAGCGGACCTCGTCGGTGGGTGAGGGCTTCTCCGGGCGGAGCGGCGCCGTGCGCCAGAGCGTGTCGATCTCCTCGATCATCCGGCGCTCCGCGCGACGCTCGTCGGCGCCGTTCCGGATCATCGCGTCGTGCTCGTCGAGCAGGGTCGCGAGGCGACGGATGCTGCGCGAGATGGCGCTGCGCCGGGCCTCGGTGGGGTGGGCCGTGAAGACCGGGTGGAAGCGCATCGCCTGCAGGCGCTGGAGGGCCGTATCGTCGCCGACCTCGGCGGCGAGGCGCACGAAGGCCGCGGCGACCGAGTCCGTCGCGTCCTCCTTCTCGGGCCGGCCGTCGCGCTCGCGCAGGATGCGGACTCGCTGGTGCTCCTCGACGAGGTTGGCGAGGTGGAAGTAGACCGTGAACGCCCGGGCGACCTCGTCGGCCCGCTCGACGGTGAAGGAGTCGGCGATGCGGGCAGCACGCTCGAAGGCCTCGGGCGTCTCGTCGGTGTAGGCCTGGATCGTGGCGGCGCGCAGCCGCTCGACATCCTCGTACAGTCCGGGGGAGCCGCTCTCGCGCAGCACGCGGCCGAGAAGTCCGCCGAGCATGCGCACGTCAGCGCGCATGCGCTCGGGGATCTCCTGGCCCGCTTCGTAGCGGCCGACGAGGTCGATGGCCTCGGTCCTGGTCAATTCGGGCATGATCTCCACGCTATCGCCGTCGCGTTTCGCCGACGTGACGTGTGACGCCGGCACCCGCTCGACGCGACGGCGCGAGAGCGGGAAGAGCTCCCCGTTTTGCGGTTCGACACTGGCTAGCATGGATGCCGGTGCGCCGGGAAGTCTGGTCGGCTCGTCCTCGCCGCTGCCCGGCCTCGCGCCGGCCGGTGGCCGTTCCCCTCCGGAGGTCACGTGAAGCTTCTGCGCTCGGCCCGATTCCCCGCCATCCTGCTTCTCATCGCGGCGGCCGCGGGCCTCATCATCGCCAACTCGCCGATCGGTCACGACGTCATCGAGTTCTCGCACGCGCACCTGGCGATCCCCGGCACCCGGATCGACCTGTCCCTCACGCACTGGGTGTCCGACGGGCTCCTCGTCTTCTTCTTCTTCATCGTGTCGATCGAGCTGCAGTACGAGCTCACCCGCGGTGAGCTGCGCAGCGCCCGCCGCGCTGTCCAGCCGGCCATGGCGGCGGCGGGCGGCGTCATCGTGCCGATCGCGATCTACCTCATCCTCACCGCGGGGAGCGGATTCCAGGAGGGCTGGCCGATCCCGACGGCGACCGACATCGCGTTCGCCCTCGGCGTCCTCGCGGTGTTCGGGCGGGGGCTCCCCCTCAGGGGTGCGCATCTTCCTGCTCGCGCTGGCGATCATCGACGACGTCGTCGGCATCGTGTTCATCGCCGTCCTGTTCGCGACGGATCTGAACTTCGGGATGCTGGCGGCCGGCCTGCTCACGACGGTGCTGTTCGGCATCCTGAGTCGCATGATCTACGGGCGTGCTCGCGGTCTCGTGATCGCAGGGCTCATCGTGCTGGCGGCGCTGACGTGGGCGTTCATCCTCCTCTCGGGCGTGCACGCGACGATCGCCGGAGTGCTGCTCGGCCTCGCGATGGCGCAGACCCCCGCGCTCGTGACGCGCCACGCGCTGGAGCCCTGGGTCAACGCCGTTGTCCTGCCGCTCTTCGCGTTCACGGCCGCGCTCGTGCCGATCCCCGACTTCAGCGGCCCCGGTCAGGCCGTGTTCTGGGGCATCCTCATCGCGCTGCCCGTCGGCAAGGTCATCGGCATCGCCGGGTTCGGCTGGCTCGGACAGCGCCTGGTCGGCTCGCCCGACCATCCCAAGCTCGCGCTGGGCGATCTCATCGCCGTCGGGACGCTCGGCGGCATCGGATTCACGGTCTCGCTCCTCCTCGCGAACCTCGCCTTCGCGGTCGAGCCCGTGATCCGCGACAAGGCGATCCTCGGCGTGCTCGCGGGGTCGATGATCTCGGCGGTCGCCGCGGCCGTGCTTCTCGCGCTGCGGGCGCGCCACCACCGCCGGGCCGGGACGCTCGTCCTCGAGGACGCGTCATGACCGAGCCGGGGGATGCGACCGTCCGCGCCGGGTCGGCGGCGAGCGCAGGGTCGGACCCGCTGCGCGAGGCCGCCGACACCATGCGGGCGGTACGCGACCGCTGCGTGTGGACGCAGCAGATCGATCACCGCGCCCTGGTGCCGTACCTGGTGGAGGAGAGCGCGGAGCTCATCGATGCGGTCGAGGCGGGAACCCGCGCCGATCTGCGCGAAGAGCTCGGCGACCTCCTCTGGCAGGTGCTCTTCCACTCCGAGATCGCCTCGCGCGACCCCGACGACCCCTTCGACATCGACGACGTCGCACGCGGGCTGACCGAGAAGATGGTGCGGCGGCATCCGCATGTCTTCGGCGATGCGGTGGCGACCACGCCCGAAGAGGTGCTCGTGCACTGGAACGCCGCGAAGGCCGCCGAGAAGGGCTCTCGCACGAGTGTGCTCGACGGCGTCTCGGAGCACATGCCGTCGCTCGCCCTCGCGCAGAAGCTCCTCGGCAAGGCCGCGTCCGTTGCCGCTCCGGTCCCGAGCCCGGTCCCTGAGCCCAGCCCGGTCCCTGAGCCGAACCGGGTCCCTGAGCCTGTCGAAGGGTCGAACCCATCCCTCGCCGGCGAGGCCGACCTCGGCGACGCGCTCCTGGCCCTCGTCGCCACGGCCCGCGCCAACGGGTGGGACGCCGAGCGCGCGCTCCGCGAGCGCCTTCGCCTCCTCGAGCACGACATCCGCTCGGCCGAGGCGGGATCCGGGCGCTGACCTGGTCGGCGGAGCCGACCTGGAGGGCCCGAGGAAGACGGCGGTGAGCTGGTCGGCGGAGCCGACCTGGAGGGCCCGAGGAAGACGGCGGTGAGCTGGTCGGCGGAGCCGACCTGGAGGGCCCGAGGAAGACGGCGGTGAGCTGGTCGGCGGAGCCGACCTGGAAAGATAGTCCCGTGGCATCCGTCAATCCGCCGCGCGGCATGCGCGACTTCCTCCCCGCCGACAAGGCCCGGCGCGAGCGCGTGCTCGCCGTCATCCGCGAGCGCTACCGCGCACACGGCTTCGACGAGATCGAGACGCCCGTCGTCGAGGAGTACGCGCGGCTGCACGCGGGAATCGGCGGAGACAACGAGAAGCTCGCGTTCAACATCCTCAAGCGGGGCCTGGATGCCGACGCGATCAGGGGGGCGGCGGACGACCCGTCCGCGCTGACCGACCTCGGCCTGCGCTACGACCTCACGGTGCCGCTCGCGCGCTTCTACGCGACGCACCGGGCCGAGCTGCCGTCGGTCTTCCGCGCGATCCAGATCGCGCCCGTCTGGCGGGCGGAGCGGCCGCAGAAGGGTCGCTACCGCCAGTTCGTGCAGTGCGACATCGACATCATCGGGGATGCCTCTGCCCGCGCCGAAGCCGAGCTCGTGGTCGCGACGCTCGACGCCGTCGACGCCCTGGGACTCGAGGGCGGCTCGGTGCGCATCAACGACCGGCGGGCGCTGGACTGGATGCTCGACAGCTTCGGCTTCTCGGCCGACGAGCGCCCCGGTGTGCTGATCACGATCGACAAGCTCGACAAGATCGGGCCTCAGGGGATCGTCGCGGAGCTTCGCGACCGCGGTGCCACGCCCGCGGCCGTCGACGCGTTCGAAGCGTTCCTCAATCGGGCCGTGACGATGGAGTACAACCCGTTCGGCGAGCGGCAGATCCGCAAGGCCCTGCCGGTCGGCGCGCCCGACGAGATCGTGCAGCATCTCGTCGGCATCGGCGACGCCGTGGCGGCGTCCCGTGCCGAGGTGGACGTCCCGCTCGTCTTCGACCCGTTCCTCGTGCGCGGCATGGGCTATTACACCGGCACGATCTTCGAGCTCGCGCATCCCTCGGTGTCGTACTCGCTCGGCGGCGGCGGTCGCTACGACGGCATGATCGGCCGGTTCCTCGGCCAGGATGTGCCGGCCGTCGGCTTCTCGATCGGCTTCGAGCGGATCGTCGAACTGCTCATGGCCGAGGAAGAGGGCGGGGCTCCGGCGATCGTGCTCGTGCACGACCGCGACGTCGCCGTGGGCGACCTCGTGGCGCTCAAGGCGCAGCTCGTGGCCGAGGGCTCGCGCGTGCGTCTCGAGCAGCGCACGAAGAACCTCAAGCCGCTGCTCGAGCGCGCGGCATCCGACGGCTACACGGCTTTCGCGACGGTGTCCCCGGGTGCGGGCCGCGAGAGCCTGGAGATCAAGCAGCTCTCGTGAGCCGGACCCGCAGCAGACGGTAGGCGACCCCGATCGCCAGCACCACGACGCCGGCGACCACGGCCTGCCAGGGGAGCGTCACCACGAGCACGAGGCATCCCAGCGCTCCCACGATCTGCAGCACCCGCGGATAGCGGCGCACATCGGAGCGCTGCCGGAACGCCGCGATGTTGGCGACGAGGTAGTACAGCAGCACCCCGAACGACGAGAACCCGATCGCGCCGCGGAGGTCGACCAGCGCGACGAGCAGGACGACCACCACGCCGACGGCCACCTCGGCGCGGTGGGGCACGTGCCACCGGGGGTGCACGGCCGCGAGGAAGCGCGGCAGGTCGCCTTCCCGGGCCATCGCGAAGCTCGTGCGGCCGATGCCGGCGATGAGCGCGAGGAGCGCTCCGAGCGATGCGACCGCCGCGCCGACGCGGACGACCGGCACCGCCCAGTCCCGTCCGGATGCCTCGACCGCCGCCGCGACGGGCTCCGTCGACGCCGCGGTGCCTTCAGGCCCCAGCGACGACAGCACCGCGATGGCGACCGCCGTGTACACGACGAGGGCTCCGGCGAACGCGAGGAGGATCGCCCGGGGGATGGTCCGGGCCGGATCGCGCACCTCCTCGCCCATCGTCGCGATGCGGGCATATCCCGCGAACGCGAAGAAGAGCAGGCCGGCGGACTGCAGGATGCCGTACCCGCCGTCCGACCAGAGCCCCTCGGGACTCAGCCAGCCCGCCGCATCCGGCGCTGCGAACGCCCCGGCGACGGCGACAGCCAGGGTGAGGAGCACGATCACGACGATGACCCGGGTGAGCTGCGCCGTGCGGGTCACGCCGAACCAGTTGACCGTCACCAGGGCGACCACCGCGACGATGGCGACGGGGCGCTCCCATCCGGCGGGCGCGGCGTACGCGGCGAAGGTGAGCGCCATCGCCGCGCAGCTCGCCGTCTTGCCGATGACGAATCCCCACCCGGCGACGAAGCCCCACCAGGGCCCCAGCTCGGCTCGCCCGTAGGCGTACGTCCCGCCGGAGGTGGGGTACACGGCAGCGAGCTGCGCCGACGAGGTCGCATTCCCGAAGGCGACGACGGCGGCGAGCGCGAGGCCGACGAGCAGGCCCGAGCCGGCGGCTGCCGCCGCGGGACCGAACGCCGAGAACACGCCGGCGCCGATCATCGAGCCGAGCCCGATGAAGACGGCGTCGCCCAACCCGAGGCGTCGAACGAGAGGCACGTTCCGAACCTAGTGACGTCGGAGGCTAGACGGCACGAGCGACGGGCCGCCGCGGCGGCCGTCCGCACGGCGCGGGGGCGGCACGCCGGATCGAGATATGCCTCGCGCGGCGCGGCACTCCTCGATCGTGCGGACGACCGACGTCACCCGGCGTCGGAGTCGCCCGACCCGCCGCCTCCGCCGCCAGCCGATGCCGCCCACTCAGCGACCCGCGCGGCGCTCTCCTCCTCCGAGAGGTCCTCGACCCGCGTCATGACCGACCACCGGACGCCGAACGGGTCGCGGATGCTCGAATAGCGGTCGCCCGAGACGAACGTCGCGGGCTCCTCGCGGATCGTCGCGCCGGCGTCCACGGCCCGGGCCGTCGCGGCGTCGACATCGGGGACGTAGATCCCGATCGAGTAGCAGTCGGCGTCGCCCTCGGGCGCGGGCACGAGTCCGAACTGGGGGTTCGGCTCACCGAGCTGCAGCAGTCCCTGCCCGAAGTCGAGGCTCGCATGCACGACGAGGCCGTCGAACTCCGTCACGTCGGTCACACGGGCGCCGAAGACGTCGCGGTAGAAGTCGAGGGCCTCCCGCGCGCCCCTGATCGCGAGGAACGGCGTCAGCGTCGTCGCGATGTTCGGTCGTCCGTCGGTCGTGTGCTCACCGGTCACGCCGGTCGTCTTGGTCGTCGTCATGCTTCCAGCATGAGGACGACGGATGCCGCGGGCTTGAAGATTCGCGACATCCCGCCGTCCGAGCGTCGCAGCCCCCGCCTAGCCTGGCCCGGGTGACCGACCCGACCCGAGGCGTGCTCTACCCCGACCGGCTCCCGCGCTTCTCCCGCATCCCGGCGGGGGACGAGGCATCCCCTCTCGCCGCGTGGTTCTGGATCCCGCAGTGGGAGCTGGCCGACGGAGTCGAGTCGCGGCAGCCCATCCTGGGGTACCCGGCCGCGAACCTCGTGGTGGAGGGCGATCAGGTGACGCTGTGGGGCGCCACGACCCGCGCCTCGGAGCGGGTGCTCCGGGGGAGCGGGTGGGCGGTCGGAGCGCTGCTCCGCCCGGCGGCGCTCGCGTGGCTGACCGAGGCGCCGAGCGATCTCGTCGACGCCTCGGTCGCGATCGATGCGCCCGATCTGCGAGACGCCGTCACCACCGCCATGCCGGACGAGACAGCCGCTGCCGCCGCATTCGCCGAGTGGCTCACCCGGCACGCGGGGCCGGTGACCCCAGAGGGTCGCCTCGCGAACGCCATGGTGGAGCTCCTGATGACGGATGCCTCGCTCCTCCGCGTCGAGGACGCCGCCGAGCGGCTCCGCGTGTCGGTGCGGACGCTCCAGCGCCTCGCGCACCGGACTGTCGGACTGCCCCCAGCCGCCATGATCCGCCGGCGCAGGCTGCAGGAGGCCGCGCAGCGTGTCCGGGAAGACCCCGAGGCATCCCTCGCGGGAATCGCCTCGGAGCTCGGCTACGCCGACCAGGCGCACCTCGCGAAGGACTTCCGGACGGTCCTGGGGTTCACCGCCACGGTCTACCGCGTCGGAGGCTGAACCGGAGCGCCCTGAGTCACGCGCTTCTTCTCCCGCACATAGACCTCGCGCCGCACGCGCGCCACCACGTCGCCCGCGGCATCCGTGATCTCGGTCTCGAACCACTCGAGCACCTTCGCGCCGCCGCGTGCCCGCTCGCGCAGCTCGGCCGCCTTCTCCTTCGGCACCGAGAAGTGCGCCGTCAGCACGCCGCGCCCGGGCTTGACGAACTCGATCTCGCCGCGCGTGTCCCACACGACGTGGTCGCGCCCGAGCTGGTGCATCACGAGCATGAAGAAGTACGGGTCGGTCATGGCCGACATCGAGCCGCCGAAGGCGGTCTTGACGTAGTTGCGGGTGAAGACGTTGACGTGGAGCTCTACGGTCGCCTCGGTCCAGTCATCCGAGAACCGTTTGACGCGGATTCCGCTGAAGAGGTTCGGAATCCACAGACTCATCCCGACCGCGAGTCGCCTGGGGGTGATGCGCATGCGCGCCAGTGTGCCAAGGCGACGGATGCCTCGCACCTCGATTGTCAGTCGGCTACAAGGGCGAGCGCCGCCGCCTCGACGGGGGCGCTCGCCGGGTGCGCCTGGTCGCGGCACGGAGCGGGAGCCGGCGAGGGTTGACGAAGCGGGGCCGCGACGGTTGGCTGAGGCCATGGCCGACCCGACGCCCGACGCCTGGCAGCGTCTCGACGCTTACTTCGCCGCAACCCTCGTGGGACACGACCCGGCCCTCGACGCCGCCGTCGCCGATCAGAACGCGGCGGGGCTGCCCGCGATCGAGGTCGCACCCGTCAACGGCAAGCTGCTCAACCTCCTCGCACGCATGTCGCGAGCGCGCCGCGTGCTCGAGATCGGCACGCTCGGCGCCTACTCGACGATCTGGCTCGCCCGCGCCGTCCCCGATGACGGCCGCGTCGTGACGATCGAGGCGGAGCCCCGGATCGCCGAGATCGCCCGCGCGAACCTCTCCCGCGCCGGGGTCGGCGACAAGGTCGAGGTGAAGGTCGGCCGGGGTGCCGACGTGCTCCCGACCCTGGCGGACGAGGAGCCCTTCGACCTCGTCTTCATCGACGCCGACAAGGAGTCGAACACGATCTATCTCGACTGGGCGGCGAAGCTGGGGCATCCCGGAACCGTCGTCGTGGTCGACAACGTGGGCCGCGGCGGCCGCGTCGCCGATCCGGCGAGCGAAGAGGCGCAGGTGATCGGCACGCAGCGCGGGCTCGAACTGCTCGGCCGCGACCCCCGCTTCGACGCCACGGCGCTCCAGACCCTCGACGCCAAGGGGTGGGACGGCGTCGCCATCGCACTCGTCGTCTAGCGACTGTTCCGACGATGGATGCCTCGGCACCCGCGTCGTCGACCTGTGGCCGCGGCATCCGTCCTCACTAGACTCGGGGGCGGACCGACGTCGCTCCCTGAACCACACGCCCACTCTCCACGAAACAAGGAGTCCTCCGTGGCACTTATCGAGGCAGTCAACGCGCGCGAGATCCTCGACTCGCGCGGCAACCCGACGGTCGAAGTGGAGGTGCTCCTCGACGACGGAACCGTGCAGCGTGCCGCTGTCCCCTCGGGTGCGTCCACCGGCGCGTTCGAGGCGTACGAGCTCCGCGACGGCGACAAGTCGCGCTACAGCGGCAAGGGCGTGCTGAAGGCCGTCGCCGCCGTCATCGACGAGCTCGGCCCCGCGATCGAGGGCGTCGAGGCGAGCGAGCAGCGAATCGTCGACGAGATCCTCATCGAGACCGACGGCACCGAGAACAAGTCGCGGACCGGCGCCAACGCCATCCTCGGCGTTTCGCTCGCCGTCGCCAAGGCCGCCGCCGACTCGGCCGACCTGCCGCTGTTCCGCTACCTCGGCGGACCCAACGCGCACGTCCTGCCCGTGCCGCTGTTCAACGTCATCAACGGCGGAGAGCACGCCGACAACGGCATCGACTTCCAGGAGTACTTCCTCGCGCCGATCGGCGCCGACACGTACGCCGAGTCGCTCCGCTGGGGCACCGAGGTGTACCACGTCCTGAAGGGCGAGCTCAAGTCCGCGGGCTTCGCGACGGGCCTCGGCGACGAGGGCGGCTTCGCCCCCGACCTCCCGAGCAACCGCGAGGGACTCGACTTCCTCATCAAGGCGATCGAGAAGGCCGGCTTCACGCCGGGCAGGGACATCGGCGTGGGTCTGGATGTCGCGGCCACGGAGTTCTTCAAGGACGGCGTCTACACGGTCGAGGGCAAGGCCTGGTCGGCCGAGCAGCTGACCGACTACTACGCCGACCTCGTCGCGAACTTCCCCGTCGTCACGATCGAGGACGCCCTTGCCGAGGACGACTGGGACGCCTGGAAGGCTCTCACGGACAAGATCGGGAAGCAGGTGCAGCTCGTCGGCGACGACCTCTTCGTCACGAACCCCGAGCGCCTGCAGAAGGGCATCGACCTGGGCGTCGGCAACGCGCTCCTGGTCAAGGTCAACCAGATCGGCACGCTGTCCGAGACGCTCGACGCGATCGCCCTTGCGACGCAGAACGGCTACCGCTCGATGCTGTCGCACCGATCCGGCGAGACCGAGGACACGACGATCGCCGACCTCGCGGTCGCGGTCAACGCGGGTCAGATCAAGACCGGCGCGCCCGCCCGCAGCGAGCGCGTCGCGAAATACAATCAGCTTCTGCGCATCGAGGAAGAGCTCGGCGACGCCGCGGTCTTCGCGGGTCGCGGAGCGTTCCCCCGCTACAAGGGCTGAGCGCGAGAACTGACTGATTCCGATCTCCGAGGGGCGGCTCGTCCGCATGAGCGGCACCCCGCTCGGGATCGGGTTCGACGAGAGGGGGAGCCGTGACCACTGGGGCGGCTCCCCCTTCTCGTACCCGGCCGGTCCGCGAGCGTCGCCAGGTCGACGTGCGCGGCTGGCTCGGCGGAATCCGCCTGTCCGGCTTCATGGTCATCATGCTCGGGCTCGTGGTGCTCGCAGCCTTCGTGCTGGTACCGACGATCGGGACGTACGTCGACCAGCGCCAGCAGATCGCGGCGCTCGCGGAATCCGTCCAGGTCAGCCACGAAGAGGTCGACGATCTGGAGGCCGAGCGCGACCGGTGGCGCGATCCCGCGTTCATCACGACGCAGGCGCGCGAGCGCCTCTACTACGTCAAGCCCGGCGAGGTCGTCTACCTCGTCGACAACGACCTGACGCCGGCGCAGCTGCCGCAGGACCAGCAGCCGGTCACCGACGAGGTCGAGCAGACCCGTACCGACTGGATGGCGCAGCTCGTCCGGTCGGTCACGGCGGCGGGACTCGCCCAGACGGCGCGCGAGGTGTCGATCGGCGTGCCGGACGAGTCCCCGGCGGAGACGCCGGTCGAGACCCCGGGAGAGAGTCCGGCCGACACTCCCGGCGGGACGCCCGCGGGCGGCTGATCAGGCGCATCCCAGCGACCGGCGATAGCCTTCTGCGGTGACCACGCCGCCGTTCCCGCCCGTCAGCGACGCCGATCTCGCCGTGCTCCGCGAGCAGCTGGGCCGGCCCGCGCGCGGGGTCGTGGGCATCGCGGCGCGGTGCGTCTGCGGCAACCCGACGGTCGTCGCGACATCCCCTCGCCTTCCGGACGGGACTCCCTTCCCCACGTTCTACTACCTCACCCATCCCGCCGCGACGGCGGCCATGTCGACGCTCGAGGCGGAGCATGCGATGCCCGTCCTCGCGGAGGAGCTCACCGACGAAGAGGTCGCGGCCGCCTACGCGGCGGCGCACGAGGCGTATCTGCGCGACCGGGCACGCTACGGCGAGGTGCCCGAGATCGACGGGATCTCCGCGGGCGGCATGCCGACCCGCGTCAAGTGCCTCCACGCTCTCGCGGGGCACGCACTCGCCGCCGGCCCCGGCGTGAACCCGATCGGCGACCGTGCGCTGGCGATGTCGACGTGGTCGCCCGAGCGCTGCGTGTGCGCCCAGCCGGGGGCAGCCGGGTGAGAAGGCTCGGGGGAGCCGTGCTGGTCGCGGCGCTCGCGGCGCTCCTGGTAGGAACGGCGGCGACCCCGTCGGCCGTCGCCTCCGAGGCGCCGGCGCCGGCGTCGGCCGGCTCGCACTCCCTCGGGGCGCCGGCCGAGGATCCGGTGCGCGCGGCGGAGTACTGGCTGGACGACTACGGCGTCCGCCAGGCGTGGCAGACGACGCGCGGCTCGGGAGTGCGCATCGCGATCATCGACACGGGGATCGGCAAGGGTCCCGTCGAGTTCGAGGGCGCCGTGGCGGGAGGGACGGATGTCTCGGGCCAGGGCACGCCCGATGGCCGCACCCCCGTCGGGGCGGTCGACTCGAACCACGGGAGCTGGGTGGCATCTCTCGCGGCCGGCCGCGGCACGGGCCCGGACACCGGCATGATCGGCGTCGCGCCCGAAGCGCAGCTGCTCTCGGTCTCGGTGGGATTCGGCTCCGGCGCGCAGGTGCCGTTCACGCAGCAGATCGCCGAGGGCATGCGGTGGGCGGTCGACAACGGGGCCGACGTCATCAACCTGTCTCTCACGACCAACACCCCGGACTGGGACGAGAGCTGGGACGAGGCGTTCCTCTACGCGTTCGAGCACGACGTCGTCGTCGTCGTGGCCGCGGGGAACCGGGGGAGCGGCACGACCCGCGTCGGCGCGCCCGCGACGATCCCCGGCGTCCTCACGGTCGCCGGCGTGGACCCCGAGGGGAACGCCAGCCTCGAAGCGTCGACGCAGGGCATCACGATCGGAGTGTCCGCGCCGAGCGAGGATCTCGTCGGAGTCTCGGCCGACGGCAGCCTTGTGCTGTGGAACGGCACGAGCGGTGCCGCCCCGATCGTCGCGGGCATCGCCGCGCTCGTGCGTGCGGCCCATCCCGATCTCGACGCGGCCAACGTCATCAACCGGATCATCCAGACGGCCCGTCCGGCGGGCGCCGCCACGGCGGTTCCCGACCCGCTGTACGGCTACGGTCTGGTCGATGCGGGCGCGGCGGTCTCGGCATCCGTCCCCTCCGTCAGCGAGAATCCGATGGGCAGCCTCGAGGACTGGATCCGCGTCTACCGGCGCGCGCCCGCGGGGCCCGCGCCCGAGCCGACGGCGACGCCGATCGCGGTCGAGCCGCTTCCCCAGGCGGACGTCCCCACCCGCCCGGGGTCGCCCCTTCTGCCGTCGGAGAACTCGCTGCTCTACGGCTCGCTGCCGCTCGGTGCCGCCACCGTGGCCGCTATACTGGTGGCGCTCGGCGTCACCGCTGCTGTCCGACGCATCCGTATGGCGCGCGATTCCCGCACGTCGAGCCGTTGAACTGCGAGGAGTTCATCTCACCGTGTCTAGCACCGCGAAAAGCACTGTGCCCAAGATCCTCATCGTCGGCGGTGGCTACGCCGGCTTCTACACCGCGTGGAAGCTCGAGAAGCACCTTCGCAAGGGCGAGGCCGAGGTCACGATCGTCGACCCGCTGCCCTACATGACGTATCAGCCCTTCCTCCCCGAGGTCGCGGCGGGCTCGATCGAGGCCCGTCACGCCGTCGTCGCCCTGCGGCGCCACCTCAAGCGCACCAAGGTCGTCGCGGCCAAGGTGACGGGCATCAACCACGCCCAGAAGGTCGCCACGATCACGCCCGAGCTCGCCGACTCGTACGAGCTCGAGTACGACCAGATCGTGGTCACGGCCGGCGCCGTGTCGCGCACGTTCCCGATCCCCGGCATCGCCGACAACGCGATCGGCCTCAAGACGATCGAAGAGGCCGTCGCGATCCGCGACCGCCTGATGTCGAACTTCGACCGCGCGGCGACGCTTCCCCCCGGCCCGGAGCGCGACCGCCTTCTGACCGTCATCGTCGTCGGCGGCGGCTTCGCGGGCATCGAGGTGTTCGCCGAGCTCCGCTCGCTCGCATCGGCGCTCGTCGAGGGCTACCCCGAGCTCACGTTCGACGACACGCACTTCCACCTCATCGAGGCGATGGGCCGGATCATGCCCGAGGTCTCGCTCAAGACGAGCGAGTGGGTGCTCAAGAACCTCGCCCAGCGCGGCGCCTACGTCCACCTCGACACGCAGGTCACCGGCGCCATCGGCGGCAACATCGAGCTCTCCACGGGCGAGGTGCTCCCCAGCGACCTCATCATCTGGACTGCGGGCGTCATGGCGAACCCCACCGTCGTGCGCGGCGGCGACCTCCCGGTCGAGGAGCGGGGCCGCATCCGCACGCGCGCCGACCTCCGCGTCGGCAGCGACGAGGAGATCGTCGAGGGCGCATGGGCGGCCGGTGACGTCGCCGCCGTTCCGGACCTCTCCGGCGGCGGTGTGGGCGGCTACTGCGTCCCGAACGCCCAGCACGCGGTGCGCCAGGCGAAGCTCCTCGCGAAGAACCTCGTGGGCGTGCTCCGCGGCGAGCTGCCGCGCGAGTACTACCACAAGAACCTCGGCGCGGTTGCGGGCCTGGGTCTGTGGGTCGGCGTCTTCCAGTCGGGCAACATCGCCCTCAAGGGCTGGATCGCCTGGCTCGCGCACCGCGGCTACCACGGCCTGGCCATGCCCTCCTGGGAGCGCAAGTGGCGCGTCCTGTGGGGCTGGTGGAACAACTTCTGGCTCGGCCGCGACATCGTCAACCTGCAGACGGTGCAGAACCCGCGGTACGTGTTCGAGGAGTTCGCGGCGCGCCCGCGGCCCGCGCAGCCTGCGCCGGTCGAGGCCAAGCCCGCCGAGGCCCCGGCCGAGAAGGTGCCCGCAACGCGCTGAGCGCGGTGCTTTGACGTTCCCCGTTCAGCCGCTACTTTCGGAGTCGTGAGCTCGGGGGGCGAATCACGCGGAGTCAACGCGCTCTTCGTCGTGGGTACACGGCCGGAGGCGATCAAGATGCTGCCGCTCATCGCGGCGGTGCGCGACAGCCGGCGCTTCCAGCCTGTCGTGGTCTCTACGGGGCAGCACGCGGCGCTCGTCGCGGAAGTGCTCGGGATCGAGGACATCGAGCCCGATGTCACCTTCCGGCTGCCGGAGGGTCCGCGCACGCTCAACGGTCTCTTCGCGCACATCGTCCTGAATCTCGAGACGTATCTGACCGATCGCTTCGGCCCGGCGGTGCGCCCCGACGAAGCGTCGTACGCGAGCGGGTACCCGGCGGCGTGCTTCGTGCACGGTGACACGACGAGCGCCGCGGCGGCGGCGCTCGCCTCCTTCCACCGGCATCTGCCCGTCGTCCACGTCGAGGCGGGGCTGCGCACGTCCGACACGCTGTCGCCGTTCCCGGAGGAGCTCAATCGGCAGCTGATCTCTCGGATCGCCGCACTGCACCTCGCGCCGACGATCCGGAACAAGGCCAACCTCATCAAGGAGGGGATCGACTACTCGCGGGTCTTCGTGACGGGCAACACCGCGATCGACGCCCTCACGATCGCCGCCCGGCGCGAAGTGCCGTACGCCGACCCCCGCCTGGCCGATCTCGACGGCACGGACGGACCACCCCTCGTCGTGGTCACGGCGCATCGCCGCGAGAACTGGGGTCCGCCGCTCGTGCGCATCGCCGACGCCGTCTCGGTGCTCGCGGCGACGCACCCGGAGGTGCGCTTCGTCGTGCCGCTGCATCCCAATCCGGCGGTCGCCACGATCCTTTCGACCCGGCTGCACGCCCTGCAGAACGTCACCCTCGTGCAGCCCATGGCCTACGCCGAGTTCGCCCGCCTTCTGCGGCGGGCGACGGTGGTCCTCACCGACTCGGGCGGCGTCCAGGAGGAGGCGCCCTCTCTCGGCACACCCGTCGTCTGCCTGCGGGAGACGACGGAGCGGCAGGAGGGGGTGGATGCCGGCACCGTCGAGCTCGTGGGCACGGACACGGGTCGCATCGTCTCGGCCGTCCGGCGCCTGTTGGAGGACCCCGCGGAGCTCGCACGTCGGCGACGCCGGCCGAACCCGTACGGGGATGGCCGTGCGTCCGCACGGATCCTCGCGGCGCTGGACCACATCGTCTTCGACGCGCCCGCGCCGACGTCGTTCGGAGCGGACTTCGATCGCGTCGCCGTCCTCCGGGCGGGGGAAGCGCCGACCCGACGCTCGAAGGATGGGTGGACGGCTGGGCGGAGGACTGGTGAGATGACCGTGCTCGACGAGCTCTTCCTCGGACTCCCGGAGTGGGTCCAGGTGCTCTTCTGGATCGTCCTGGTCGTGATCCTCTCGTCGATCGGCTCGGTCGTCGTGCTCCTCGTGCTCGGACATCGCTTCCGGCGCCGTGTGCGGCGGCTCGCGCGGCGCGCGGAGGGGCCTGGCGAGTCCGAGTTCCTCTGGGTCTTCCTCGTCCCGGCGCTCAACGAGGAGGTCACGATCGCGGATGCCGTGTCGCGACTGCGGGCGACGACCGCGACCCACGCCGTGCTCCTCGTGATCGACGACGGTTCCGACGATCGCACGGGGGAGATCCTCGCGGCGATCGACGACCCGCGGCTCCACGTCCTGACTCGGCGGGCTCCGGATGCGCGGAAGGGGAAGGCGGCGGCCCTCAACGCCGCGTATCACGAAGCCCGCCGGCTCCTCGCGGAAGACGACCGATACGCCGCGTGGACGGACGACCGCGTCATCGTCGTCGTCGTCGACGCCGACGGACGTCTGGAGCCCACCGCCCCGGAGGCCGCGGCGCTGCACTTCGCCGACCCCGGGATCGGCGGAGTGCAGGTGCTCGTGCGGATCTACAACCGGCGGGGTCTTCTGACGTGGGCGCAGGATGTCGAGTTCTCGTCCTTCGGCCTCGTCTTCCAAGCCGGTCGTGCGTGGTGGGGCATCGCGAACATGGGCGGCAACGGGCAGTTCACGCGGCTCTCCGCTCTCGCCTCGATCGAGACGGAGGAGGGGCCGTGGCGGGATCGGCTCACGGAGGATCAGGACCTCGGAGTCCGTCTCATCCAGGCGGGATGGGCGTCGGTGCACGACAATCGCGTGTCGATCAACCAGCAGGGCCTCAACTCGCTCCGACGCCTCTACCGGCAGCGTGTGCGGTGGGGGCAGGGGAGCTGGCAGGCGCTCTCCCTCCTCGGGGGCGTGTTCCGCCCCCGGCTTCCCTTCTTCGCGCGGCTGGACATGATCTACTACCTCGTCACCCCTCCGCTGCAGGTGCTCACCGGGATCGCGCTGGTCGTCTCGGTCGTGGAGACCCTCGTCGATCAGGTGCCGTATCGCCCGAGCTACTGGTGGATCGCGCTCATCTTCTTCGGCCTGTCGTTCGGCCCGGGAATGGCGACGCTGATCCTCCGCGGAGGCCGGTGGTACACGCCCTTCCTCGCCATCGTGCAGCTCATCCCGTACACGGTGTACTCGTGGCTGACCTTCGGGGCGCTCGCCGTGGCGCTCGTCCGCCAGCTGAGCGGACGCACCTCATGGGCGAAGACACCGCGGGAGGCGGTGGCTGGCGTCGCGGATGCTCCGGCGTTGCGCGGTGCGGATAGTCTGAGCGGCGAGTCCACGGCATCCGTCGACTCGCCCCCGTAGCCCAATAGGCAGAGGCAGGCGGCTTAAACCCGCTCCAGTGTGGGTTCGAGTCCCACCGGGGGTACGGTTCGAACCGAGCGGCACGTGGGTGGAGCGCCGATCGCGGTCGCCCGGGTGAGGCCGCGGACGTCTGCACCTCACCCGCGGTCCGGACGCGGGTTTCCGCGGCTTTAGGCTGTACCGATGCGTACCGATGACGTGCGCGAGAGGACGACCCCCGATGACCCTCGACCTGCTGGCGGCACCCGAATCCGCCGACGCACAGACCTGGGCTGACCCCGCCGCCTACTGGGGTGCCATGACGACGGCCGTGGCCGACGTCTCCGGCCCCGTGGCCGCGCTCAGCCTGCCCGCGCTCCGCTTCAACGCGCTGGACATGCTCGTGCGCGCCGGCGGGATGCCCATCCGCGTCGCCAGCAAGTCGGTGCGGATCCGCGAGGTGGTCGATGCGACCCTCGCCCTGCCGGGCTATCACGGCATCCTCGCCTTCACGCTCCCCGAGGCCCTGTGGCTGGCCGAGACGCACGATGATGTCGTGCTGGGGTATCCGACGGCGGACCGGGGCGCGATCGCACGGCTGGCGGCCGACGAGACAGCGGCGGCCCGCGTGACGCTCATGGTGGACGACATCGCGCAGCTCGATCTGGTCGACGCCGTCGCGCCGCCCGGCCGGCGCGCGCCGATCCGTCTGGCCATCGACGCCGATGCCTCATGGCGCGCACCCGGGCTCGGGCACATCGGCGTCTACCGCTCGCCCGTGCACGAGCCGGCCGAGGTCGCAAACCTGGCGCGGCTGATCGCCGATCGCCCCGGTTTCCGACTCGTCGGCCTCATGATGTACGAGGCCCAGATCGCCGGGCAGGGCGATGCGACCGGATCGGGGGATGCCGTCATCCGCTGGATGCAGCGTCGGTCCGGCCACGAGCTGCTCGAGCGGCGCGCAGCGATCGTCGACGCCGTCGAGCGGATCGCGCCCCTCGACTTCGTCAACGGCGGTGGGACGGGATCGCTCGAGCTCACGGCATCCGATCGCTCCGTCACCGAGGTCACGGCGGGGAGCGGACTGCTCGCGGGCCATCTCTTCGACGGCTACCGCGCATTCGACCCCGCCCCCGCGGCGGCGTTCTCGCTCGAGGTGGTCCGCAAGCCCGCACCCGACATCGCGACGGTGCTGGGCGGAGGCTGGATCGCGTCGGGTCCGCCGGTCGCCTCCCGTCAGCCGGCGCCGGTCTGGCCGCAGGGCCTCAAGACGATGTCCCGAGAGGGTGCGGGCGAGGTTCAGACGCCGCTGCGCGGCGAGGCCGCGCGCGACCTGCGGGTCGGGGACCGCGTGTGGTTCCGGCACGCTAAGAGCGGCGAGCTCAGCGAGCGCGTCGAGGAGTTCCAGCTGGTCCAGGGCGACCGGCGCGTCGGCACCACGCCGACCTATCGAGGCGAAGGGAAGACGTTCCTGTGACACGGTCCAGCGACGTGGCGCGAACCCGGCGATGCGAGGGGAGGGCGGTCCGATGACGCGGCCCGGCGGCATCTGGCAGAACTGGGGCCGCTCCGAGAGGGCCCGTCCGCTGCGCGTCGAGCGCCCGGCATCCGTCGAAGCCGTCCAGCGCTCCGTCGAGGCCGCGAAGCGCAACGGCATGACGCTCAAGGCGGTCGGCGCAGGCCACAGCTTCAGCGGCATCGCGGTGGCACCCGGCGTCCTCCTCGAGCTCGACGACCTGACCGGCCTCATCGACGTCGACCGCGAGCGTGGTCGTGTGCGCATGTACGCGGGCACCCGGCTGCATCAGATCCCGAAGCTCCTCGCTCCATACGGACTGGCGATGCAGAACCTCGGTGACATCGACCGCCAGTCGATCTCTGGTGCGATCTCGACGGGCACCCACGGCACCGGCGCGCGCTTCGGCGGGATCGCGACGCAGATCGTCGGCGCGACGCTCGTCACCGGGTCGGGCGACCTCCTGACCGTCGACGAGGCGAACAACGCCGACCTGCTTCCCGCGATCGCGCCCGGGCTCGGTGCTCTCGGTGTGCTCGTGGACGTCACCGTGCAGTGCGTGCCGGCTTTCGTCCTGCACGCCGTCGAGCGCCCCGAGCCGCTCGACGAGGTGCTCGCGAGCCTCGAGGACCGCGTGTCGGGGGCCGACCACTTCGAGTTCTACTGGTTTCCCCACACCGACGTCGGCCTCACGAAGACCAACACACGGCTGCCGGCCGATGCGCCGAGGCACCCGCTTCCTCGGATGGGCCGGTGGATCGACGAGGAGCTGCTCTCCAACGGCGTCTACCGGATGGTGTGCGCCACCGGCACAGTGGTCCCGTCGATCGTCCCGTCGTTCAGCCGACTCGCCGTCAAGCTCACGGGAAACCGCGAGTACACGGATGCCTCGACCGGCGTCTTCACACAGAACCGTGACGTGCGCTTCCGCGAGATGGAGTACGCCCTGCCGGCAGAGAACGTCCGCCCGGCGTTCGAGGCGATGCGCGCGCTCATCGATGCGCGGGGCTGGAGGATCTCGTTCCCCGTCGAGGTGCGCTTCGCCGCGTCCGACGACCTGTGGCTGTCCACCGCGTACGGGCGCGAGTCGGGGTACATCGCCGTGCACCGCTACTGGCGCGAAGACCCCGCCGAGTACTTCGAGTCCGTCGAGCAGATCATGCTCGACCACGGCGGTCGTCCGCACTGGGGGAAGATGCACACTCTGGATGCCTCGATCCTCCGCGAGCGCTACCCGCGATTCGACGACTTCCTCGCGGTGCGCGACCGCCTCGACCCCGAGCGCAGGTTCCAGAACCCGTATCTCGAGCGCGTGCTCGGTGGGTAAGGGCTGAGAGTCCGTTTCGCACGCTGATCGGCCAGGGTCGGGATCGCTAGGATGTGGCCTATGTGGGAGTGGCTGATCCCTGTCCTTATCGTGGTCGCGCTGGTCGTGATCGTCGGCATCTATCTGTGGGCGACGTACAACTCGCTCGTGCAGCTGAACGTGCGTGTCGACGAGGCGTGGAGCGACATCACGGTGCAGCTCAAGCGGCGTGCCGATCTGCTGCCGAACCTCATCGAGGCGGTGAAGGGGTATGCGGCGCACGAGAAGGCGGTCTTCGAGAACGTCACTCGCGCGCGGGCCGAGACGCTGACGGCCGGCGGGCCCGCGGAGGCGGGGGTCGCCGAGGGGCACATGCAGCAGGCGCTGAAGTCGCTGTTCGCCGTCGCCGAGGCCTACCCGCAGCTGCAGGCGAGCCAGAACTTCCTCCAGCTGCAGCAGTCGATCGTCGACACCGAGGACAAGATCCAGGCATCGCGCCGGTTCTACAACGGCGGCGTGCGCGAGCTCAACACGAAGGTCAAGGTCTTCCCGAACAACATGTTCGCGCGCAACCTCGGCTTCCACGAGCGCGAGTTCTTCGAGGTCGTCGACGGTGCCGCGATCTCGGAGCCGCCCAGGGTTCAGTTCTGACGAAACCCGATTCCCTCGTCGTGACCGGGTCCTGACATGTACTCGGCGATCTCGCGAAACAAGCGCAACACGTGGTTCATCCTCATCGCGTTCGTGCTGCTGCTCGCGGGCATCGGCGTGCTCGCCGGCTGGCTCATGGGGAACAACTGGTGGGTGACGGCGTTCATCCTGCTCTTCGCGACGGGGTATGCGACGTTCCAGTACTTCTTCGCCGATCGTGAGGCGATCGCGATGGCCGGCGCGGTCCCCGTCGCACAGGTCGACGCTCCGCGGTACTACCGCCTCGTCGAGAACCTCTGCATCGCGACCGGTACGCCCATGCCGAAGCTCTACGTCGTCGAAGACCCGGCGCCCAACGCCTTCGCGACAGGACGCAAGCCGGAAGAGGCATCCATCACCGTCACCACCGGGCTCTTCGAGCTGATGACCGACCGCGAGCTGGAGGGGGTGCTCGGCCACGAGCTCGGGCACATCCGCAACTACGACATCCGCGTCTCGCTCATCGTGTTCGGACTCGTCGTCGCGGTCGGCATCCTCGCCGATCTGCTCCTCCGCGTCGCGTTCTTCGGCGGGGGTCGCCGTGGCGGCAACGGACAGGCTCAGCTGATCTTCCTGCTCTTCGGGATCGTCGCCGCCGTCGTCGCGCCCCTTCTCGCGGGTGCCGTGCAGGCGGCGATCTCCCGCCAGCGGGAGTACCTCGCCGACGCGACGAGCGCGATGACGACGCGCGACCCCGACGGGCTGGCATCGGCGCTGGCCAAGCTCGAGGAGCACGCCCAGCCGCTCCGCAAGCCGAACACGTCGATGGCCCACCTGTGGATCGCCGACCCCCTGCGCCCGAACGCCCTCGAGCGGCTCTTCTCGACGCACCCGCCCCTCCCTGATCGGATCGAGCGCCTGCAGACGATGGGCGGGAAGTTCTGATCGCCCGGTCTCGGTCGCGAGCGGCCGTTTCGTATGGGCCGGATGTCGCGGACCCGCGATAGCGTCGCCTGATGGTCCATCGGCTCACGCGCGACGACGCCCGTCGAATCGCGGTGCGCGCGCAGCTGCTGACGGCGGAGCGCCCGGCCGACATCGTCGAGACGATCGATGCGCTGACGATCGTCAACATCGAGCCCACCGCCGCGATCGCGCCGAGCGCCGATCACATCCTGTGGAGCCGTCTCGGCTGGCCGTACCAGCCCGACGACCTGCGCCGGCTGGTCGAGGAGGATCGTGCCGTCTTCGAGTGGGGCGGTTTCTACCGGCCCATGACCGACCTGCCGCTCGTCCGTCCGCTCATGCGCGAGCGGCCTCAGTCGCGGGAGGCGAGGGAGTGGCTCGCCGCCAACGACGTGTTCCGCCGCGAAGTGCTCGACCGGCTGCGTGCCGACGGGCCGCTCCGCCCCGCCGAGATCCCCGACACCGCCCAGGTCTCGTGGCGCTCGTCGGGCTGGACGAACGACCGCAACACGATGCAGATGCTCGAGATCCTCGCCGCCCGCGGCGAGGTCGCGATCGCCGCGCGCGACGCGAAGGGGCGACTGTTCGACCTCGCGGAGCGGGTCTATCCCGCAGACCTCGCGGAGCTCTCGCCCGAGGATGCCGCACGCGAGCGGGCCGAGCGCCGCCTGGGCTCGCTCGGCCTCGCGCGCGCGAAGGGCGTGAGCCAGCCCTTCGAACCCATCGACGTCGGCACGGTCGGCGAGGCGGCGGAGGTGGACGGGGTTCCGGGGGAGTGGCGTGTCGACCCCGCCGCGCTCGATGACCTCGACGTCTTCCGGCCGCGGACCGCGCTGCTGTCGCCGTTCGACCGGCTCGTGTTCGATCGCGACCGCCTGCGCGACATCTTCGGCTACGAGTACCTGCTGGAGATGTACAAGCCTGCCGCGAAGCGTCGCTGGGGATACTTCGCGCTCCCGATCCTGGATGGCGACCGCTTCGTCGGGAAGCTCGACGCGAAGGCCGATCGCAAGGCCGGCGTCCTCCGGGTGGCGGCGATCCACGAGGACGAGCCGTTTCCGGGCGATGTGGCTGACGCGGTGGATGCCGAGATCCGCGATCTCGCCCGCTGGCTCGGCCTCGAGGTCGCCGGCCTCGCCGCGCCCTAGTCGTCGGGGGCCGAGTCGCCGAGCCGTATTTGCCGAGCCGCAGTCGCCGAGCCGTGGTCGCCGAGCCGCAGTCGCCGAGCCGCGCGACTCAGCCGACGGCGAGCTTCATGTCGTCCCGCGTGAGCGTCACGGCGCCGCGCAGGGACCAGTCGTCGGCGCGGTACGTGAACGACGCCTCGGCGCCGTCGCGGGTGATGCCCGTCGCGGTCGCGATGAGAATTCCGTCCGTCGCGGAGAAGGACGTCAGATCGGGAGCCAGCGTCAGCTGCGGCGAGCGCTCGATGCGGAAGGCGATCGACGTCAGCGTTGCGAGGTCGGCTGCCCACGGCACCCGGATGCCGCAGTTCGCCGGCACCGCCTCCGCGGGCGCGGCGCAGCGCTGGGCGTAGAGATCGAGCTGCTGCTGCGCGGTGGTGATCGCGTCAGGCGAGACGGATGCCTCGACCGCCGCTTCACTCGCTTCGCCGAGCGTCACCGCTGCCGTCGTCGAGCCCGCCACGATCGCCTTGGGCGCCGCCTCGACGGGGTACAGCGCGGGAAGCAGCGCCGTCGCGGCCCCCGCCGGAACGGGGACGTCGCCCACCAACAAGTAGGAACCCAACGTGGTCTGCGGCGTCAACGTTCCGAGCCCGTCGCTGTCGATCCGCCATCCGCCGTCGCGCTCGACGAGGCCGAGGGAAGCGGCATGCTTCGCGCCGTCGAGGGTGTACGTGACGCGCGCCTCGGCCCGGCCCGCGTGGTCGGTCCCGCTCTCCGAAGCCGCGGACTGCGTGACCTTCGCCACCGCGACGTCGGTGATGAGCGCCTGAGCCTCGTCGAGGGCCTTCGCCCGGTCGGCGTCGCCTGACGGCTGCTCGGCGAGGAGCTCGAGCGCCCGGTCGCCGTCGCCCGCCGCGAGCGCATCGAGGTATCCCTTGGCCGTCGCCTCCGGCCCGGCGTCGCGCGAAAGGAACCACCACGCGCCGAGGGCGAGCGCCATCGCGACGACGGCGCCGATGGCGATGCCGAGCAGGGTGCCGCGCTTCACGCGGTCTCCACGAGCTCGCCCGTCGGCGCGGACCGATCCGCGCCGAGGTCTGCCGACTCGATCGCCTCGCCGAGCTCGTTCGCCCCCTCGGGTTCGTCGCCGGACAGGGCCGTCGGCTCACCGGGTCCGGCGTCGTGGCGCCGCGCCTCCGGCATCACGTGAGCGAGGTCGTCCGTGGCATCGCCCCACCGCGAGATCGAGATGGTCTCGAGCTGCTGCCATCGCGCGGCGAGCCGCAGCTCATCGGCGAGGCGGGCCGCGGCATCCGTCCCCTTGCCGGCCTCCCACCACGCGGACTGCACGAGAAGAGTCGACGTCGCCCGATCGGCTTTGAGGTCGACGCGGCCGACGATGTCATCGCCGACGAGCACGGGAAGCGAGTAGTAGCCGAACCTGCGCTTCGGCGCCGGCGTGTAGATCTCGATGCGGTACTCGAAGCCGAAGAGGCGCTCGGCCCGTTCTCGGAACCATACGACGGGGTCGAAGGGGGTGAGGATGGCCGCGGCGTCGACTCGGCGGGGGAGTGCGGCGTCGGCGTGCACCCACGCCTTGGCGGGGCGGCCGCCCGACGTCCACCCCTTCACCGTCACGGGGGTGAGCTCACCGGCGTCGACGAGGTCGCGCGCGGCGGCGAGGATGGCCGGACGGTTCGCGATGCGCCAGTAGTCGGCGAGATCGGATGCCGTGGCCACGCCGTACGCCTTCGCAGCGCGCCGCACGAGCTCACGGATCGCCTCATCACGGGGGACGGCCGCCTCGACGATCTGCGGGGGAAGGACGTCGGAAGCCAGACCGTACCGGCGCTCGAATCCGCGCCTTCCCGCGATCGCGACGTCGCCGAACAGCCACAGATGCTCGAGCGCGTGCTTGACGACGTCCCAGTCCCACCACGGCCCGCGCCTGGACTTCTTCGCGTCGTGCTCGATCTGCGCCGGGCGCAGCGGACCTCGCTCCGCGAGCTCTGCGCGCACCCACTCCACGATCTCGGCGTTGCGCGCGAACCAGCCGTCTGGCTTCGAACCGTATTTTGCCCGCATGTCGTCCATACGGAAGCGGAAGAGGCCCCAATCGGCGGCGGGGATGAACGCGGCGACGTGGGCCCAGTACTCGACGTACGGCGCGCGCCGAGCGAAGAGGAGCCGATCGAGCGCGGCGGTGTCGTAGGAGCCGACGCGCGAGAAGAGCGGCATGTAGTGCGAGCGGGCGAACACGTTGACCGAGTCGATCTGAAGCGTCTGCATGCGCGCGATCGCGAGGTTGAGCTGCCGGGTTCCGCCCGTCGCCGGGCGCTCGCGCGCGAACCCCTGAGCGGTCAGCGCGATGCGTCGCGCCTCGGCGGTGCTCAGGGTCTCCTTCACCCGGCCAGCCTAATGAGGGCTTCCGACAGACCGTCAGGCGGCCGGGGCGTTCCGAGTCACCCCCTGCGCGAGTCCTAGACTGGGCGGATGAGCGGCCCCGACGAGAAACCACGCGGTTCTCTGTTCGACGCGGTCCGCGACCGCACCCGGATCGTATCGACCGACCTGCAGGCTCAGATACCGCGCGGGCTCCGGCTCACCTCGGCCTACGCCTGGAGGCTGCTCGTGATCGCGGCGGCGGCCGGAGTCGTGATCTGGCTCGTCATCCAGCTGAAGCTCCTCGTCATCCCGCTGCTCGTCGGCATCCTCGTGACGGCCCTCCTGTGGCCGGCGTTCGCCTGGATGCTGCGGCACCGCGTCCCGAAGTGGCTTGCGATCGTCATCGCCGTGATCGGTGCGATCGCAGTCGTGACGGGCCTTCTGTGGCTCGCCGTGTGGCAGATCACCCGCCAGTGGGCGAGCGTCCAGGAGCGCACCGTCGAGGCCGTCGAAGCCTTCCGCCAGTACCTCATCAGCGGGCCGCTGCACCTGACAGCCCAGCAGATCGACGACCTGCTCGCCCAGTCGTGGGAGTTCATCCAGCAGCAGGCCGAGCTGCTGTGGTCGGGGGCCCTCGCCATCGGCACGACCGTGGGGCATGTGGCGACGGGGGCGCTGCTGTCGCTGTTCATCATCCTGTGCCTCCTGGCCGACGGCGCCGGCATCTGGCGCTGGACCACCCGGCTGTTCCCGAAGCGCGCCAGGCCCGCCGTCGACGGCGCGGGCCGCGCCGGGTGGGTGACCGTCGTCAACTACGCCCGTACGCAGCTTCTCGTGGCGACCATCGATGCGATCGGCATCGGCCTCGGCGCGTTCCTCCTCGGAGTGCCGCTCGCCATCCCCATCGCCGTGCTGGTCTTCCTCGGCGCGTTCGTGCCGATCGTCGGCGCCGTTCTCACGGGCGCCGTGGCCGTCTTCCTGGCCCTCGTCTACAACGGCCCCTGGATCGCGCTCTGGATGCTCGTGGTGGTGCTGGGCGTCCAGCAGCTCGAGGGACACGTCCTGCAGCCGCTGCTCATGGGCTCGGCCGTGAAGGTACACCCGCTCGCCGTCGTCCTCGTGGTGGCGGGCGGCGCCATGATCGCCGGCATTCCGGGCGCCCTGTTCGCGGTCCCGATCGCGGCCTTCGTCAATGTGGTCGCCGTCTATTTGAGCGAGCGCGCGTGGCAGACGGGCCGCACACCGCACGCCGATCTCATCTGGAGCACCGTGCCACGCACGAGAACGAGAAGCAGAGGGAGTCGCGCTTGAGCGTTTCCACGATCGCCCCGGTCCTCGCCGAGTTCGAGGATGCCGCGGCCACCCTCGCCGGGGTCATCACGCACACTCCGCTCGACGAGTCGCTGCATCTCACCGATCTTCTCGGTGTGCCGGTGTACCTCAAGCTCGAGAACCTCCAGCGCACGGGCTCGTTCAAGATCCGCGGCGCCGCGTACCGCCTCTCGCGCCTGACGGCCGAAGAGCGCGCGCGCGGCGTCGTCGCCGCTTCGGCCGGAAACCACGCGCAGGGCGTCGCCCTCGCGGCGAAGTCGCTCGGGATCCGCGCCACGATCTTCATGCCCCTGGGCGTGCCGGTGCCGAAGCTGCTCGCGACGCGCGGCTACGGCGCGGAGGTCATCCTCGAAGGCGCAACCGTCGAGACGCCGCTGCGGCTCGCGGCGGAGTTCGCCGAGCGCACGGGTGCCGTCCTCATCCATCCCTTCGACCACCGCGACATCATCGTGGGGCAGGGGACCCTCGGCCTCGAGCTGTACGAAGACCTGCCCGAGATCGAGACGGTGCTCGTCGGGATCGGCGGCGGCGGGCTGGCCGCGGGGGTCGCTGCCGCCGTCAAGGCCCGGGCCGCGGCCGAGGGGCGCAGGGTGCGGGTGATCGGCGTGCAGGCCGAGAACTCGGCCGCCTACCCGTCGTCACTCGAGCTCGGGCATCCGATCGAGGTCGAGACGCGGCCGACCATCGCCGACGGCATCGCGGTCGCGCGCCCTGGAGATGTGCCGTTCGCGCTCATCAGGGAGCTCCTCGACGATGTCGTCACCGTGACGGACGACGACATCGCGCGCGCCCTCCTCGTGCTTCTCGAACGCGCCAAGCAGGTCGTCGAGCCGGCGGGCGCGGTGGGCGTGGCGGCGATCCTCGCCGGGAAGGTCATCGGGACGGGGCCGACCGTGTCGATCCTGTCCGGCGGCAACATCGACCCGCTCCTGCTTCAGCGGGTCGTCGCGCACGGGCTCGCGGCATCCGGGCGTTACATGACCCTGCAGATCCCCCTGCCTGACCGCCCCGGGCAGCTGGCAGCCGTCTCGGAGCTGCTCGCCCGGGCGGGCGCCAACGTCATCGAGGTGCTCCACACGCGTCACGGGCAGGGCCTGCAGATCAGCGAGGTCATCCTGCAGTTGAGCGTCGAGACGCGCGGCGAGGAGCATCGCGCACACGTCATCGAAACGCTCCGCGGCGCCGGCTACGCGCCGACCGTCATGCCCGACTGAGCTCGCCGGGGGTGCGTCCGCCGGTCACTGACCCGCGTAGGTCTCGACCTTCACGATCTCGACCGAGATGTCGCGGCCGTTGGGAGCCTTGTACGACGTCTTGTCGCCTTCCTTGAGCCCGAGGATCGCCTCGCCGAGGGGGGGACGCCTCGCTGTAGACGTCGAGCTTCGAGTTCGCGGCGATCTCGCGGTTGCCGAGGAGGAAGACCTCTTCGCCGCCCGCGACGACGGCGGTGACGACGGTGCCGGGCTCGACCACTCCGGTGCTCTCGGGCGCCTCGCCGACCTTCGCGTCCTTCAGCAGCGCCTGGAGCGTCCGGATGCGGGCCTCCTGCTTGCCCTGCTCGTCCTTGGCCGCGTGGTAGCCGCCGTTCTCCTTCAGGTCGCCTTCTTCACGGGCGGCCTCGATGCGCTTGGCGATCTCTTCACGGCCGGTCGTCGAGAGGTGCTCGAGCTCGGCGGCGAGGCGGTCGTAGGCGTCCTGCGTGAGGAACGTCACGGGAGCGTCGCTGGACACGTCGGTCTCCTTCGTCAGAGGGCGATACGCCGAGACGCCCCGGCTCAGCCAGGGCGTCTGTCGTTACGGTGACCGTCAGACTACGACACCCAGCATGAGTTGACAAAACCCGTGGTGGCCTCGGCGACGGTCGGAATCGTCTCGCGGAATGCCCTCGCGTGCGTCTCGCCGGCGGGGATCTCGACCACCCTCCAGCCCACGACGCCGTGCTGTTCGTCCTGCGCCTCGAGCGTGCAGGCGATCGACGACCCGGTGGGGGCGGAGAGCTGGAACTCGAGTGTGACGGTGCGCTCGTCGACGACCTGGAAACCGGTCGTGTCGACGTCGACGGCGTTGAGCGAGTTCGCGACCGTCAGCCATGCGAAGGCTCCGACGGCGACGAGCGCCAGGGCGACGGCGACGCCGATGACCCAGCGCGTCGCGCCGCGGCGGGTGCGGCCGTAACGCTCGTCGAGCATCTGCTGCGTCGTCATGGGGGTCCCGTCGGGCGAATTAGGCTGGAGACTCCAGGCTAAGCGCTCCGCGGAACGAGGACACATGCATCAGGCGCTCGTCGCACTCGTCGAGGCGGCAGCGACGGCGACGCCGTCGCCCACGTCGGGCCCCGACCCCGATCTCGTGACCCCGGGCCCCTGGGGCTTCGTCGCGATCGCGTTCCTGGCGCTCGCCGTGGTCGTCCTGATCTGGGACATGATGCGGCGCATCCGCCGGGCGCGCATCCGGTCGGAGGTCGACGAGCAGCTCGACGCCGAAGAGGCGGCGGCGCGTCAGGCCGAGGCATCCACTCGCGCGACCGAGACCGACGACGAGGACATCGACCCGCAGCGCTGACTTCCTCGACCCGCAGCGCTGACCTCGTCGACCGGCAGCGCTGACCGCGCGCGACGAGCGAAGCCGCCCGTCAGCCGGAGGCGCCCGTCATCCAGCGTGGTAGACGGGGTTCATCGCGATGATGAGGCACGCGGTCCAGTGGCAGAGGAACGCCAGAACCGTGCACACGTGGAAGATCTCGTGGAAGCCGAAGTGGCCGGGCCACGGGTTCGGCCGCTTCATTGCGTAGACGATGGCACCGAGCGTGTAGAGGATGCCACCCACCGCCACGAGCACCATCATCGCGAGGCTCGCCTGCGCGAGAGGCACGAGGTACATGACCGCCGCCCACCCGAGGACGAGGTACAGGGCGACGTAGAGCCAGCGCGGCGCGTCGATCCAGAAGACCCGGAACAGGATGCCGAGTATCGCGCCGCCCCAGACGAGGGACAGCAGCAGGACCGTCTGAGACGTCGGCAGAGCCAGCACCGCGATCGGCGTGTAGGTGCCGGCGATCAGCAGCAGGATGTTGGCGTGGTCGATGCGCTTGAGGATCGCCTTGGTCTTCGGCTTCCAGTTGAAGCGGTGATACAGGGCCGAGTTGCCGAAGAGCAGCAGCGACGTGACCATGAAGACGGCGCACGACCATTTCGCCGCAGAGCCCTGTGCGAGGGCGATCAGGACGATCCCGGTCACGATCGCGACCGGGAAGGTGGCCGCGTGGACCCAGCCGCGCCACGTCGGCTTGATCTCGACGGGAACGCTCGCGGCCTCCTCGACGAGCGGGAGATGCGGCATGTCCGCGCCGGCGTCTTCGGTCGGGGGGATTCGGGTCGGGCGCGCCATTTCCCAAGGGTACGGCGGGGAGTATGCCTCGGTGGGCACGTCCTACGGATTCCCAGGCCGCGCTGGCCCGCACCTCAGAGGTACGGTAGGCGTTGTGACGGCGTCGAATGAGGGCAGGGGTCCCCTCTACCGGCTCTACATCAACCGGCTGCGCCGTCAGCTCACGCCCGAGACCGTTCCCCGGCACATCGCCATGATGATCGACGGGAACCGCCGGTGGGCGCGCCAGCTCGGCTACGACTCCGCGGCGCACGGACACCGGGCGGGCGCGGCGAAGATGCGCGAGTTCCTCGAGTGGTGCGACGACATCGGAGTACGTGTCGTGTCCCTGTACCTGCTCTCGACCGACAACCTCACGAAGCGCGACTCGCAGGAGCTCGCCGATCTCATCGACATCATCGCCGAGCTCGCCGATCAGCTCTCGCACGAGCGGGACTGGCGGGTGCAGCACGTGGGCCGCGCCGATCTGCTGCCGCGCGACCTCGCCCGGGTGCTCGCCGATGTGCAGAAGCGCTCGCGCGACAAGGGCGGCATGCACGTCAATCTCGCGGTGGGCTACGGCGGCCGCGGCGAGATCGTCGACGCTGTGCGCAGCATCATCGCGAAGCACCAGCAGGACGGGGGTTCGCTCGAAGACCTCGCCGAGAGCCTCACGCCCGAGCAGATCGGCGAGCACCTCTACACCGGCGGCCAGCCGGACCCCGACCTGGTGATCCGCACGTCGGGCGAGCAGCGCCTGAGCGACTTCCTCCTCTGGCAGAGCGCGCACAGCGAGTTCTACTTCGTCGAGGCCCTGGGGCCCGATCTTCGCGAAGTGGACTTCCTGCGCGCGATCCGCGACTACACGTCGCGGGATCGCCGCTACGGCGGCTAGCTGTACCGGGTCAGTACGTTGGTGTCAGTCGGCTGATCGGGGGCTGACCTCCGAGGGCTGAGTGGCGTCGTCCAGTGTTGTAGTGCTCGAGCCAGGGATCAAGGGCCGCGGTGCGGGCATCGTTTGAGGCGAACGCTTGTCGGTAGGCCCACTCGGTTTGCAGCGTGCGATTGAACCTCTCGACCTTGCCGTTCTGCCAGGGGCAGTGAGGCTTGATGAACTTCTGTCGGATGTGGTGAGCCGCGCAGACCTCACGCAATGAGTACCGGTATGCCCAGGCGTTGTCGGTGATTAGCCGCTCGATACGAGCGATGCCATGCGCGGCGAAATATCCGACCGCGCGTTCCAGAAACGCGGCGCAGGTGGGTCCCTTCTCGTCGGGCAGAACTTCGGAGTAGGCCGGTCGGGAATGGTCATCGACGACCGAGTGGACGTAGTCGTAGCCGGTTCCGTGCCGGCGATCACGGTTATCTCCGACGCCGCGGCCGAGCGCCTTCCAGCCGCCGCCGCTGGGAATCCGCCCGAGCTTCTTCACGTCCATGTGGACCAGTTCGCCCGGCCGCTCACGCTCGTAACGGACCGCGGTGGTCTTGGACGCGCGGATCCGTTCCCCGGTCATCGGATCCAGATCGGCCAGCCGTGGCAGGCCCGCCCGGGCGATGATCCGCGACACCGTCCGGGCCGGCACCCCGGTGCGCGCGGCGAGCTCGTCACGACCGAGCCGCTCCTTCTTGCGCAGGATGACCACCGCCGCGGCCTTCGTATCTGGGGTGCGGTTCGCGATGTGGTGGGGGCGCGAGGACCGGTCGTGCAACCCGGCCTCGCCCTCAGCCCGGTAGCGGTCGATCCACCGCTTCACACGACGGCGGGACACGCCCATCGCAGCGGCGATATGCGCTTGCTTCCACCCATCGCGGGCACGTTCAACGATCAACAGCCTGCCCCGCACGGTCAGGCGGGCATTAGCGTGGGACATCGAGGACCTCCGGTCAGTAGAGACTTCAGACATCTCCACTAAGCCCGGAGGTCCTCACCGTTCACAAGAGCACCGAAGCCACCAACCTCATGGCCAGGTACAGCTAGCCGCCGACGACCTCGCAGCCGGCCGTTTCCCCGTCTGACCGGGCGGAAGCACCGCCCGCACCTCTCGTCAAGGGCTGCCGCGCCACCCACACCGCCATGCCACAATGGCGAGGTGAACGATTGGGAATCGTACCTGGGATCGTTCGATGGGGAGCCTGGGTACCTCGACTGGGCCTCGTTCGGCCCGCTGTCGCCGAATGTCCGTGCCGAGGTGCACGCCGACGCCGAGCTGCTGGGGTCCGGCCGCCGGTCCAGCATCGAGCTCGTCGGCGAGCATGTGCGGGAGTCTCGCGAGCTGCTCGCGCGGGTGCTGAGAACGGATGCCGAGCAGGTCGTCCTGCAGCCCTCGACGACGTACGGGCTCATGCAGGCCGTCTACGGCCTGGCCGGCGGGCTCATCGTGTCGCGGGGCGAGTTCCCGAGCCTCACCGTCGCGGCCACGCGCGCGGCGGACGCGCTGGGCTCGATCGAGGTGCAGTGGATCGAGCCCGACGGCGGGTTCGTCACCCCCGACGCCGTGCGCGAAGCGCTCACGGACGACACGCGAGCGGTGGCGGTGAGCCTCGTCGACTTCCGCACGGGCTACCGAGCGGACCTCACCGCACTGCGCGAGGTGATCGGCGACCGCCTCCTGATCGTCGACGCGATCCAGGGCTTCGGCGTGATCGAGGCGGACTGGGAGGCCGCCGACGTCGTGTGCGGCAACGGCTACAAGTGGCTCCGGGCCGGTCGCGGCACCGGCTTCGCATCGTTCAGCGAGCGGGCGATGGAGCGGATCGCACCCGTGCTGTCGGGCTTCGCGGGAGTCGAGGGCGACCTGCCTCTCGACGCCGTGCCGCAGCCCGCGCCCACCGCAGAGGCGTTCCGGGTCGCCGGCGAAGACGCCCTCGCGTTCGCGCGGCTCGCGACGTCGCTGCGCGACATCCTCGATGTCGGCGTCTCCACGATCGAGAGCGAGCTCGTCGCACGATCGGGCGACGTCATGTACTTCGCCGACCGCTACGAGATCCCGGTCGTGACGCCGCGCGAACCCGAGCGCCGCGCGGGGATCGTCGCGCTGGCTCCCGCGCCGCAGGATGCCGCTCCGCTGGCCGCCTCGCTCGCCAATCACGGGCTCACCGTGACGGTGCGCTCGGGGCTCCTGCGCGTCGCCCCGCACGTGGGCACGGGCGCCGACACGATGCGCCTCTTCGGCGACGCACTCGCGGCCTTCTCGTCCGCACGCGTCTGGTGATCGAGTGACGGATGCCGCGGCGTCCGTCACCGTCGTGACCCCGTTCACTCGGAGTTAACGGAATCTCCAGCGTGTCGTCGCCGCACGCTGTCGGCGGTCGGTCGTAGCGTCGGACCAACGGGCAAAGCGCCTGTTCGAGTCGGCCGGATGGATCGCGACTCGTGACCTTGGTCGACTCGCTGACTGCCGGGTGACACACCCGGGGCGGGAGTGGGTTGTGACCACACGAGCACCACAGAGGCAGCACCGCGAGACGGCCGAAGAGGTCGCAGGTCAGGAGGAGGCGCTGCGCACGTACGTGCTCGACACCTCCGTGCTGCTGAGCGATCCGCGGGCGTTCTTCCGCTTCGCCGAGCACAACGTCGTGATCCCGGTCGTCGTGGTCACCGAGCTCGAGGGCAAGCGGCACGATCCCGAGATCGGGTACTTCGCGCGTCAGGCGCTGCGCCACCTCGACGAGCTGCGCGTGGAGCATGGGCGACTCGACTTCCCTGTTCCCGTCGGCGAGGGCGGGACCCTGCGCGTCGAACTGAACAACACCGACGCCACAGTCCTCCCGTCCGGCATGCGCCTCGGCGACAACGACAGCCGCATCCTCGCCGTGGCCCTGCATCTCGCGAACGACGGGCAGGAGGTCACTGTCGTCTCGAAAGACCTCCCGATGCGGGTCAAGGCGGCGTCGCTCGGCATCACGGCCGAGGAGTACCTCGCCGAGCAGGCGGTCGACTCTGGCTGGACCGGCATCGCGACCCTCGACGTGTCGGGCGACGACATCAGCGACCTCTACGAGAGCGAGATCGGCGTCAGCGACGAGATCCACGGCTTCCCCGTCAACACCGGCCTCATCATCCACTCGGAGCGCGGATCGGCTCTCGGTCGCGTCACGGGCGACGGCTCGTACCGGCTCGTGCGCGGCGATCGCGAGGTGTTCGGCATGCACGGACGGTCCGCCGAGCAGCGGATCGCGATCGACCTGCTGCTGGATCCCGACGTCGGGATCGTGTCACTCGGTGGACGCGCGGGCACCGGCAAGTCGGCCCTCGCGCTGTGCGCGGGGCTCGAGTCGGTCCTGGAGCGGCAGCAGCAGCGCAAGATCATCGTGTTCCGCCCGCTGTTCGCCGTCGGCGGGCAGGAGCTCGGCTATCTGCCGGGCGACCAGGGCGAGAAGATGAACCCGTGGGGCCAGGCCGTGTTCGACACGCTCGGGTCGGTCGTCTCGTCGAACGTCGTCGAAGAGGTGATCGCCCGCGGGCTGCTCGAGGTGCTGCCGCTCACGCACATCCGTGGGCGGTCGCTGCACGACGCCTTCGTGATCGTCGACGAGGCCCAGTCCCTCGAGCGGAACGTCCTGCTCACCGTGCTCAGCCGGATCGGTCAGAACTCCCGCGTCGTCCTGACCCACGACGTGGGGCAGCGCGACAATCTCCGCGTCGGCCGTCATGACGGCGTCGCGTCGGTCATCGAGACGCTCAAGGGGCACGACCTCTTCGGGCACGTGACGCTCGTCCGGTCGGAGCGATCCGCCATCGCGGCGCTCGTCACCGACCTGCTGGAGGCCGGCGAGCTCGCCTGACGGCGGTGTTTCGGAGGGGCCGGGATGCGGCATCCCGGCCCCTTCCGCGTGCCTTCGGTCGGCGTGCCGGACGTTCCCAAAATCGCTCGCTGTGCGAGTAATCAAGATGAGAAGAATCTCACCCCGTTCTCCTTCTGCTCTCACCACCGTCTGCGACCATGGAAGAGGTGCGCGGCAAGTATGCACGCGCGCGCCGCTGGGGGCCTTGCTAGGCGACGACACGGGAGCACGAGTTGGACGGACGAGCCGCTTTCGCGGCCGGCGGATTCATCGCCGGCGCGGCCGCTGTCGCGGTCGCGTGCGCGGTGACGCTGAGCAACGCCGCCGCACTCGCCGACGCGCCCGGCGAAGCCGCCGACGTCGAGGTCGTCCGCGTCACGCCCGCCGCTCCGACGCCGACCGCTTCCGCCACCCTCGTCGCGCCGGTCGTGCCCGCACCCGCGCCCACCGCAGAAGTCGTGCCCGCGCCCGAGCCCCAGGATGTCGCCGCTCCCTCGCAGACACAGCGCCAGTCGACGGCCCCCGCGCCGCAGGTGCCCGCTGGGCAGACGCCGAGCGGGCCGTCCGAGCAGCAGATCGCCGACGATGCGATCCGCAGCGGCTCGTGGGACGACCTGCGCTCCTGGGCCGAGCAGCACGGATGGTCGGCCGAGAAGATCACGCGGTGGATCGAGCAGCTGGAGCGCGCGGCCGCCGATCGTCAGGGTCAAGACGCGCAGCGCAACGCGTCGATCGCTCCCACCGATACGGAGCGCACCGCGTCGGTCGGCGAATCGAGCCGCAAGTCGCTGCAGGCGCCGCAGGCACCGGCTGTCCAGGCTCCGCAGGCTCCGGCCGTCCAGGCCCCCCAGGCTCCGGTGGTCAACCCTCCGCAGACCGACACCAAGACCAACGGCCACGCTAACGGCCGTTCACAGGCCCCCGCGAAGAACGCGGGTTCCCCATCCACGCACGGCAATTCTTCGTCGTCTGGATGGAAGAGAGATCAATCGCCGAAGCCCCCACGAGGCGATTGACCAGGGTCACAGGGAGTCCCCCAGCTCCAGACCCTTTCCCAGCCCCCGGCGTCCCCCAGCGCCGGGGGCTTCTCTCTGCCCGGAATCTCTCCCTCGGGTGCTCTGAGGCGGGAGCCGCGTGCGACCGTGAGTGAGGAGTGTCACTCCCACCGGTAGCCGGCGCCGCGCACCGTGACGATGTGCTGACTCCCGAGCTTGCCCCGGAGGTAGCGCACGTAGACGTCGACGACGTTCGAACCGGGATCGAAGTCGAGGCCCCACACGCGGCTCAGCAGCTGTTCGCGGCTGAGCACGTGACCGGGGTTGCGCAGGAACTGCTCGGCGAGGGCGAATTCGCGGGCCGAGAGCTCGACCTCGCGCCCTCCGACCGTCGCACGGCGACCCAGGATGTCGAGCACGACGTCGCCGTGGACGAGCGACGTCGACGAAGGCCCGACGCTCTCGCGCAGCCGGGATCGGACGCGGGCGAGCAGCTCGTCGAACGTGAACGGCTTCGACATGTAGTCGTTGGCCCCGGCATCCAGGCCCTCGACGGTGTCGTGGGTGCTGGAACGCGCCGTGAGCATGATGACGGGCACGACGCTCCCGCGTGAGCGCAGTTCGCGCAGCACCTCGAAGCCGTCCATCGTGGGCAGCCCGACGTCGAGGAGCACGAGGTCGATGTCGGGCCGCATCGCGCGCTCGAGGGCCTCGGCTCCGTCGTCCGAGATGGCTGTCGTGTAGCCGGCGGCTTCGAGGCCGCGGCTCACGAATGCCGCGATGCGCGGCTCGTCTTCGACGATGAGGATCCTCGTCATCCCGATGCCTCCCGCTGGAGTACGACGTCACCCGCCCTCACCGGCTGCGGCAGCTCCGAACTGGCGAGGGGGAGGTGAATCGTGAACGTGGCGCCACCGCCGGGGGTGTCGGTGACGACGCAGCGTCCGCCATGTCCCTTCATGATCGCATCGACGATCGCGAGTCCGAGGCCCGACCCGCCGACGGTGCGCTTGCCCTGCGCACGGTCGAAGCGTCGGAAGATGCGATGGCGGGCGGACGGCGGGATGCCGGGGCCGTGGTCCCGCACCCAGAGGTGCGTGCCCTCGGCATCCAGGGCACTGCCGATCTCGATGGGCGAGCCCTCGGGGGTGTACTTCGCGGCGTTGTCGGCGAGCTGCAGCCACGCCTGCAGCAGGCGATCGTGGTCGCCCTGGACGATGCCCTCGGCCTGCTGGACGACTGACCACTCGTGGCCGGGGATGACCGTGACAAGCTCGCCCACGCGCGATGTGAGGGCGCTGAGATCGACGTCGCCCATCTCGAACTGGTCGCCCTCGACGGCGGCGAGGAGGTCGATGTCGTCGACGAGCCGCGTCATGCGGTCGAGCTCGGCGATCCCGATCTCGCGCGTGCTCTGGACGTCGGCGACGTCTTTCGGGTCCATGAGCTCGAGATGGCCGCGCACGATCGTGATCGGGGTCTTCAGCTCGTGACGCACGTCGTCGAGGAGCTGACGCTGCACATCGACCGAGCCCTCCAGCCGGTCGAGCATCGAGTTCACCGTGCGCGAGAGATCCGAGATGTCGTTGTTGCCCTGCTCGGGGAGGCGGGGCGACAGGTCGGTGAGAGTGATCGAGTCCGCGGCATCCCGGATCGAGCGGATGGGGGAGAGCAGGCGACCCGCGACGAACCACCCCACGATCCCGATCGCGAGCACCATGATGACGGCGGCGAGCCAGTAGGTCGTGACAGCCGCCGTCACGGGGGCGAGCTCCGCGCCGAGGTCGACCGCACGGATGTAGACGCCGGAGTCCTCGTCGCCGGGGAACTGGATAGGGATCGCGATGTAGCGGAGCGACCCCTCGTCGGTGACGGCCGTCCCGATCTTCGTCTTCCCGTCCCGCGTCTCGGCGACCGCCCGGTCGATGAGCTCCTGGTCGTCCGAGATGTCGAAGCCGGACAGCGTCCGCGGGATGAAGCGCGCCTTGCCGTCGATGACGGCGAGGGATGCCTCGTTCCGCCCGGGGACGAGGCGCGCGACGACCGCCTGAAGGTAGTCCTCGAGAGACGCGAACTGCTCGGGGTCGAGCTTCTCGACGGCCGTCGTCGGCGCGGGGGACGCGGCATCCGTCGTCGATTCGTCGCCCGCGCCGCCGGCGACGGCGTTGAGGCTGGAGACCTGCGCCTTGAGACGGTCGTTGATGTCGTCGAGGGCACGCTCGCGCTGCACGAGGAAGGTCACGCTGCCCACGATCGCGAGACCCACGCACGCCACCGCGAGGATCGCTCCCAGGATGCGTGCGCGCGCCGAAATCGGTCGGGACGAGCGCCTCATGCCCTGATTATCGTCCTGCGATGCTCTGTGCGGAATGTGAGCGCTGACGGAAGGCTCGGCCGCACCGCTCCGCCCCGGCTTTTCCGGTACCCGCCACGAGCGCGGACGGCATGCGGCCGCCGCGCGGCGCCAAGCCTCCCAACGGCATGACTCCGCCGCGGATCATCCCGGGTGGGTCATCGAGAGCAGGTCGAGCTTCTCGTCCAGCTGCTCGAGCGTGAGCTCGCCCCGTTCGACATAGCCGAGGTCGAGGACCGCCTCGCGCACCGTGATGCCCTTGGCAACCGAGTGCTTCGCGATCTTGGCCGCCGCCTCGTAGCCGATGAGCTTGTTGAGGGGGGTCACGATCGACGGCGACATGCCCGCGTACGCCGTCGCGCGGTCGACGTTGGCCTGCAGGCCGTCGATCGTCTTGTCGGCGAGGATTCGCATCGAGTTGGCGAGGAGGCGGATCGACTCGAGGATCGCCGTCCCCATGACCGGGATCGCGACGTTCAGTTCGAAGAGTCCCGACGCGCCCGCCCAGGCGATCGTCGCGTCGTTGCCGATGACGCGGGCGCACACCATGAGCGTCGCCTCCGGCACGACGGGGTTGACCTTGCCGGGCATGATCGACGACCCGGGCTGCAGGTCGGGGATGTGCAGCTCGCCGAGACCGGTGTTGGGGCCCGAGCCCATCCACCGCAGGTCGTTGTTGATCTTGGTGAGCGAGACGGCGATCGTCCGCAGAGCGCCGGATGCCTCGACGAGACCGTCGCGGTTGGCCTGAGCCTCGAAGTGGTCCTTCGCCTCGGTGATCGGCAGCTCGGTGTCGGCCACGATCAGCTCGATGACCCGCTGCGGGAAGCCGAGCGGGGTGTTGATGCCCGTGCCGACGGCCGTGCCGCCGAGCGGCACCTCTGCGACGCGCGGGAGGACCGCCTGAACGCGCTCGATCCCGAGGCGGATCTGACGGGCGTAACCGCCGAACTCCTGGCCGAGGGTCACCGGAGTCGCGTCCATCAGGTGCGTGCGGCCGGACTTGACGACGCTCTTCCACTCCTCGGCCTTCGCCTCGAGGGCGACGGCGAGGTGGTCGAGGGCGGGGATCAGGTCGTCGATGAGCTCCTGCGTCACGGCGATGTGGACGGAGGTGGGGAAGACGTCGTTCGACGACTGCGACGCGTTGACGTGGTCGTTGGGGTGCACCGTCTGGCCGAGGTCCTGCGTCGCGAGCGTCGCGAGCACCTCGTTCATGTTCATGTTCGACGACGTCCCGCTGCCGGTCTGGTAGACGTCGATGGGGAACTGGTCGGCGTACTCACCGGCGATGATGCGATCTGCCGCGCGGCCGATCGCGTCGGCGATCGTGCCGTCGAGGGTGCCGAGCTCCTTGTTCGCGAGCGCCGCGGCCTTCTTGATGCGCGCGAGCGCGACGATCTGCGCCGGGTCGAGGGCATCTCCCGAGATGGGGAAGTTCTCGACCGCGCGCTGGGTCTGCGCGGCGTAGAGGGCGTTCCTCGGCACGCGCACCTCGCCCATGGTGTCGTGCTCGATGCGGTACTCGGTCTCGCTCATGTCGGTCACGTCTTCGTCCTCCACAGTGTCCGGGGTGATGTCAGGCGGCGGTGCCCGCGCTGCTGATGTCGGCGGCGTCGTCGGTCTGGCCGGCGTCGCCGATGATGATGCTCGGCACGGCCGTGCCCTCGGCGAGCCGGTAGTTGGCGCCGACGATCGCCACGCGACCCTCGGCGACGGCGTCGCTGATGAGCTCCGACGAGTGCAGCAGCTCGGCGACGGTGTCCTTCAGGTGCTCCCGGCCGACGATCTCGGGATCGACGGCGGTGCCGCCGTCGCCGGCGCGGATGACGCGGCGCACGGCCGGGACGATGGGCGCGATCTGGCGCCAGATGTTCGGGGGAGTGCCGGGGCATCCGTCTTCGTGCTCTCGATCGCCGCGCCCACGGCACCGCAGGCGTCGTGGCCGAGCACGACGATGAGCGGCACTTCGAGCACCGCCACGGCGTACTCGAGGCTGCCGATGACCGAATTGGAGATGACCTGACCCGCATTGCGGATAACGAACAGATCGCCGAGGCCCTCGTCGAAGATGATCTCGGCCGCGAGACGCGAGTCGGAGCAGCCGAAGAGGGCGGCCCGCGGACGCTGGCCGTCGGCGAGCTCGTGCCGTCGCTCGACGTCCTGACGCGGATGCCGCGGCTCGCCCGCGACGAAGCGCTCGTTGCCCTGCACCATCTCCTGCCACACCTTGCGGGGGGTCAGCGTCTCTTCGGTCATCGAGCCTCCTCGTCGGTCCTTCGGTCGGTCGCCGCCCGGTATCCCGAGCGGTGCAGCCTGTCTTCGGTCACTGGGCGTCCTGCGCGATCGCCTTCACCTGGTCGGCGACGGACTTCGCCGCCGTCTCGACCGTCTTCTCGTCGGTCGAGCCGTAGATCATGACGGTGTCAGGCCCCGCCGGTGTGCTCAGCGCGATCGACACATTGCCGGCACGGGCGGGGTCGGGGATGTCGTAGACCGTCCACTCGACGCCGTCGATCGTCGTGGTGCCCGACGCGTCGGCCCCCTTGAGCACGCGAGTGGGCCACGCGGCATCCGCGTCGAAGCCCTGCGCGATGCGCAGATAGCCGGATGCCTCGCTCGGCACGTAGACGATCGTCCAGGCGCCGACCGAATCGCCCTCGACGGCGGCGCTGTTGGCACGCCAGGTGTCGGGCACGTCGGGGACGAGGACCGTGCGATCTTCAGCGGAGGAGACGTCGGCGGCCACGGAGGCGACATCGACGGGCTCGCGCTCGGGGATCGAGCCTCGCGGCACGGCGAACACGATGATGAGGACGACGGTCAGCGTCGCGAGAAGAGCGGCGATGAGATTGCGGGTGTTCTGGCTGGAGCGGTAGGCGGCCGAGAACTGCGCCTTGCGGTCTGCGGTCTCTTCGGGGGTCTCGGGGCGGCCGAGCTCGGCGACGATGCGGGGAGCCCTGGCCATCACGACTCCGTGGCCGCGCTGTCGCCGGTACGGCTGCTGCTCGCGCCGTTCGGGCTCGCAGCGGCGGTCGAGGACCGTGCCGCATCGAGTCGGCGCTTGGCGCCGAGGAGCCATTCCTCACAGCGCTCCGCGAGGGCCTCGCCGCGCTCCCAGAGGGCCAGCGACTGCTCCAGGGTGGGAGCGCCCTGCTCGAGCTCGGCGACGACGCGCACGAGCTCATCCCGGGCCTGCTCGAACGACAGTGTCGCGACGTCGGAAAGCCCTTCGCTCGACACGCTCATGGCCTCCATCTTAGTTCGGCGTCCCGACGGGCTCCCGCCAGGTGCCTCGATGTGGAGTGATCACGAAGCGCCCCGCTGGGCGCCGTCGCCCTCCGCGATCTCGCCGTCCGACCGCGCCGCGAACGACCCGCGACCGACGGTCACGACGACGGAGGAGCCGGCGGGTGCCTGCGCCGCGTCGCGCACGATCACACCATCCGACAGGTGGGCGATCGCGTAGCCGCGCGCGAGCGTCGAGGCGGGTGAGAGCGCGCGCAGCGTCGCGCGCAGCTCGGCCGCATGGCGACTCTGCGCGTCGAGGGCGCGGTCGACGATGTCGCGACCGCGCGACGAGAGCAGCCAGAGCTGCTGCGCGCGCGAGTCGAGCATCGACTCCGGTGCCCGCAGGGCCGGACGCGAGCGCAGCTGCTCGAGCTGGGCGATGTCGTGCTGCAGGCGATGGGTCAGGCGCATCGTGAGCCGCGACCGCAGCTGGGCGACGATCGCGCGCTGCTCCGCGACATCCGGCACGATCCTCTTCGCGGCGTCCGTCGGCGTCGAAGCGCGCAGGTCCGCGACGTCGTCGAGGAGCGGGTGGTCGTTCTCGTGCCCGATCGCGCTGACGACGGGAGTGGATGCCGCGGCCACCGCCCGCACGAGCCGCTCGTCGCTGAAGCCGAGCAGCGTCTGCGGATCGCCGCCGCCGCGTGCGATGACGATGACGTCGACGTCGGGAGCGGCATCCAGTGCCTTCAGAGCCGCGATCGTCTCGGGGACGCAGCGCTCGCCCTGGACGGCGGCGTACTTCGTGCGGAAGCTCACCTGCGGCCAGCGCAGCTCGGCGTTGCGGTGGACGTCCTTCTCGGCGTCCGAGTTCTCACCCGTGATGAGCCCGATCGTGTGCGGGAGGAAAGGCAGCGGCTTCTTTCGCGCGGTGTCGAAGAGGCCCTCGGCGCGCAGCTGCGCGCGGAGTCGCTCCAGGCGCTCGAGCTGGTCGCCGAGGCCGACGTGCCGCATCGACGAGACCGTGAAGCTGAAGTCACCCTGCTTGACGAAGTAGTCGGCCTTGACGCATGCGATCACGTGGTCGCCGACCTTGAGGTCGCCCGGCACGCGGGCGAGCGTCTTCGACCACAGCCGGAACGAGATGAGGGAGTCGGATCCGAGGTCTTTCAGGCGTCCGAAGACGTTGCCGCCGCGCATGTTCCAGGACGTGATCTCGCCCTCGACCCAGACGAAGCCCCACTTCTCGATGAAGCCCCGGATCGTCTCGTTGAGCCGCGCGACGGACGTGGGCGCCTGCGGGCTGGACTCCCGCGGGTGCACCGCGTCGGACGGCGGCGGTTCCCCCGGCACGGTCTCGGGCCGGAACGTCGTCATCGGATGTCACCCGCGGGCGGCGCCCCGGTGGGCACGGCCTCCGGCTGGAAGGTGGTCATGGGATTCCTCCATCGGCGGACGCCCAGGTCGGGTGCCTGCGCCGCGGATAGGATCGAGGGGTGAAGTCGGCCTCTACGCTCTCCGCGGTCCGCATGCCCGTCCCGCGCATCCCGCGGCGGCGTGAGCGCCTCAAGGATATCCCGGTCGGCGGACAGAAGCGGGTGCTCCTCGCCTCGCCGCGGGGCTACTGCGCAGGGGTCGACCGCGCGGTCATCGCCGTCGAGAAGGCGCTCGAGCGCTTCGGCGCGCCCGTCTACGTGCGCAAGCAGATCGTGCACAACATCCACGTCGTGACCGAGCTCGAGCAGAAGGGCGCCATCTTCGTCGAAGAGGTCGACGAGGTGCCCGAGGGTGCCCACGTCGTGTTCAGCGCGCACGGCGTCTCGCCGGCGGTCGTGAACGCGGCATCCGATCGCGGCCTCCAGGCGATCGACGCGACCTGTCCGCTCGTGACGAAGGTGCACCGCGAGGCCGTGCGGTTCGCCCGCGACGACTTCGAGATCCTCCTCATCGGCCACCTGGGGCACGAGGAGGTCGAGGGAACGGCGGGCGAGGCCCCTGATCACGTCACGATCGTGAACTCTCCCGATGAGGCCGACACGGTCGTGGTGCGCGACCCCGACAAGGTCGTGTGGCTGTCGCAGACGACGCTGTCGGTCGACGAGACGATGGAGACCGTGCGCCGGCTGCGCCAGCGGTTCCCGAACCTGCAGGATCCGCCGTCCGACGACATCTGCTACGCGACGCAGAACCGGCAGGTCGCGATCAAGAAGGTCGCGAAGGATGCCGATCTCGTGATCGTCGTCGGATCGGCGAACTCGTCCAACAGCGTGCGGCTCGTCGAGGTCGCGCTCGAGTACGGCGCCAAGGCCGCGTACCGGGTGGACTACGCCGACGAGGTCGAGCAGGCGTGGCTCGAGGGCGTCGAGACGGTCGGCGTGACGTCGGGCGCATCGGTTCCCGAGGTGCTGGTCCAGGAGGTGCTCGAAGAGCTCGCCGGTGCCGGCTACCGCTCGGTCGAAGAGGTGCGGACGGCCGAAGAAGACCTCATGTTCTCGCTCCCCAAGGAGCTGCGATCGGATGCGGCGGGCAAGCGCGTGGACCGCGCGCTCGGCGGGCGGAGCCGCGCGTGACGAACGCCACCCCGGCGCAGCCTGAGCGCCCTCGCCCGGAATACGGGGAGTACGCCACGCCCGAGGAGCAGCGGGCGCGCATCCAGCAGCCTGATGCGACCTGGGCGCTCGACACGGGACAGGCGCTCGAGCCCGGCCAGGCACCCGAGGCTGCGCCGCAGCAGGCGGCTGCGCCGCAGCGCTGGCCCGTCGACACCTCTGCCGAAGCCGCGCGCTCGGGACGCAACATCGACCGGGTGGTGACGCTGTCGCTTCTCATCGTCGGGGCCTTCAACGTGGTGTTCACGGCGATCTCATACTTCAACCTGCCCGCTCTCGCGGACCAGGCGATGCAGATCATCGGGATCCCAGGAAGCTTCACCAACGTCGAGGCCGCGCGTCTCTGGGGCCCGATCGCCGCGATCGTCCTGATCGTCGGCTTCCTCGCCACCGCATTGTTCGCCTGGCGGCGGCTGAGCAAGGGCAAGCTCGCGTGGTGGATCCCCGTGGTCGGCGCCGTGATCACCTACCTGCTGGTGTACGTGTGCCTCGCCGTGCCGCTGCTCGGTGACCCCGCGTTCGTCGAATACGCCACCAACCCCCGCTGATCCCGCCCGGGTCCATACTCGAACTGCGCGACCGCTGGGACTGGTGAACCTTCCGGCTCGCCCACTCGTGGTCTCCTTCGAGGAGGTGTGCGATGCCAGACGACGACGACGCTCGGCTCACTGCGCTCTACGACGCGCACGCGGCGCCGGTCTGGCGCTACGTCGTGAAGCTGACCGGCGATCGGGCCGGCGCCGACGACGTCGTGCAGGAGACGCTGCTGCGCGCGTGGCGCACACCGAAGATCCTCGCCCAGGACCCTTCCACGACGCGGGCCTGGATGATCACCGTCGCCCGCCGCATCGTCATCGACGAGGCGCGCAGCGCCCGTCGGCGGCATGAGCGCACGGTGGCCGAGCTCCCCGAGAACGCGACCGGCGACAACACAGACGCGCTGTTCGAGGCGATCCTCATCCAGGAGGCGCTGGCGGTTCTGACCGCCGACCACCGCGCTGTCATCGTCAAGGCCTACTATCGCGGCCTCAGCATCTCGCAGACGGCCGTCGAGCTCGGCATCCCCGAGGGCACCGTCAAATCGCGACTTCATTACGGGCTGCGCGCGCTGCGGCTCGCACTTCAGGAGAGGGGGGTGACCCGATGAACCCCGACCACACGCACTTCGCGCAGTGGGATGCCGCCTACGTGCTGGGTGCGCTCTCGCCGAGCGACCGTCGCGACTTCGAAGCGCATCTCGACGAGTGTCCCGACTGCCGCCGGGCGATCGCGGAGCTCACTCCGACGGTCGGCCTGCTCTCGCGCATCTCTGCGCAGGATGCCGAGGCGATCGACGACGACGATCTCGACGAGGACTCGGCCGGCTCCGCCGCCGTGCTCTCGCTGGCGCGCGAGCGATCGCGCCGCCGTCGGCGCCTCCGCGTCGTGGCCCTCGTGGCGGCGGCCGTGCTCGTCATCGCGGCGGTCGCCGTGCCGCTGTCGGTCTCGAGCTTCGTTCCGCGGCCGACCGAGTCGTTCGCGCTGCAGAGCACGACCGACGTGCCGCTCGAGGCGAGCGTGCAGCTGACGTCGGTCGGCTGGGGCACGCGCATCGAGCTCAGCTGCCGGTATCCGGAGGATGACGAGTCCGGAGCGCCCGAGGAGGGCTGGACGTACGCCCTCACCGTCGTCGACAGCGCCGGCGAGGCGTCGAACGTCTCGACCTGGCGCTCGAGGCCGGGTGCGAACGCCCGGTTGCAGGCAGGGACCGCGCTCGACGTCTCGGACATCCGCAGCGTCGAGATCCGCACGATGTCGGGCCAGATCCTGATGTCGTACGACCTTCCGCAGACCTCCGAGGGTTGACGGGCACGACTTTCCTGAAGGTCGGGGGAGCGGCGCGAGCTTCGGCAGACGACCGAGAGCCCGACGCGCACGGCGCGACGGGAACGTCGGCGCCCGGGCCGGACGCTCCCGCTTAGGATGACGGGATGCCTCGCCTCCTCGCCGTCTGCGTCGTGCACGAGCTGCGTCCCGATTCCGGAAACGGCGTGACCGCGATCGACAAGCGGCCGGCTCCCGGTCCGGTTCGGATCCGCGCCTTCGGCGCGTACGGCGATGTGCAGGCGGATCGGAAGCACCACGGCGGCCTCGACAAGGCGCTCTACGCCTACAGCCAGGAGGACGCCGAGTTCTGGGAGGGCGAGCTCGGGCGTGCGGTTCCGCCGGGCTTCTTCGGCGAGAACCTCCGCACCGAAGGCCTCGACGTCAACGCCGCCCGCATTGGTGAGCGGTGGCGGATCGGCTCGCGCGTCGAGGTCGAGGTGACGATGCCCCGCACGCCGTGCGGCACGTTCGCCCGCCGCATCGGCGGCTCCCACCAGCGCGGCTGGGTGAAGCGCTTCTCGGCCGAGCGCCGCCTCGGTCCCTACCTCCGTGTCATCCGCACGGGAACGATCCAGGCGGGTGACGAGATCACCGTCATCCCTGCACCCGACGGCGCGCCCGGCCTTCTGGACGTCTACCGCGACCCGGAGTGACCTGGCGCCGCCTCCGCCGTTCGCAGGAACGCGAATGCCCCGGCCCGCGCGGGCCGGGGCATCCGTCGTCGATCTGGATGTCGAGCGTGATCAGCTCTTCGACTGGCCGTAGGAGCCGAGCTGCTTCGTCGCCTCGACGACGCGGGCCGCCATGGCGGACTCGGCGACCTTGCCCCACGCGCGCGGGTCGTAGGCCTTCTTGTTGCCCACCTCGCCGTCGACCTTGAGGACGCCGTCGTAGTTCTGGAACATGAAGCCCGCGACCGAGCGCGTGAAGGCGTACTGGGTGTCAGTGTCGATGTTCATCTTCACGACGCCGTTCTGCACAGCAAGGGCGATCTCCTCGTCGGTCGAGCCGCTGCCGCCGTGGAAGACGAGGTCGAGGGGCTTCGGTCCGGTGCCGAACTGCGCCGCGATGCCCTCCTGGATCTCTCCGAGCAGCTCGGGCTTGAGCTTGACGTTGCCGGGCTTGTAGACGCCGTGCACGTTGCCGAAGGTGAGCGCCGCGATGTAGCGGCCGTTCTCGCCGAGGCCGAGCGCCTCGACGAACTTCGCCACGTCGCCCGTGGTCGTGTACAGGGCGTCGTTCGTGCCCTCGTGCTTGACGCCGTCCTCTTCGCCGCCGACGACGCCGATCTCGACCTCGAGGATCGCGTTGATGTTCTTGAGGCGGGGGAGCAGCTCCTTCGCGATCTCGACGTTCTCCTCGAGCGGCACGGCCGAGCCGTCCCACATGTGCGACTGGAAGATCGGGTTCCCGCCGGCCTTCACCTCTTCCTCCGAGGCGGCGATCAGCGGGAGGACGAAGTCCTCAAGCGCGGGCTTGGGGCAGTGGTCGGTGTGCAGCGCGACCGTGATCGGGTAGTTCTTGGCGACCTCGGTGGCGAACTTCGCGAAGGCGAGAGCGCCGGTCGCGCGGCCCTTCACCGTGTGGCCGGCGAAGTAGTCGGCGCCGCCCGTCGTGACCTGGATGATGCCGTCCGAGCCGGCCTCGGTGAGGCCCTGCAGGATCGCGTTGATCGACTGCGAGCTCGCCGCGTTGATCGCGGGGTACGCGAAGCCGCCGGCCTTCGCGCGGTCCAGCATCTCGGCGTACTGCTCTGGGGTGGCGACGGGCATGACAGGCTCCTTGCTCGGGGGACGTTCACGGCAAGCCTAGCGAAGCGCCTTGCGGGGTCGGGATGCCACGGCATCCCTGCTCCTCGACGAGCGGCGCGATCTTCGCGGACGGAAAGAACCGCGATTCCTTCGCGCCAGTGGACCGGAAATCGGCGAAGGGTGTGAAGGCCCGAGGCTAGGCTGACGCCCATGGTGAGCCTGACCGAAGACATGAGCCCTCTGCACCCCGATCGCAACCTCGCTCTCGAGCTCGTGCGGGCCACGGAGGCGGCGGCGATCCGGGCCGTCCCCTTCATCGGGCGCGGGCAGAAGGAGCTCGCCGACGGTGCGGCGGTCGACGCGATGCGCGCCTTCCTCACCACGGTGAACTTCGACGGCGTCATCGTCATCGGCGAGGGGGAGAAGGACAACGCCCCCATGCTTTACAACGGCGAGTCCGTCGGCAACGGGCGCGGGCCGCAGTGCGACATCGCGGTCGACCCGATCGACGGCACGACGCTGACGGCCGAGGGGCGCAACAACGCGCTCTCGGTCATCGCGGTGTCGGATCGCGGCACGATGCTCGACGCCTCAACCGTCTTCTACATGGACAAGCTCGTGACCGGGCCGGCCGGTGTCGGCGTGGTCGACATCCGTCTTCCGATCGCCGAGAACATCCGCCTGCTCGCCAAGGCGCTCGGGAAGCCCGTCGACGAGCTCGTCGTCTCGGTCCTGAACCGCCCGCGGCACGCGCAGCTCATTCAAGAGATCCGGGATGCCGGAGCCGGCACGCGACTCATGTCCGACGGCGATGTGGCCGGCGGCATCAACGCCGCGCGCCACAACGCCCGCACCGACATGTGCGTCGGTATCGGCGGCAGTCCCGAGGGAATCGTCACAGCGTGCGCCATCAAGGCGCTCGGCGGGCACATCCAGGGGCGTCTGTGGCCGCGCGACGACGACGAGAAGCAGAAGGGCGTCGATGCGGGCCTCAAGCTCGACGACTTCGTCTACGAGGCGGACGACCTCGTGACCGGCCAGAACACGCTGTTCGTCGCCACCGGCGTGACGAACGGGGAGCTCGTCGGCGGCGTGCGCCGCGAGGGGGACTGGATCTACACCGAGAGCGTCGTGCTGCGCGGGGCCTCCGGCACCCTGCGGCGGATCACGTCGGAGCACCTGACCTCGAAGTGGCTCTGACCGCCTAGCACGGAGCCGACGCGCGAGTCCGGGGTGTCGACCGAGATGTGAACGTTCTGGGAACGTGTCCTAGTCGTTGTCAAGCCGACCCGGCTGATCGAGAGCCGTCTGGCACAATGGTCAAGGCGTCGAACGGCGCCGACGCACGTCGAAGGGATGCCGATGACCGTGCAGACCACGGGTCCGCAGACCGGAGCCCAAGCCGTTATCAAGGACGCTACCGACCCCGCCCGCCGACCCGACGTCTTCTTCCGGGTTCGTCGTGACGAGGGACACCAGGTCTCGGCGTGGTGGATGATCGGCGCGTTCGTGCTCGTCTCGGCTGGCGTCATCGCCCTCATGAGCCTGGTTCCCGGCGGCGCCTGACCCGACGACGCAAGGTCGTTGGCGGTCTCAGTCCGTCGCGATTCGGTCGCGCAGATCCCCTAGGTCGGCACCGAGGTCGAGTTCGTCCTCTCGGCCGCCCGATTCGGAGCCTCCGCCGCGCGTCCGGCCGTCATCGATCGCCTCGAGGAGCTCGGGCGCGGTGAGGTGACGGGGGGCGCGATCGATCGCGGCCGGCGCCGACACCGCATCGAGCTTGGTCGCGTCGATGCCGGGGAACCGCCGCGCAGAGACCAGCACGCGCGACTCGAGCGAGCCGGTGAACTTGTTGTAGCTGTCGACCGTCCGCTCGATCGCGCGTCGCAGGTCATCGGCGTGGCTCGCGAGACCGCCGAGCCGCTCGTAGAGCTGGTTGCCCAGGTCGAAGAGGCGCCGCGCCTCGGACGAGACATCCTGCTGCGTCCACGTGTATGCGACGGTCTTGAGCACCGCCCACAGGTTCACGGGTGACGCCAGCGCCACTCGGCGCCCGAAGGCGTAGTCCAGGAGGGCGGGGTCCTCCTCCAGCGCCGCCGCCAGGAGCGACTCCGAGGGGACGAAGCACACCACGAACTCGGGGCTCGACGACAGGCCGGCCCAGTACGTCTTCTTGGCGAGGGCATCGACGTGCGCCCGGACGGCTTTGACGTGCTTCTCGAGCAGCGCCTTGCGCCGCGCGCCCTCGGCGCCTTGCGCGGTCAGCGGGATCGCGCTCGCCTCGAGGTACGCGTCGAGCGGCACCTTGGCATCGACGGCCAGCGCCTTGTCGCCGGGGAGGCGGATGACCATATCGGGACGGCCGGCCCCGGCATCCGTCACGATCGACGTCTGGGTATCGAAGTCGACGTAGCGCGTGAGGCCTGCCGCCTCGACGACGCGTCGCAGCTGCGTCTCACCCCACACACCCCTGGTGCTGCCCGAACGGAGGGCGCTCGCGAGGGATTCGGTCGTCGCGCGAAGGGCCTCGTCGGACTCGCGCGAGTGCCGCAGCTGCTCGGCGAGAGCCCCGAACTGCTCCTGCCGGTCGCGCTCGAGCGCATCGACCTTCTGCTGCATCGTGTGGAGCGTCTCGCTCACCGGTGCGAGGGCGCGGAGCACGGCGTGCTCGCGCCGCTCCCGCTCTTCGCGCATCGCCTGGTCGGCGCGCGCCTGCCCGGCGAGCTCACGATAGAGCAGCTGCTGGTGGTCGAGCTGCGCCTGCACGCCGGCGCGCGCGGCCTCGGACGCCGCGAGGTGCGCGCGGAGCTCGCCCTGCTCGCGCGATGCCCGCGTCGTGCCGCGCGCGAGACCCGCGAACCACCCGGCGAGCAGGCCGGCCGCGAGACTGCCGATCACGAGGATCGAAACGAGAAGAGCATCCATGTGAGAAGGATGGCTCATGCCTCCGACACCCGGCGGGATTCGAGCTCCGGAAGGAATGTCACCGGAAGCGGCGGCTCGTCGATGTAGAGGCGACCCAGCGGCGACGTCCATTCCATGACGCCGCCCTTCAACTGGCGCACTCGCCACGGCGTGAACTGCTTCATCGAGTGATGTCGCTGGCAGAGATGGCAGAGGTTGCACCGGTGGGTCCTGCCGCCCAGCGCCGCGTCATGGTTGTGGTCGACCTCGCAGCGCACCGCCGGGAGCCGGCAGCCCGGGAACCGACAGCGTTGATCTCGTGCCCGGAGGTACCGGTCGAGGGAAGCCGGTCGCGCGTACGTGTCGACCTCGATGACCGATCCTGTGACCGGGTCGGTGAGGATCCGCTCGATCGGGTGAGTCGTCGAGCCCAGGAGCGCCCGAGCCGTCTCAGCGTCGATCGGGGAGTGTCCGACGAGATCAGCCGGTCCGTCGTCGGCTCCGAGAGCGGTCAACGCCGGCACGACGACCTGAACGCGTGCACGGATCGCTCCGAGCGTGCCGGGTCCGTCATCCGTCCGCGTCGGGTCGGCGTCCGGCGCCCCGGTCAACAGGATGTCGGCCAGGACGTCGGCGCGGATCTGGTCCAGCGTCCGCGCGTCGCTCGCCACCACGTCACCCGGGATGAGTCGCGACAGCGTCTCATCCCGGGTAGAAGCGGAGGACGAGGCATCCGTCTTCTGAGAGGTCGACGTCGGAGCGTGCGTGCGCGCATTGCTGATCGCGCGCCCCTGCGCGGTCAGCCGGTCGTAGACGGCATGAGCGAGGACCGAGGGGAGCGTCGCGATGAGATCGGACATGCCTTCGCCGAGGTCGATCACGCGGACGTTCCGCGTCTCGCGGGCCTCTTGATGACGCTCCGCCAGGGTCCGCGGATGCAGCCGCGCCGCGACGATCTCGAGCCGGGACCTGACCCGGCCAGGGGTGTCTTCCTGGCATACGGCGATCGCGACCGTCTCGAAGTCGTCCCGCTTGTGGGGCGGCAGGGCGGCGCCGAGCTCGGTGATGAGCCGCTGATGCCGCTCGGAGATCTCGTTGTGCCGACCAGCCTCGAACGTGCGTGGATACAGCTCGGTCAGCTCCCGCGCCTCACCGATGCGCCGCTGCACGGAGCGGTCGTCCATCATCAGGATGCCGGCGAACTCGGCCGCAATGGACCGAAGCGCCATGTCGTGGTCGCGTACGCGAGCGTCGCTCGACGCGGCGACGTCTTCGGCGATCCTGCCACCGCGCGCGAGGGCGGTCGTCACCATCGCGCGGGCCTCGGCCGCGGCATCCAATCCCCGCTGCAGCAGCGCAGCCGCATCGGCGAGCTCGGCAGCCTGAACGTCGGTCAAGCCGAGAACTCCGTGCCCGTGCATCGTGCCCCATCAGGTCGCCGCACCGCGATCGCGCTGCGTGATCTCGCCCGGGCACTGGGCTTGGTCTCGTCGGCTGAGAAGCTTCTCTTCCGACGCGAGACAAGCCTCTCACCGACCTCCGACATCGCCGGCGGAAGGGATCAGGCGACGGCGACCGCCGCGTCGAAGTCGAAGAGGGGCGCCGGCTCCACGACTCGGATCTGCGAGATCCGCACGTTCGCAGCCTCGGCGAGCGACGTCATGCTGTAGGCGCCGGTGCGGTGTGCGGCATCGATCATGATGTGCGCGCAGGCGAGGGCATCCGCGGACGCGTCGTGATGGGCGAAATCCATGAACCCCGCCACCGCCGCGACGGACGGCAGCCGGTACGAGTCCAGCTCGTACAGCTTTCGCGCCACCTGCAGACTGCACATATAGCGGTACGGCGGGCACACCTCGCCGGTCGCCTCGCACGCCAGCCGGATCACGGTCATGTCGAAGCCGGCGTTGTGCGCGACGAGCACATCGTCGCCGACGAACGCGGCAAGATCGACGAGCTGCTCGGTCCAGCCCTTCGCGCCGATGACGTCTTCTTGACGGATGCCGTGGATCCGCGTGTTCAGTTCGAAGAACCGGTCGTGGCCGGGCGGGGGCTGGATGAGCCACCCAGCCGTTGCGACCACCTCGCCATCGCGCACGCGGGCCATCCCGACGGAGCATGCGGAGGCAGTGCTGGAGTTCGCCGTCTCGAAGTCGATCGCGGTGAAGTCCAATGGCACGCTGCCAGCCTCACCCGCAGCCGTGCGACGGATGCCGAGGCGCGCCGTGCGGCGGGGAACAGGAGTTCGAGGCATCCGTCGTCCGCCCGCCGTAGGCTCGGGACATGGCCAGCCGCGAAGAGATGTCCAGGTCGTTCGGCTCCGCCGCGGGAGCCTACGAGTCGGGCCGGCCCGACTACCCGCTCGAGGCGGTGCAGTGGCTGCTCGCGCCGGCGCGCGGTCGTGAGCGGGTCGAGCGGGTCGCCGACGCCGGAGCGGGGACCGGCAAGCTCACGCGGGCGCTCGTCGAGGCGGGCGCGGAGGTCGTGGCGATCGATCCGGATCCGGCCATGCTCGCGACCCTGCGCGACAACGTCTTCGCTGTGCCGACCTTTGTCGGGACGGCTGAACAGCTTCCGCTTCCCGATGCCAGCGTCGACGTCGTGACGTTCGGCCAGGCGTGGCACTGGGTTGACCCCGCGGCCGCCTCTCAGGAGGCCGCCCGTGTGCTGCGTTCGGGCGGCGTGCTCGGTCTGATCTGGAACGTCCGTGACGAGAGCGTGGACTGGGTGCGCCGGCTCACCGCGATCATGCACCCGTCGCCGGCCGAGTCGCTCATCGCGGAGGGCGGTCCTGACCCCCACCCGCCTTTCACGTCGTTCGAGCGCGAGACGTGGGAGTGGAAGCGGCCGATCACGAAGCCCGTCTTCACCAACATGGTGGCGTCTCGCAGCTACGTCATCACCGCGGGTCCGGATGAGCGGGCGCGGATCCTCCGACACGTCGAGGAGCTGTACGACGAGGTCGGCGGCGGGGGAGAGATCGCGCTGCCGTACCGGACTGAGGCGTTCCGAGGCATCCGCCCATGAGCGCTCAGAAGCTGATCGTCTGCAACTTCGTCACCGTCGACGGACGGTACGAGGATGACGACCACGACATTATCTCGTTCTTCGAGCACCAGCATCCCGACTACGACGGCGCCGACTCGTTCGACTTCTACACCGCCGAACTGCTCGAGAACTCCGACACCCTGCTGCTCGCGGGGCGCCGGTCGTTCCTCGGGAACATGGAGTACTGGTCGGGCGTGCGAGGCAACCCCCAGGCCACCGCAATCCGACGCGAGTTCGCCGACCTGATCCTCGACGTCGACAAGGTGGTCGTCTCCGACACGATCACGCGCGAAGACATCGCGCCCTACTCCAACACCCGGATCGTGCGGATCGCCGACGCCCGCTCCATGGTGGCGGCGATGAAAGAGACGCCGGGTCGCGGCATCCTGATCCTCCTCGGGCGGGTGCTGTGGAACGACCTGATGCATGCCGGACTCGTCGACGAGCTGCACCTCGTGACCTTCCCGCTCATCGCGGGCGGGGGAGTGTCGCTCTTCGATTCGCGGCCGCCCGTCGCGCTGCGGCTGCTCGAGACGCGCGTGTGGGAGGAGTCCGGCAACGTCCTCATGCGGTGGCGCGTCGACCCCGACGGGCGGGGCGCGTGAGCATCCGCGGCGTCTGCTTCGACCTCGACGGCACCCTGCTGCGGGACGACAAGATGGGCCAGGTCGTGACGGATGTCGCGGCCGAGGTCGCGGCGCGGCATCCCGAACTGGACGCGGCCGAGGTGTCGGCCGCCAACCTCGAGGCGTGGCGGCTGTACTGGCCCGAGCTGGCCGAGCAGTGGTTCACGGGCGAGGTCGACGAGGACGCCGTCGCGCGGGAGGTGTGGCGTCGCACGCTGGCGGGCTTCGACGTCGACGACCGGGAGACCGTCGACCACGCTCTCGCCCTGCACACGGCCGGCGAGCAGGCGTCGTTCGAGCTCTACCCCGAGTCGCGCGAGGTGCTCGCGGCGCTGCGGGAGCGAGGCATCCGGATCGCGATCATCACCAACGGTCCGACGGGCCTGCAGCGGGCCAAGGTCGATGCCGTGGGCCTCGGCGACCTCGTGGACGCGGTCATAGTCTCGGGCGAGCACGGCGTCGAGAAGCCCGAGGCAGAGATCTTCGAGATCGCCCTCGGGATGCTGGGGCTCGGCGCCGACGAGGCGCTCCACATCGGCGACAACCAGGTGGCGGATGTCGAGGGCGCTCGCCGTGCCGGTCTGCGGGCGGTGTGGATCAACCGCGTCGAGGCGGTGCAGGACTGCGAGCCGGATGCCGTCGTGACGGAGTTGCGAGGACTGCTCGACCTGCTCTGAGCGGCCACGGCCACCCACGGCCGCCCACGTAGACTGGACTCCCGTGGCTCTCACCATCGGAATCGTCGGTCTGCCGAATGTCGGCAAGTCCACCCTCTTCAACGCCCTGACCAAGAATCAGGTGCTCGCGGCGAACTACCCGTTCGCGACGATCGAGCCCAACATCGGGGTCGTGAACCTGCCCGACCCGCGGCTCGACAAGCTGGCCGAGATCTTCCACAGCGAGCGGATCCTCCCGGCGGCCGTCTCCTTCGTCGACATCGCCGGCATCGTGCGGGGCGCGTCGGAGGGCGAGGGGCTCGGCAACAAGTTCCTCGCGAACATCCGCGAAGCCGATGCGATCGCACAGGTCGTGCGCGGCTTCGCCGACGACGACGTCGTGCACGTCGAGGGCGCGGTGAACCCGCAGAGCGACATGGAGACCATCAACGCGGAGCTGCAGCTCGCCGATCTCGAGACGCTCGAGAAGGCGATCGCCCGCTACGAGAAGGAGGTGCGTGGCCGCAAGCTCGACCCCGTCGTGCTCCAGACCGCCGAGGCTGCGCGCGACGCGCTGCAGCGCGGGGAGCTGCTGTCGGCGTCGGGCATCGACCTTTCGCCCATCAAGGAGCTCGGGCTCCTCACCGCGAAGCCCTTCATCTTCGTGTTCAACGTCGACGAGGCGGTGTTGACGGATGCCTCGCGCAAGGCCGAGCTCGAAGCCCTGGTCGCGCCCGCCAAGGCGGTGTTCCTCGACGCGAAGATCGAGTCCGAGCTGATCGACCTGGACCCCGAGGACGCTGCCGAGCTGCTGGCCTCGACGGGTCAGGAGGAGTCGGGTCTCGACCAGCTCGCTCGAATCGGGTTCGACACGCTGGGCCTGCAGACCTACCTCACGGCGGGCCCGAAGGAGGCTCGCGCCTGGACGATCGGCAAGGGCTGGAAGGCCCCGCAGGCGGCCGGCGTGATCCACACGGACTTCGAGAAGGGCTTCATCAAGGCCGAGGTGATCTCCTTCGACGACCTGGTGGCGACAGGCTCGGTCGTCGAGGCCCGCTCGAAGGGCAAGGCTCGCCTGGAGGGCAAGGACTACGTCATGCAGGACGGCGACGTCGTGGAGTTCCGCTTCAACGTATAGTCCGACGCGCGACACCGCCACGGACCGGTGCGGTCGGCGCCGGATGCGCGACGACGGCGGCCGGCCCGAAGGCCGACCGCCGTCGTCGTCCGAATCAGCTGTGCCGCGGCGAAGTGCCGGGAGTCGCCTCGCGCAGCGACTCGAGCATCGCCCAGAAGGCGGGCTTCGGGGTGTAGTCATCCTCGAAGATCGTCGCCCAGCCCTCACCGGGGAAGACGCCGGGAACCCACGAGTTCGCGTCCGGGAAGCCCCAGACCGTGAAGGACGTGCACGCGGTCACGTTCAGGCACGCCGTCAGCATCGCGTCATAGCGCTCGGCCTGCACGGCGACCTGCTCGGGGGTCGGCCCCGTCTCTCCCGGCAGCACCGGGATGCGGACGTCCGCCTCGGTCACCGCCACTTCGAGCCCGAGCGCGGCGAAGCGCTCGAAGTTCGCCTGCATGGAGGTGTCGAAGCCGTACAGCAGGCTGAGGTGGCCCTGAGCGCCGAAGCCGCCGAGCGGAGCCCCGTCGGCAAGCATCCGCTGTGCGAGCGCGTAGTAGGCGTCGGTCTTCTCGTTGATGCCCTCCGCGTTGTAGTCGTTGAGGAAGAGCACCGCTTCCGGGTCGGCTTCGTGCGCCCAACGGAACGCGTCTTCGAGGAGGGCGATCGGGTCGGCGGCACAGGCCTTCAGGAAGGGGTTCGCCTCGGTGCGCAGCCGCACACCGCCGTTGTCCCAGGTGTCTTGGAAGATTTCGTTCGCGACATCCCACTGGTAGATCTCGCCCTTGAAGTGGCCCACCACCGTGCGGATGTGGTCTTCGAGCACGTCACGCGCCTGGTCACAGGTCCAGGTCTGGCTGGCCGTGGTCACCCAGGCAGGGTTCTGGCTGTGCCACAGAAGCGTGTGGCCGCGCACCTGCTGGTGGTTAGCCTTGGCGAAAGCGACCAGTGCATCGGCGGACGTGAAGTCGTAGACGTCTGGCGCGGGATGGATGGACTCCCACTTCATGTCGTTCTCGGGCGTCAGCGACGAGAACTGGGCGCTGAGAACCTGCTGGTATTCGGTGGGTGCCTTGCGGTCGTACTGCACGAGATCCCTGGCGCCCCACACGGCGCTGCCGATCGCGAGATCGCGAGGCGCCTGGTTGCGAAGGGTGTTCTTGTCGGCATGGCTGTACCCGGGCGGCTCCGCGTTCGCCGCGGTCGCGCCCAGAAGGGGGAATACGAGGGCTGCGGTGGCCGTGGCCACCACGAGCGATCGAAGGGATCGTCGCATGGGGGGAACTCCTGACATCGTCGTCGGTCATGTGCGGCGGGGGGATGACGCAAATGTTCTTGCGCGCAACAAACACGCTAAGCGGCGCCCGCGGGCGTGGCAAAAGGTTTCGAGAGTTTTCGAGGAGCCCGGCCTAGCGTCCCTGACGCTTCTTGTAGGGCTTCGGCTGCCCTTTGACGACGGGTGCCCGGCCCTTGCCCTTCGACGCCTTCGCCTTGCCGCCGGCCTTCACGACCGGCTCAGGTGCCGGCGGCGCAGCGGCGATCCGCTGCCTGGCCTCATCGAGCAGGAGTGCTCCGGCCGGGGTCAGCGTGCGGTCGGCTCCTTCTCCCGACATGAGCGGGTGTCCGACTTCCGCTTCGAGCTTGTCGATCGACGAGTACAGAGACGGCAGGGGGATGCCGAGGGCTCCGGCGGCGCGCGGGAAGTGCAGGTCGTTCTCGACCAGCGCCACGAACCGTCGAAGGAGGGCGATCTTCACGGCGGTGCCTTTCGTCGCGACGGGGAGCGTTCCGGCATCCAGGATCCCACGCGCGGGATAAGCGTCGAGCACGCCGTTGTCCAGTCCCGGTCGGGTGTCGACGGCGACTGGCAGTCTGGACTCCCGAGAAAGGAGCGCCATGCAGCAGCGCACTCTGGCAGGACGACAGGTATCCGCGATCGGACTCGGCGCCATGCCCCTGTCGATGAACAACGACAAGGAGTACCCGTCGTTCGAAGACGCCGTCACGACAGTGCACGCGGCGCTCGACGCCGGTGTGACACTCATCGACACGGCGGACATCTACGCGCCTGCGTGGGACCAGATGGGGCACAACGAGCGCATCGTCGCCGAGGCGCTGCGCACGTGGAATGGGGATGCCTCGAGCATCTTCGTCACGACCAAGGGCGGCATCACGCGCAGCGAGGGTGAGGTCTGGGGTCGCGACGGCTCCGAGGCGTACCTGCGATCGGCGGTCGAGAAGTCGCTCGAGATCCTCGGGCTGGACCAGATCGAGCTGTACCAGTACCACCGGCCCGACCGCTGGCTGGTGTACGGCGACATCATGAAGGCTCTGGGGAAGCTGCAGCAGGAAGGGCTCGTGCGAGCGGTGGGCATCTCGAATGCGAGCGTCGAGGAGATCCAGATCGCGATCGACGTTCTCGGTGAGGGGAACCTCGCGAGCGTGCAGAACGAGTTCTCGCCGCGGCATCCAGGAAGCTACAGCGAACTGCGCTTCTGCGGGGCACGGGGAATCGCGTTCCTGCCTTGGAGCCCGCTCGGCGGCACGGGTGGGGGAGCGCGGAGCGTCGGCGACCGTTTCTCGGCATTCCGCGAGGTCGGCGAAGCGCACGGCGTGAGCCCGCAGCGGGTGGTGCTCGCGTGGGAGCTCGCGCTCGACCCGCATGTCATCCCGATCCCGGGAGCGCGGCGCGCGGCGTCCATCACCGATTCCGCACAGGCGGCCGATCTCGAGCTCAGCCCGGATGAGGTCACGAGGCTCTCGGAGTCGGTCGGGATCTTCGCCGAGGGCTGAGGCGGGGGCTGGTTACAGCGAGACGTCCGTTTCGATGGCTTCGGCGAGCTCGTCGATCGCGGCGGGCGCGAGCGTGACGCCGGCCGCCTCCAGCCGCTCGCCCAGGAGAAGGCTCAGGTCATCGGTCACCCTTCCGTGACGGATGTCGTCCTCCACCTCGGCGATGACGCGTTCGATCGCGGCGGTGCGATCGTCGTCGTCGAGCCCGCCGTCGAGGTGCGCGTTGTGGATGCTCATGCGCTCACCATCGTGCAGGACGCTGCTTCGCCGCACCCCCTTGACAGTGCTGCGGCCCTGGCTCCGACCCGTCGGGGCGGCCGATTCGTTGATCAGCCCAGCGGTGCGACGTCGAGCGTGAAGCGGTGCCCGCGCAGGCGGTCGGCGAGCTGCTCGCCCATGGCGACCACCGGCGTGAGGACTCCGGCGCGTTCGGGAAGATCGTCGAGCGCGAGGCTCAATGCGGACTCGCCCAGCATGACTCCGGTGCCGCCGTACCCAGGGTCGAACGGAGCTGCCACGGTCGCGCGCACGGGCTCGCCCTCAACTGGATAGACGTCGACATCGAGGACGAAGCGCCCGTGCTCGATGGTCTTCGGGCTCGGACCGGTGCCGGGTGCAGGGAGGGCCCGATCGACGACCGCGCGGGTCGGGGCGAACGACATCGCACCGACCAGCGCACCGGTTCCGAGCGTGATGCCCGCCGCGCGGAGGAATCCGGCAGGCCCGCGACCCGTCCGGACGACCTCGCGATACCGCATGAGCTGGCCGTAGCTCCATCCCGTCAGGTAGTTCGTGCGCTGCACGATCTGCTGGTTGTAAGCGCCCATGATGAAGGGCGCCTGCCACACCCCGCGCTCCTTGCCCCAGCCGCTGCCCGACCCGCCGGGCAGTCGAACGGACGGACCCGGCGTGAGGGCGTAGGGGCTGGCGATGAGACGACGGGTCGAGGCATCCGTCTTCGCCTCCTTGAGCTGCTGGCGCAGGGAGTCGATCGTCCCGCCGCTGATGCCGGCGCGCATCGATCGCACCCGCAGGGTCGCTGCCACGATCGGCACTCGGCCGGCAGCCGCGTGCGCAAGGCCCAGCCCGAGATCGGAGGGAATCGAGTCGAAGCCGCACGAGTGCACGATCCTGGCGCCGCTCTTCTCGGCCGCCTCGTGATTCTGCTCGATGCTGCGGGCGACGAAGATGCTCTCGCCCGACAGGTCGGCGTAGTGGGTGCCCGCCCGGGCGGAGGCCGATGCGACACCCAGGCCGTAGCGCAAGTACGGACCGACGGTGGTGGCGATGACGGAGGTGGATGCTGCGAGCCGGGCGACGGCTCTGTCGTCGGCGGTGTCGACCTCGACCGTGGGCCAGTCGACGCCGAGTTCCCGCGTGAGGTCCGTCAGGCGGTCCCGCGAGCGGCCGGCGAGGGCGATCCGCACCCCGTCGGGCGCAGATCGCGCCAGATGGCGGGCCGTGAACCTGCCGACGAAACCGGTCGCGCCGAGGAGGACGATGTCATGGTCGCGGTCGTTCGGGCTCATGGCGTGGGAGCCTACGCGCGGAGGCCGGGGAGCGGCATCGGGTTGCGGTCGGCGTCCCGGTCAGGCATGCAGGGCGTCGAACTCGCGCTGCAGGTACTTCGGCGCCTGGACCCGCCACGCCTCGACGACGAGCTCGGTGAGGTGGTCGCGATCGATGCGGGCCATGCGGAACGCGATCTTGGGCTCTCCCCAGCCGGTCGTCTGCGGCAGGAACACGTCGGGGGCCATCTCGCGCAGGGCGAGGGCGTCGAGCTCGTCGGCGACCTTCACGCCGAGGACGAGCTCGGCGGCGACGATGGCGCGGACGTCTTCGGGGATGCTGGGCCACGGGTGGCATTCCCACGCGAACAGCTTGTTGCGCACGAACCACGCCGCGCCGCCCGTCGTCGCGCGCTCCTCGCTGCCGGGCAGGTCGCCTGCGATGCTCCGCACATCGTCGAGAGTCGCCACGCCGAGATCGTACGCGGGACCCCCGACACAGGTTTCATCCGCGGGTGCGCCGTGGGGCTCGCGCGGATCGGGGGAGCACACGGCGCCCCCGCCGGACGGTGGGCACAGACCCGGTGCTCGCGCCGCCGGGCAGCCCGATCGACGCCGTGACGACGGCATCCACCGTCATCGATCCGTCCGTGGGACCCATGACGGCGATCGGAGTCGTCGGCGTCCAGACCATCGGCGAGACCGGTGCCGCAGCCAGCTGCCGGCGCGCGTGGAGGTATGCCGGCACCAGCACCACGACGGCACCGAGCCACGCGAGGGGATTGCTCGCGGCGACGCCGATGAACCCGAGCGCCGTGCCGAGGACGACGGCGGCACCGACGCGCATGACCAGTTCGATCACGCCCGTCACGGTCGGGATGAGCGTGTGGCCGAGACCCTGCAGCGCGCCGCGCACGACGAACAGGATGCCGAGGATCCAGTAGGTCGCGCCGTTGATCGCGAGCATCTGCGCCGCGAGGCCGACGACCTCAGGCGAGCCGCCGCCGACGAAGAGCCGGATGAGCGTCGCGCCGAACGTCACCATCAGCGCGCCGAGCACCAGGGCGGCGGCGACCGCGATCCACGTCGCCTGCGTCACGCCGCGGAGGATGCGGTCGGGACGGCCGCCGCCGTGATTCTGCGCGACGTACATCGAGACGGCGAGTCCGAGGGACTGCAGCAGGGCGACCGCGAGCCCGTCGACGCGTGATGCCGCGGTGTAGGCGGCGACCGCGTCGGTCCCGAGCTGGTTGAGCGCCACCTGGACCGCGAGGGTGCCGATGGCGATGATGGAGGCCTGGAAGCCCATCGGGAGCCCGAGACGCAGGTGCGCCCCGAGCTCGGCTCGCGAGACGCGCCAGTCGTCGCGACGGACATGGAGCACAGGCATCCGTCGACGCACGAACTGGAGGCAGAGGAGCACCGACACGGCCTGCGACACGACCGTCGCGAGGGCGGCTCCACCGACGCCCCACCCGAAGGCTCCCACCATGAGGATGACGAGCCCGACGTTGAGCCCGCAGGCGAGGGTCAGGAAGATGAGCGGGGTGCGGGAGTCGCCGATCGCGCGGATGATCGCGGACAGATAGTTGAAGAACATGAGCGCGCCGGCGCCCAGGAAGCTGATCTGGGCGAAGACGACGGCGTCGTCCATGAGCTCGGGCGGAGTCTGCAGCAGCTCGAGAAGGGGGCGGCTCAGAAGCGGAGCGCCCACCGTCAGCAGCACCGAGCACACGGCCGTGAGGAGCGTGCCCGCCGCGACCGAACGGCGCACGGCGCGGAAGTCCTGAGCGCCGAACGCCTGAGCGGTGGGGATCGCGAAGCCGGACGTCAGTCCCCACGCGAACCCGAGCAGCAGGAACAGCATGCTGCCCGTCGCGCCGACGGCTGCCAGCGCGTCGACGCCGAGGTGGCGTCCGACGACGATCGCGTCGGCGAACTGGTACAGCTGCTGCACGACGTTGCCGATGAGAAGGGGCACGGAGAACAGGGCGATGACGCGCCAAGGGCGGCCCGTCGTCAGGGCAGTGGACATGAACGTGCTCTCGAAGGGAGAAGAAGGGGAGGGGAGGATGCCGGAAAAGCCGACCGTCAAGTCTATCGAAACGATTCGGCGAATCCTGTGCGCGAGCTTCGTGTCGCGGGCGAGGCGTGCGCGATCAGACCGGGCCTGTGAACTCCGGCCGGCTGCCCCGCCTCGGTCCGATTGTCTGGGTGACCACAATCCAGCGGCGGCGGTCGTGCGCGTCGATGGGCGTCGGCGAGCGCGGCATCCACAAGACTCAGGGGATGCCTCTGGTCGACCACCTCGGAATCACCGTCGAAGACCTGCCCCGCGGGGTCGCGCAGTTCGATCCGGTCCTCACGGCTCTCGGGTTCGAGCGGACCGACGCGGCGGACTCCGTCTCCTGGTACGCGGAGGGCGAGACGGAGCTCATCCTGTTCCCGGCTCGCGAGCCGGGAACGGGCCCGCATCGGCATGGAACGGTGGGATGGCAGCATCTCGCCTTCGACGTCGCCTCGCGCGACGAGGTCGACCGGCTGCACGACCTCGCGCTCGCCGCGGGCTGGACCGCGGTGCGGAAACCTAAGCTCTACCCGCGGTTCAATGAGCGCTACTACGCCGCCTTCGTCGAGGACGACAACGGCATCCGCCTCGAGTTCATGTTCAACCCTCCCAAGTCCTGAGAACTTCGGCCCGGACGGGCGGCTTGACGCCGCGCGCGAGCCGATCCCAAGTGATATCTACGAGGTGCGCTCACCCGGCGCCCACACGGCCGGATCGGTCTCGTCGAGGGCGGCCATCGCCGCGCGGCGGCCCTCTGCGATGAGGCGGGGCACGTCTGACATCGTCCACTGCGCCATCCGCTCCATCTCGGGCTGGATGAGGAGCACCGACGGATCCCGCATGAGGTCGGCGGTTCGCGTGACGGTGCGCATCATGCGGACGTTCTCCCACTTCGCGTGGAGTCGCACCACGATCACACGCTCCGCTCCGAGCAGACGCGTGGCCTGGACGGGAACGTTGTCGATCATCCCGCCGTCGGCGAGCAGCGCACCGTGGCGACGAACGGGCGGGATCAACCCGGGAACGGCGATGGTCGAGCGCAGTGCGATGCTGAGCGGGCCGTGATCGATCACGACGAGCCGTCTGGTGCGCAGATCGGTGGCCGCCGCGGCGAAGCGGCGAGGGAGTTCCTCGATGAGCGGGTCCGTGCCGAGCGCGCGCCGCACGGACCTGGCGACGACGCTCGAATCGAGGAGGCCCCATCGCGGCGCGCCCGACCAGCCGGCGATCTGGCGCCACTTGAACGCGAGCGCGGCGCGCTCGATCGCGGAGGGATCGACATCTGCCGCGTAGGCGGCGGCGACGAGCGCACCGGAGCTCGTGCCCGTCGCCACACCGGGACGGATGCCTCGCTCCGCGAGCACCTGCAGCACCCCGACGTGCGCGGCGCCGAAGGCACCGCCGCCACCCAGAGTGAGACCGAGGGTCGGGTCATCGCGCGACACGGCGCGAACGTAGCACCGTGGAGCGGGCGACCCGAGCGGTCCTCACCCGCGCCGCGCGACCACAACGGTCACTCGCCGCCGAGGAGCCAGGTGCGCACCAGCCACGATTCGGCGACGCCCTCGGTCACGAACGGGTCGGAGGCTGCGAAAGTCTCGGCCGCCTCCCGCGTGGTGAAGACGTTCATGGCGCCCGCCTGGCCTTCGATCGTGTCGGCGAAGGGCCCCGTCAGCAGCAGCTCGCCGGGGCGGGACGCCTGAAAGTCCAGCGTGTAGGCGTGGTGTGCCGGAAACATCTCGGGGATGCGCGTCCGCGCCTCCGGGCCCGAGAAGTAGAGCAGCACGAAGCGTTCCGTCCACTGGGGCATCTCGGCCATGTCAGGACGCCTCTTCGCGCGGGAATCCGCTGGGGGCGATCAGGTACTTCGTCATACAGCGCTCCTCTTCCGTCGCGACGCTTCTGGCCGCAGACACCGCAACATTCTGAACGGTGCCGCCGACGCTCGCCACGGGTCGCGGCATCCGGTCGATCGTCAGCCGCGGGAGGCGAGCGCCGCGGCGATCCGGCCCACCGCTTCGACGATGGTGTCCGGGGCGCACGCGACGTTCAGGCGTGCGTAGCCTTTGCCTGGCGAGCCGAAGTCCGGACCGCCCACGAATGCGACCTTCGCATGCTCGAGGATCCAGGCCGCCGGGTCGTCGCCCAGGCCGAGCGCAGAGAAGTCGAGCCAGGCGAGGTAGGTAGCCTGGCCGCGGCGGAGGCGGACGCCGGGAAGGTGGTCGGCGACCTGCTGACCGAGCAGATCCAGGTTCGACTCGATGGCTGAGACAGTGGCATCCAGCCAGTCCCGTCCCTTCGTGAAGCCCTCCCGCGTCGCGATGAAGCCGAAGAGCCCCGCGCGCACCGCGACCTCCTCGGGGAGGCTGCGTATGAGCTGCGTCATCCGCTCCGACTCGGCGACGAACATCGCCGTCTTCAGGCCCGCGAGGTTGAAGGCCTTGCTGCCCGACTCGGCGGCGATCGCGTGGTCGCGCGCTTCGTCCGACACGGTGAGGTACGGGGTGAAGACGCCTCCGGAGTGGACGAGCGGCGCATGGATCTCATCGCTGATGACGGATGCCTCGTGCCTCGCCACGATGCGCGACAGCTCGGCGAGCGACTCCCGCGTGTGCACGGTGCCCGTCGGGTTGCCGGGGTTGCACAGGAGCACCGCCCGCGCACCGGCGGCGAGAGCCCTGTCGATGGCGTCGAGGTCCAGTCCGTACGACTGGCCGTCGTCGAGCATCGGCACCTCGACGACGACGCCGCCCGCCTCCGTGATGAAGTCCCAGAACGGGGGATAGACGGGAGGCGTGATGACGACGCCGTCGCCCGGCGCGATGAGCCGACGCAGCCCTTCGACGATGACCGTGCTGACGTCAGTCGCGTACCCCATGCTCTCGACTCGCGGACGCCACCCCCACCGATCGTGCGCGAAGTCGGCGAAGGCCTGGGCGGTGCGGGTGTCGAGCGTGTTGACGTACCCGGTGTCGCTCCGGTCGAGGGCTGACGCGAGCGCGGCCTTGATGGCCGGAGCCAGCGCGAAGTCCATCTCGGCGACGAAGAGAGGGAGGACGTCGTCCGGGTAGGCCGTCCATTTCTCGCTCTCCCGACGGCGCAGGACGTCGATGGCATCGGCATGGCTCACGGTGCGGTCCTCCCGGGCGTCGCGAAGTTCGAATCCCTACTGTCCCACGCCGTCACTATGGTGGGCGCCATGCACATCGTGAACTCCGCTGACGGTACGCCGATCGCCTATGACGAGGTCGGCGAGGGCCCTGTCGTCGTCATCGTGAACGGCGCTCTGTCTCAAGCGGTCGATGCGGGGCCCCTCGCCTCCGCGCTGGCCGACGCGGGCTTCAGGGCTGTGACGTGGGACAGACGGGCCCGCGGGTCGAGCGGTGACAAGGAGGGCAGCACGCCCGAAGACGAGGCCGATGACCTCGCTGCGGTCATCGGAGCGGTGGGCGGCGATGCCGTCGTGCTCGGCCATTCCTCGGGCGCCGTGCTCGCCCTGTTCGCCGCGTCACTCGGCGTGCCCATCCGGGCGCTGTTCCTGTCGGAGCCGCCGCTGCGATTCGGCGAGAGCGAGCCCGCCGCCGACCTGGCCGAGCGGCTGCAGCAGCTCGTCGACGAGGGGCGCGGCGAAGATGCCGTCGTGACGTTCCAGCTCGAGGGTGTGGGTCTTCCCAAGGAGATGGTCGACGGCTTCCGCGCCAGCCCGCAGTTCGCACCCCTCGCGGCCATCGCACAGTCGACCGTCTACGACACGAAGCTCACGAACCAGGTCTCGGTTCCGACCGCCGAGATGCTGTCGGTGTCGCAGCCCGTGACCGTGCTCCGCGGCGAGCAGACGTTCCCGATCCTCATCACGGGCTCCGACCGACTCGCCGAATCGATCCCGCACGCCGAGCTTGTCGTCGTTCCCGAGTCGGTGATGCACCGCGCCGACCCCGAGGCGACGGCGCGCGTCATCACGGAGCGGGTCGCGTAGCGCCGAGCGACGGTCGCATGTCCGCGTCGTTGTCTCGTACGCCGCTCGCACGCGCTGTACGGTGACGGAACCGGATGCCTCGGCGCCGCCCGAGCGCCGGAGCGCCGCGATGAAGGGGGGTCGGCGATGACCCGAAGCGCTGAGTGGTACTTCGGCGATGATCGGAACTCGTATATCCATCGAGCGTGGATGCGACGCGGCATCCCGGCCCACGCATTCGACGGTCGTCCGCACATCGCGATCGCGAACACGGCCTCGGATCTCACGCCGTGCAACGCCCACCTCGCCGAAGTCGCCCAGTCGGTGAAGAACGGGATCTACGAGGCGGGCGGCATCCCCCTCGAGCTTCCGGTGGTGTCGCTCGGCGAGACGCAGGTGCGCCCGACGGCGATGCTGTGGCGCAACATGGCCGCGATGGCGACGGAAGAGATGCTGCGGGCCAATCCCATCGACGGCGTCGTGCTGCTCGGCGGCTGCGACAAGACCATCCCGTCGCTGCTCATGGCCGCGGCATCCGTCGATCTCCCTGCCGTCGTCGTGCCCGGCGGCCCGATGCTGACGGGTCACTTCCGCAACGAAGCGCTGGGGTGCGGCACCGATGTGTGGCGGCTGAGCGAAGAGGTGCGGGCGGGGACGCTGAGCGACGAGATGTTCCTCAAGAGCGAGTCGTCGATGATCCGGTCGAAGGGCCATTGCAACACGATGGGAACGGCCTCGACCATGGCGCTCGTCGCCGAGGCGCTCGGCGTCGTCCTGCCGGGCCTCGCGGGCACGCCCGCCCCCGACGCGCGGCTGCTCGAAGCGGCGCACGAGACAGGAGCCCTGTCGGTGCAGCTCGTCGCCGAAGACCGGCGCCCGTCGACATTCCTCACGGCTGGAAGCTTCCACAACGCGATCGTCGCGCTCGCCGCGGTCGGCGGATCCACCAACGCCGTCGTGCACCTGCTGGCGATCGCAGGCCGGCTGGGCATCGACCTCACGATCGACGACTTCGACCGCATCGGCGCGGACGTGCCGCTGCTCGTCAACCTCCAGCCCGCCGGCCTGTACCTGATGGACGACCTGTATCGCGCCGGCGGATTCCTCGCCGTCATGCGCGAGGTGCGCGACCTGCTCGACGGTGACGCGCTGACCGTCACCGGCAGACCGTTCGTCGACTACCTCGACGACGCGCAGATCTGGGACGCCGACGTCATCTCGCCGCGCGAGAGCCCTCTGCAGCCTGCGGCGGGCATAGCTGTCCTGCGCGGATCGCTCGCACCCGGCGGAGCGCTGATCAAGCCGGCCGCGGCATCCGCTCATCTGCTCGCGCACCGCGGCCGAGCAGTGGTGTTCGACTCGATCGAGGACTTCCACGCCCGGATCGATGATCCCGACCTCCAGATCGACGAGAACTCGGTGATGGTGCTGCGCGGCTGCGGCCCGAAGGGCTATCCGGGGATGCCCGAGGTCGCGAACATGCCGTTGCCGAAGAAGCTGCTCGAGAGAGGCGTGCGCGATGTCGTGCGCATCTGCGACGGCCGCATGTCGGGCACCGCGTACGGCACGGTCGTGCTGCACGTCACACCGGAGGCGGCCGCCGGCGGACCGCTTGCTCTCGTGCAGACAGGGGACTGGATCACGCTGGACGTACGCGCGGGCCGCCTCGACCTCGACGTTCCCGCCGACGAGCTCGAGGCCCGCACCCCCAGCGCGCAGACCGTGGCCGGGTATGCGAATCCGCGCCGAGGCTGGCAGCGGCTCTACGTCGACCACGTCCTGCAGGCGGACCGGGGAGCGGACCTGGACTTCCTCGTCGGATCGTCCGGATCGAAGGTCGCTCGTGAGTCCCACTGACATGGCAGACCCGCGCCGGAGCGGCCGATGAGGGCGCTCGTCATCGTCGGTCCGAACCACGCCGAGGTGCAGGATGTCGCCCCGCCCGAAGCGGTGCCGGGCGAAGTGGTGGTCGACGTGCACCGCGCCGGCATCTGCGGCACCGACGTCGAGTTCTACACGGGCGAGATGCAGTACCTGCATACCGGGCACGCCGCGTTCCCGATGCGGATCGGACACGAGTGGATGGGCACGGTGAGCGCCGTCGGCGACGGCGTCGACCCCGGCTGGATCGGGACGAGGGTGACGGGCGACACGATGCTCGGCTGCGGTGTGTGCCATCGGTGTCGCGGCGGGCGCCAGCACGTCTGCGCAGACCGAACCGAGATCGGGATCCGCGGAGGTCGCCCGGGTGCCCTGGCGGAGCAGCTCGCGGTGCCGGTTCGGGCCCTCCGCAGACTGCCCGACGCCGTCGACGATGCGATGGGCGCCATGGTCGAGCCGGGCGGCAATGCCTTCCGGGTGACGGATGCCGCGGCCCTCCGCCGCGGCGAACGCGTGCTCATCCTCGGCCCTGGGACCATCGGCCTGCTGTGCGCACTCTTCGCCCGGGCGGCCGGGGCGGAGGTGCACCTCGTCGGGGTGGAGGAGCGCTCGCTCGCCTTCGCGCGCGGACTCGGGTTCGACGGGGTGTGGACCGAGCCCTCGCTGCCCCGACTCAGATGGGACGCCGTGATCGAGGCATCCACCGCTCCTCAGCTGCCGGCGCGGGCGGTCGAACTGGTCGAGCCGGGTGGGAGAGTCGTGTTCATCGGCCTCTCGGGCACACCCAGCCTGCTCGATACGCGGGAGCTGGCGCTGCGCGATGTGACGGCCACCGGGATCCTCAGCGCCTCGCCCGGCCTGGACGGCACGATCTCCGCCTACGCGTCGGGCTCGGTCGACCCGCGCAAGCTCATCGCCGCGACCGTGTCGCTCGATGAGCTGCCCGCCATTCTGGCGGGCGAGCGGCCCGCCGACGCCGGGCCCGGACCCAAGTTCCACGTCGCGGTGGCATGAGGACTCGGTCGTCGCGGGCACGCGGTGAGGCGCATCGCTCGCTCATCCCGCAGGGACGGTGTACCCTGATTTCGGTTAATGGTCAATAACCGAAGGAGCGGCTGATGCCGACGGCGACGAAGCCGACGTATCGCGATCTGGTGGACGAGCTGCGCGAGCGGCGCGCTCAAGCGGCGCTCGGCGGCCCCGAGAAGGCGCGCGTGCGGCACACCGAGCGCGGGAAGCTGCTCGCGCGGGACCGGGTGGATCTGCTGCTGGATCGGGGAAGCCCCTTCCTCGAGGTCGCCCCGCTCGCCGGGTACGACCTCTACGGCGGCGACGCGCCGTCCGCGGGTGTCGTCGCGGGCATCGGCCTCGTTCACGGCCGGCATGTCATGGTCGTCGCGAACGACGCCACCGTGAAGGGCGGCACGTACTACCCGATCACGGTCAAGAAGCACCTCCGCGCACAGGAGATCGCGGCCGAGAACCGGCTCCCGTGCGTCTACCTCGTCGACTCGGGCGGCGCGTTCCTGCCGATGCAGGATGAGGTGTTCCCCGACAAGGAGCACTTCGGCCGCATCTTCTACAACCAGGCGCGGATGTCGCGCGACGGCATCCCGCAGATCGCGGCGGTGCTCGGCTCGTCGACGGCGGGAGGTGCCTACGTGCCGGCGATGAGCGACGAGACCGTCATCGTCCGCAATCAGGGGACGATCTTCCTCGGTGGGCCGCCGCTCGTGAAGGCGGCGACCGGTGAGGTCGTGACGGCCGAGGATCTCGGCGGCGGGGTCGTGCACACGCGCGTCTCAGGCGTCACCGACCACCTCGCCGAGAACGACGAGCACGCGCTGCAGATCGTGCGCGACATCGTCGCCACGCTGCCGCCCTCGCCGCCACTGCCGTACGAGCCGGAGGCGACCCGACCGCCGACGCACAAGCCCGAGACACTGGCCGACGTCGTGCCCGTCGAGCTCACGAGCCCGTACGACGCCCGCGAGATCATCGATCGGATCATCGACGCGGGATCGTTCCACGAGTTCAAGCGCGAGTGGGGCGAGACGCTCGTCACCGGCTTCGCGCGGCTGCATGGCCACCGCGTCGGCATCCTCGCCAACAACGGCGTGCTGTTCGCCGAGTCAGCGCTCAAGGGTGCGCATTTCATCGAGCTCTGCGACCAGCGCGGCATCCCCCTCGTCTTCCTGCAGAACATCACCGGTTTCATGGTGGGCCGCGAGTACGAGTCGGGGGGCATCGCGAAGCACGGCGCCAAGATGGTGAACGCCGTCGCGTGCGCATCGGTGCCGAAGCTCACCGTGGTCGTCGGCGGATCCTTCGGCGCCGGCACCTACTCGATGTGCGGGCGGGCGTACTCGCCGCGGTTCCTGTGGCTCTGGCCGGGTGCGCGGGTCTCGGTCATGGGCGGCCCCCAGGCGGCGTCCGTCCTCTCGACCGTGCGCCGCGATCAGATCGAGGCCGCCGGCGGCTCGTGGAGCGCCGACGAGGAGGCGGAGTTCCAGGCACCCATCCGCGCGCAATACGAGGAGCAGGGGAGCCCCTACTATTCGACCGCGCGCCTCTGGGACGACGGCATCATCGAGCCCGCCCAGACCCGCGACGTCCTCGGACTCGCCCTCGACGTCTGCATGCGGGCCTGGACCGGAACTGCGACCGATCAGCGCCAGCCGGGCTACGGCGTCTTCCGGATGTGAGGCGGACGATGTTCGATTCAGTCCTCATCGCCAACCGCGGCGAGATCGCGTGCCGCATCATCGCGACGCTGCGCCGGCTAGGCATCCGCTCGGTGGCCGTCTATTCGGACGCGGATGCCTCGGCCCGCCACGTCCACCTCGCCGATGAGGCGGTGCGGCTCGGGCCTGCGGCCGCCGCGCAGAGCTATCTGCACGTCGCCGCCATCATCGATGCCGCCCGGCGGACCGGGGCGCAGGCCATCCATCCGGGGTACGGCTTCCTCGCCGAGAACGCCGCATTCGCGCGTGCGTGCGACGAGGCCGGGATCGTCTTCATCGGGCCCAGACCCGACGCGATCGCTGTCATGGGCGACAAGATCACCGCCAAGCTCGCCGTGCAGGAACGCGGTGTGCCCACGGTTCCCGGCATCGCACGGGCCGGACTCACCGACGACGACCTGATCGCGGCATCCGACGACGTCGGCTACCCGCTGCTCATCAAGCCGTCCGCGGGCGGCGGGGGCAAGGGGATGCACGTCGTCGAAGCCGCCGACGATCTGCCCCGTGCTCTGGCGGCGGCGCGGCGCGAGGCGGCGGCGAGCTTCGGCGACGACACGCTCTTCCTCGAGCGGTACGTGCAGAACCCCCGGCACATCGAGGTGCAGGTCCTCGCCGATGCGCACGGCGCGGTCGTGCACCTCGGCGAGCGGGAGTGCTCGCTGCAGCGCCGCCACCAGAAGGTCATCGAGGAGGCGCCGTCTCCGCTCCTGGATGCCGCGACCCGCGCTCGCATCGGCGAAGCCGCGTGCGAGACGGCTCGGTCCGTCGGCTATCTGGGCGCCGGGACGGTCGAGTTCATCGTGTCGGCGGATCGGCCCGACGAGTTCTTCTTCATGGAGATGAACACCCGTCTGCAGGTCGAACATCCCGTCACCGAGCAGGTCACGGGGGTCGACCTCGTCGAGCAGCAGCTGCGCGTCGCCTCCGGCGAGCCGCTGACGTTCGGCCAGGACGATGTGCGCCTGAACGGGCACAGCATCGAGGCTCGCGTCTATGCGGAGGACCCTCAGGCGGGCTTTCTTCCCACCGGGGGACGCGTCGCCGCGGTGCGGCACCCCTCGGGCGAGGGCATCCGCGTCGACACCGCGCTCGAGGACGGCCTGGACGTCTCGAGTGACTACGACCCCATGCTCGCCAAGATCATCGCGTGGGGACCGGAGCGCGACGAGGCCCGCCGCCGCCTCGTGCGGGCGCTCGACGAGACCGCCGTGTTCGGTGTCACGACGAACGTCGAGTTTCTGCGGCTCCTGCTGGAGCTGCCGGCCGTCGCCGCGGGCGACCTCGACACGGGTCTCATCGCTCGGGAGCTCGACGGTCTCGCCTTCGCGAAGACGGATGCCTCGGCCTGGGCCGAAGCGGCGCTCCTGCTTGATGCGGCCGCGAGCGCTGGCCGGCCGACCGGCCCCTGGCATCGCCTCGACGGGTGGAGGCTCGGCCCGGCCGCGCCCCGCGTCTACGGGCTCCGCGAGGAACGCGGGGAGCGTGCCGTCGTGCGGATCTGGGGCACGGGCGAGGCGCTTCAGGTCTCGGTCGACAGCGCTGACCGGCGTTCGGCCGGGGTGCGGCTCGGTGACCGGGCGCAGGTCGTCCTCGACGGGGTGGCCAGGTCGTTCCCGGCGCTCGCTTCAGAGGGGGAGGTCGAGCTCACGCGCGACGGCGCGACCTTCAGGATCCGGATCGAGGATAACGAGCACGGCGCCGGCGACGGCGCCGACGAGAAGCCGCACCTCGACTCGCCGATGCCGGGCACCGTCGTCATGGTGCCCGTGGCGGACGGCGCACGGGTTGAGGCAGGCGACGCCGTGGCCGTGGTGGAGGCGATGAAGATGGAGCACGTCGTCAAGGCCGCGATCGCCGGCATCGTGTCGCTCCACGTCGGGGTGGGGGACCAGGTGTTGCGCGGGCAGACACTCGCGACCGTCGCCCCGGAGGACTGACTGCGCGGGGTCCACGGCGCGGCGGCTCGGGTGTCCGTTCCAAGTGGGAGGATGACGCTATGCCGGAGTCTCCAGAGGTGCAGGTGCTCGCCGAGTTCCTCGCCGATCGCCTGTCGGGCCGCACCCTGCAGGATGTCGACGTCATCGAGTTCCGCACGGTCAAGACGCGCGGGCGCTCGCCCGAGTCGCTCGCGGGTGCCCAGGTGGCGGGTGCCGAGCGCTTCGGCAAGCACGTCGACCTGCGGCTCGGCGATCAGCACCTCGTCGTGACGCTCGGCCGTCACGGCTGGATCCGCCTGCGCGAACCCGGCGACACAGGCGAGCCCGATGCGGAGGCGCCGCCCACGCTCGCGACGTTCGCCTTCGACGACGGCGCGGTCCTCGAGACGACGGATGCCGGCGACTGGGTGAGCCTGGGTCTCTCGGTCGTCGACGATCCGACCGAAGTGGCCGCTGTCGCCAAGCTCGGCCCCGACCCGGCGAGCGCCGACTTCGACCGGCGCGACTTCGACAAGGCCGTACGCGGGCGCCGCAAGCAGATCAAGGCGATCCTCCAGGAGCAGGAGTCGCTCTCGGGCATCGGCAACGCCTACTCGGACGAGATACTCCACGCTGCGAAAGTCTCGCCGGTCGCCCACGCCGCTGCGCTCGACGGCGATGCGCTGGATCGGGTCTACGTCCGGACGATCGAGACCGTGCGGGGTGCGATCGAGGCTCGCCGTGGCATCCCGATCGACCAGCTGAAGGCGGCGAAGGTCGCGGCCATGCGCGCGCACGGACGCGCGGGTGAGGCGTGCCCCGTGTGCGGCGACACGATCCGCGAGTTCAAGTTCGGCAGCACGACCGCCGAATACTGCCCGACGTGTCAGACCGGCGGCGTCGAGCTCTGATCGGCGCGCATCAGCGAGTCCAGCCGAACGAGTTGAACCATTCGGCCCGGTCGGCCGCTTCGCCGGGAGTGCGCGCGCCGCGAAAGGCATCGTGCGGTTCGAGGGCGCCGGCATCCGTCAGCGGCACGAAATCGAGACAGACTTCGCACAGGGCTCGGCTGTCGGGGAAGCCGTCCGCGAGATTCGGCGCCGCGGTCGCCGACGCCCCCGAGCCCGGGCACGCTGCCGGGTCGGCTTCTCGATCCGACCACATCTGGCCCGTGCCCATCCGGTTGTGAAGCCCGGCGTGCCCCGCGGGGCGCGTGCACACCGCCCCGTCACGTCGACTGCGGCACCAGCGCGCTGTCGCGAAATCGTTCATCGCGCCCAGCGTAGGCGCGCATGACGAAGGCGGGGCCGCGCTGCCGACCCCGCCTCCGCGCTGTGGCCGTCAGGCGGTCTGACCGACGTGCGCGCCCTCGGCGATCTCTTCGACGACCTTCGCGTTGAAGGCGGGGAGGTCGTCGGGCTTGCGGCTCGAGACGAGCCCCTCGTCGACGACGACCTCTTCGTCGACCCAGTCCGCGCCCGCGTTCTCGAGGTCGGTTTTGAGGCTCGGCCAGCTCGTGATGGTCCGGCCGTCGACGACGCCCGCCTCGATGAGCAGCCAGGGGCCGTGGCAGATGACGCCGACGGGCTTGTGCTGCTCGAAGAACGAGCGGGCGAACGCGATGGATGCCTCGTCCATCCGGATCGCGTCGGCGTTGACGACGCCTCCCGGCAGGACGAGGGCGTCGTACTCCGAGGGGTCGGCGTCGCCGACCGAGACGTCGACGTCCTGCTCATGCCCGTTCTTGCCGGTGATCGAGCCGTCGGCCGGCGAGACGAGCGACGCGGTGGCACCGGCATCCGTCACCGCCTGCCAGGGAGAGGTCAGTTCGCTGTCTTCGAATCCGTCGGTCAGGAGGAATGCGACACGCTTGCCGTCGAGTCTGCTCATGGAGTTCCCTTCGCTCGGGCCGGCGGAACAGCCGGGGCGTCCACGCTAAGAAGCGGTCGCACAGACCGCGCGGGGCTTGCGCTCTCGGCGGGGATCGCCTACCGGGGCCGAGCCCCGCGCCCGCGGGACCGGGTTAGGATCGTCCGCATGGCCACCTCGAACCTGCCTGTCCCGACGCTCCAGCCGATCGCGGACGAGAAGAACCTGCTGACGGTCGTCGAGGCGAACGCGTCCTCGTGCTGCGGCGGCGGCTCCTGCAGCATCGACTGACGACATTCCCCGCGCTCAACCCCCTTCGACGGGCGAGAGCAGCGCCTCGGCCAGTTCAGGGCTGAGTCCGGGCACGTCCTCCACCGGCACCGCGAGGGCCTGAAGAGCACGGCTGTAGTAGTTGCGAGCGGCCGCGGCCAGCGCGATGTCGACGATCTGCCGGTCCGTAAAGCCGACGTCGCGCAATTCCTGCGAGTCGGCATCGGTCATGGATGCGGCATCCGTCGACAGACGCTCCGCGAAGCGCATGACAGCGACGTCCGCGTCGCCGAGTCCCGCCTCGGTGTAGTCGCGCGCCACGCGCTCGAGCTGCTCCTCGTCCATCGCGCCCGCGCGCAGCGTCTTCCGTCCGTGCATGAGGAGGCAGTGCGGAGAACGGATGGCGCGGGCCGCGGCGAGTGTCGCGAGCTCGTAGTTGCGCACCCCGATCGACGGGACGACCGCTCGGATGAGGGCCTCGAACGCCGTGTGCGCCTCGGGGTTGACGGCCATGGCCCGCGTGTGGCTGAAGACGAACCCGTCCGATGCCAGATCCGCGTCGTACATCTCGGCGACGTGACCCTCGGCGCCCTCGAGGGGCGGCGGCGTGACGATCATGGGCGGCTCCTTCCTGCGAGCCGGCGTCGCGGGCGTCGGCCAGTGCCCAGCATGCCACCGCGGCGCCCGTCCCGGGGGACGGACGCCGCGGTGGCTGCCGAGGATCAGTGCCCGGCGGGCGCGCCCATCGGCTGATCGGCAGGCTTGCGGATCAGGAAGGCGCCGACCAGAAGGGGAAGCGACACGATCGCGGCGACGAGGAACGCGGCGTGCGCGCCGGCGGCGCCCGCGACGGCGTCGGACGCGCCCGCCTCGGCGGCGGAGGCCTGGGACGCCGACAGGATCGCGACCATCAGCGCGATGCCGGCGGCGCCTGCGACCTGCTGGACGGTTCCGACGATGGCCGAACCGTACGAGTAGAACTTGGGCTGCAGCGACGCGAGGGATGCCGTGAACAGCGGCGTGAACGAGAGCGCGAGCCCCAGCGAGAGGAGCGTCTGGGATACCGCGACCGTCCAGATCGACGTCGTCTCGTCGAAGGTCGTGTAGAACCACAGCATCCCGCTGGCGAGGAACGTGCCGGGGATGAGGAGCACGCGGGTGCCCCAGCGGTCGTAGATGCGGCCGATGATCGGTCCGGTGAGTCCCATGATCAACGCACCCGGCAGGGCGACGAGCCCGGTCTGGAGGGCGGACACACCGAGCGTGTTCTGGAGGAAGAGCGGCACGACGGTGATGACGCCGAAGAACGACACCGACAGGAGTCCCATCTGGCCGATCGACAGCGAGAAGTTGGCCGAGCGGAAGACCCGCAGGTCGAGCAGTGCGTCGTCGGTCCTCTGCAGCCGCAGCTGTCGCCAGATGAACAGCCCGAGTGCGATGACCCCGACCGACAGCGCCACGATGAGCGAGACTCTCGAGACCGTGCCCGCCGCGGCCTCGGCCGCCGTGTCCGTGTGCGCCGCCGTGCCGCCGATCTGGCTCAGCCCGTAGACGAGACCGCCGAAGCCGAACGCCGAGAGCACGACCGACAGGACATCGATGGGTGCGCGCGTCGTCTCGCCGAGGTTGTGGATCCAGCGCGCGCCGATCGCGAGCGCCACGAGCGCGATCGGCAGGACGATGCCGAAGATCCAGCGCCAGCTCAGGGTGTCGAGGAGGAAGCCGGAGAGCGTGGGCCCGATCGCCGGAGCGAGCGAGATCACGACGCTCACGCGCCCCATCATCCGGCCACGCTGATTCGGCGGCACGACCGTCATGAGGGTGGTCATGAGGAGCGGCATCATGATCGCCGTCCCGGATGCCTGCACCACACGGGCCACCACGAGAAGCGGGTAGCCCGGCGACAGAAGTGCGATCAGCGTGCCGAGCGAGAAGAGGCTCATCGCCGCGATGTACATCTGACGCGTCGTGAAGCGGCGCAGCAGGAAGCCCGTGATCGGGATGACGACGGCCATCGTCAGCATGAACGCCGTGGTGAGCCACTGCGCCTGCAGCGCCGTGATGCCGAGGTCGGTGATGAGGTGCGGGATCGCCACGCCCATCGTGGTCTCATTGAGGATCGCCACGAAGGCCGCCGCAAGGAGAAGCCAGATGACCCGGCTCTCTTCGGGCCGCAGCACGCCCGAGGACGGCGCGACGGCTCGGACGCTTCCGGTGGAGGACGAAGTGTCGGTTGCAGCCATGGGTCGTCTCCTCAGAGCTCTGGGCGGGGGGAAGGCGACCACCGGAGGTGGTGCACGAAGAACGCTAACGGCCACGTCGGACATCCCATTCCCCGGCGGGATGTCAACATTCGGTTATGGACGCTTCGATCCCCACGCATTCGACGGTCATACCGCGCGGAATGGCGGCTGTCGCCGTGGGCCTCGTGGTGGGGGTGTGGCTGTCGATCGTAGCGGATGTGTGGGTCGGGATTCTCGCGGGATGGGCCGCGACCTCCCTCGTCGCGGGGCTGTGGGCGTTCACGATGGCGTGGCGGATGGATGCCGCGCAGACCCGCACGCATGCGCGAGCCGAGGATCCCGGGCGCAGCACGGCACGCGTCATCGCCCTCGTCGGCAGCCTCGCGAGCCTCTTCGCCGTGGCCGCCGTCCTCATCCAGACGCGGAACGTCTCCGAGATCGAGTCGTGGATCCTCGCGGGCCTGGCCGTCGTGGCGGTCGCGGCATCCTGGTTTCTGATCCAGACCGACTACATGCTCCGTCTGGCGGCCGAGTACTACTCGGACCCCGTCGGAGGCATCGACTTCAACCAGACCGAGGACCCGATGTACAGCGACTTCGCGTACATCGCGCTCACGCTCGGCATGACCTATCAGATCGGCGACACCAACCTGCGGACGAATCAGCTGCGCCGGATCGTCCTCGCCCAATCGGCGCTCGCGTACCTCTTCGCGACGGTGATCATCGCGACCGTCATCAACCTCGTGGTCGACCTGGGCTGAGGTCGCGCCCCGGGCGCGTCAGACCTCGGTGCGCTCCTCGTCGCCGGGCTCGTCCCACTTCTCCGAGCCGATCGCATCCGTCCGCTCGGGCTCCGGCTCGTTCTGCAGCAGCTCGGCGGGCTCGGGCTCGATGAGCGCCTCGGTCGGCGTGTTCTTCAGCTCGTCGATGTCCTTGCGGAGCGCGTCGAGATCGGGTCCGTCGGGCTGCTCGGGGATCGAGGTCATATGTCCAGCGTAGCCCCGACGTCCCTGGCGCTGATTAGGCTTTCGCGCATGAGCATGGGTCGTGGCGGGGGCGGAGCAGGGGGCGCCACCTTCCGCGGCGTCGACATCGAGGCGCAGCGAAAGCTCAACGCCGAGGCGCCGAAGATCCCCGATCTCGGAGCCCGCGTCGTCGGGCTCTTCCACCCCTACCGCGGACGACTCGCGTTCACCGGCTTCCTGGTGGTCGCGGGTGCCGCGATCGCCGTCGTGCCGCCGCTCCTCGTGCAGCGCATCTTCGACGACGCCCTCTTCCCGGTCGACGGAGCGCCGCCCGACATCCCCCTCCTCATCCGGCTCGTGCTCGCGATGATCGGGCTCTTCCTGCTGTCGGCCGCGCTCGGCGTCGTGCAGACGTACTACACCGCCACGATCGGCAACAGCGTCACCGGCGACCTGCGCGTCAAGCTCTTCGACCATCTCCAGGCGATGGAGCTCGCGTTCTTCACGCGCACCAAGACCGGCGTCATCCAATCCCGCCTGCAGAACGATGTCGGCGGAGTCTCGGGCGTGCTGACCAACACGGTCACGAGCATCCTCGGCAACCTCGTCACGGTCATCGCCTCGCTCATCGCGATGATCATCATCGACTGGCGGCTCACCCTGATCGCCGTCTTCCTCATGCCGCTGCTGATCCTCGTCCAACGGCGCGTGGGCCAGGTCCGCGCCCGCATCGCGGGGGAGACGCAGGAGTCGCTGTCGGAGCTCTCCGCGATCACGCAGGAGACGCTGAGCGTCTCGGGCATCCTGCTCTCGAAGTCGTTCAACCGGCAGCGCACCGAGTCGGCGCGCTACCAGGATGAGAACCGCAACCAGGTGCGACTGCAGGTGCGTCGCGCCATGAGCGGCCAGGGCTTCTTCGCCGTCGTGCAGGTCATCATGTCGTCGGTTCCCGCGGTCATCTACCTCGTGTCCGGCTACCTCATCACCGGCAGCGTCGACTCCACCATCACGGCGGGCACGATCGTCGCGTTCACGACGGTGCAGGCGCGGCTGCTCATGCCGCTCATGGGGCTCATGCGCGTCGCGCTCGATCTGCAGACGTCGGCCGCCCTGTTCGCGCGCATCTTCGAGTATCTCGACCTCGCTCCGGCGATCAGTGACCGCCCGGGTGCCGTGTCGGTGTCCGAGGCGCCGGGCCCTGTCGGACGCATCGAGTTCCGCGACGTGGTCTTCCGGTATCCGGATGCCGCGCCCGACGCCCGTCCGACGCTCGACGGCATCTCGTTCACGGCCGACCCGGGCGAGCACGTCGCGTTCGTCGGTCCGTCCGGCGCCGGCAAGACGACGGTGCTCTACCTCACGCCGCGCATGTACGAGGCATCCGGCGGGTCCGTGCTCTTCGCGGGCGCCGACGTGCGCGACCTCACCGGCGAGTCCATCATCGACAACGTCGGCATCGTGTCGCAGGAGACCTACCTCTTCCACGCCACGATCCGCGAGAACCTCCGCTACGCGAAGCCGGAGGCGACGGATGCCGAGCTCGAGGCCGCGTGCCGCGCCGCCAACATCCACCACATCATCACGAACTTCGAGAACGGGTACGACACGGTCGTGGGGGAGCGGGGCTACCGGCTCTCCGGCGGCGAGAAGCAGCGCATCGCCATCGCGCGGGTGCTCCTGAAAGATCCGCCCGTGCTGCTCCTGGATGAGGCGACGTCGGCGCTCGACACCGTGTCGGAGCGCGTCGTGCAGGAGGCACTGGATGCCGCGGCCCGCGGCCGCACGACGCTCTCGATCGCGCATCGGCTCTCGACCGTGATCGGGGCCGACGTCATCCACGTCGTCGACGCGGGGCGCATCGTCGAGTCGGGCACCCACGCCGAGCTCATCGCCCGGGACGGCCTTTACGCCGAGCTCGCGGCGCAGCAGCTCGCGGCATCCCGGATCCTCGAGACCGAGGCCGCCGAAGCCCACGCCGACCACCCCGATCGCCGCGCCGATCGCGCCCCCGACACTCCGGTCGAGGCCGTGATCGCGGCCACGGCGCCGGCGCAGGTGCAGGTGCTCGACCAGGCCCCCGCGGGGCGCTCCTGGCCCGACTCCGGCCCGCACTGACGCCGGGCGCCGTCCTCGCCGCCCTCGCCGTCCTCCGGGGATGAGGATTTCTCTCGGAACGAGGACGATCGGCCCCCACCCCCTCGACCCGGGATTACTCCTCGTCTCGCGAGCTCGGCCCGATCACCACAGCTGGGCTGCGGCGGCGAGATGGGCGGACTCGTCGTCGAGAGGAGCCACGGCGCCGCCGCGCGCCCACAGGTCGCGCGTGAACGCGCCGAGAGCGCGGCGGTAGGCGTCGTCCGGGTGCTCCTGCGCGATGCGCACGAGCGGGGGAAGGTCCATCGCGAGGATGAGTCGCACACGTTCCTGGACTGCGGCGGCGTGCCCCGCGCCCTCGAGCTCGGCGATTCCCCCGGCCATGCCGTCGAGGTAGTCGCGCAGCACGAGAACAGCATCCTTGCGCTGCGTGATGGACGTGCCGTCGGCGCGCTCCCGCCAGTGCACGAGCACGTCGGGCACGACGTCGAAGGCCCGCGCGGCGGCGTACATGCGCTGCGCGACGACCTGGTCCTCGTACAGCCGGCCCACCGGGAACCGGAGGCCCGCACGACGCCAGAACTCGACACGGCTCACCTTCGACCACGCGACGATGTTGGCGGATGCCGCGGGGTGCGCGTCGATGTTCGTGGCGCGGCGCTCGGGGTCGGTGGCGGCGGCGACCCACGGCTGGACGATCCCCGTCGTGTAGCCGCCGTTCCTGTCGGGCCGGAGCCGCACGTAGGCACCGAGCGCGAAGTCGCTCCCCGTCTCGTCGAGCGTCCCGACCAGCCGCTCGAGCGCCGTCGGCGTGAAGAGGTCGTCGGCGTCGAGGAAGCCCACGAGCGGCGTCTCGACGAGGTCGAGCCCCGTGTTGCGCGCCGCCGCGAGTCCCTGACGGATGTCGTGGCGCACGAGTCGGAAGCGAGGGTCATCGGCGGCGGCATCCGCGAAGATCTCGGCGGTTCCGTCCGTCGATGCGTCGTCGACGAGGATCGCCGCCCAGTCGTCGCGCGTCTGCGCGCGCAGCGAGTCGAGCGCCTCTTCGGCATACGCCGCCACCTCGTAGCCGGGCACGATGATCGTGACCGCCGCGCGGTCGCTCGGGTGGCTCACCCGCCCGATCGTACAGCGGCGACGGATGCCTCGACCGCCGCGGCGACGGCGTCCAGCGACCCGCTCAGCGCATGTGGAAACGTGAACCGCACGGCCGTCTGCGCGACCTCGGGAGAGATGCCCATAGCGACGAGGACGTGCGACGGCTCGTCGCTTCCGGCAGCGCACGCCGACCCGCTCGACGAGACGACCCCGCGACGCTCCAGCTCGAGCAGCACAGCCTCGCCGCTCGTCCCCTCGAAGGTGAAGCTCGCCGTTCCCGGCAGCCGATGCACGGGGTCGCCCGTGAGCCGGGCGGTCGGCACACCGGCGAGCACCCGGGTGACGAAGGCATCTCGAAGAGCGCCGACGCGTGCCGCGGACTCCTCGCGCTCGGCCTCGGCGAGATCCAGCGCGGTAGCGAGGCCGACGGCGCCGGCGACGTCCTCCGTGCCGCTGCGGCGGCCGCGCTCCTGGCCGCCCCCGTGCATGAGCGGCTCGAGCGGGATCCTCCCGCGCACGCCGAGCACGCCCGTGCCCTTGGGTGCCCCGAGCTTGTGCCCCGCGATCGAGATCGCGTCGACGCCGAGGTCGGCCGCCGAGAGCGGCAGCCACCCGGCGGCCTGGACGGCGTCGATGTGCAGCGGGATGCCTCGGCTCCGCGTCACCTCGGCGATCGCCGCGATGTCCTGGACCGTCCCGATCTCGTTGTTGGCGTAGCCGATGCTGACGAGCGCCGTGTCGTCGCGGAGGGCCGAGGCGACGGCATCCGTCGACACCCGTCCGAATCGATCGACCGGCAGATGCGTGACCTCGAAGCCGTGGATGCGGGCGAGGTAGTCGCCCGATTCGAGGATCGACTCGTGCTCGATGGGCGTCGTGACGAATCGCTCCGCGTCCCGCTGCAGCTGCGCAGCTATCGCGATGCCCTTGATCGCGAGGTTGTTGGCCTCCGTGCCCCCGGACGTGAAGACGATGTCGCTCGCGCGCATCCCGAGCACGCGAGCGATGCGGCGCCGCGCATCGGCGAGTGCCTCGGCGGCGGCCTCGCCCACCGTGTGGTGGCTCGACGGGTTGCCGTACCAGCGCGTGAGGTACGGCATCATGGCGTCCAGCACCTCGGGCCGGACGGGGGTCGTCGCGGCGTTGTCGAAGTACAGCATCGACACGGCTCAGGCCCCGCTGACCTCGATGCGGACGTCGAGCCCCAGGTCGAGCGCGCGCGCGGAGTGCGTGAGCGCGCCGACCGAGATGACGTCGACGCCGGTCTCGGCGATCGCGCGCACGGTGTCGAGAGAGACCCCGCCGGATGCCTCGACCGTCGCGCGTCCCGCGACGACCTCGACCCCGCGGCGCAGGTCGTCGAGCGAGAAGTTGTCGAGCATGATCGTGCCGATGCCGGCGGCGAGGACGGGCTCGATCTGTTCGAGGCGGTCGACCTCGACCTCGATGTGGGTGGTGTGGGGGAGGCGCGACTTCGCTGCGCGGAGCGCCTCGGTCACCGACGCGTGCTTCTGCGCGAGGACGGCCAGGTGGTTGTCCTTCGCCATGACCGCATCCGAGAGCGAGAAGCGGTGGTTGTGGCCCCCGCCGTTGACGACGGCGTGCCGCTCGAACGCGCGAAGCCCCGGGGTCGTCTTGCGCGTGTCGGCGATACGGGCCTTCGTGTGCGCGACCTCGGCGACGTACCGGCCCGTGAGCGTCGCGATGCCCGACATGCGCTGCACGAAGTTGAGCCCGATCCGCTCGGCGGTGAGCACCGAGCGGGCAGGGCCGGTCACCACCGCGAGCACCGCACCCTCTTCGAACCACTCGCCGTCCTCGACCACGAGCTGCACCTCGACCCGCGGATCGGTGAGCCGGAAGGACGCCTCGAACACCGCGCCCCCGCTGAAGACACCACCTTCACGTGCGACGAGGTCGGCGCGCGCCGACGCGTCCTCGGGGATCAGGAACTCGCTCGTGAGGTCTCCCCAGGGGGCATCCTCTTCGAGCGCCGCCGCGACGGTCCGGTCGATCGCTGCAGGTGTGAGCATCAGGCGACCTCCGCCGCAAGGGCACCGGCCGCGGAGGGGACGGATGCCTCGGCATCGTCGCGCCGGTAGTGCGCGCCGACGGATTCCCTCCTGCTGAGGGCCGCGGCGACGACGCGCTCGGCGACGACGAGGAGGTTCTCGTCCTCGAACTCCGCCTCGGTGCGGGGCGTGCGCGCATCGCTCCGCCAGGCTGCGAGGACGGATGCCGCGTGCGCGAGGCCTGCTTCGTCGCGGACGAGGCCGGCGTCCTCCCACAGGAGGAGCTGGAGTGCGCGGCGTGAGAAGGGCGGGACGGGGCGGTCGGGGTTCGACCCTTCGACATGCTCAGGGATCGGGGGGCGCTGGGCGACCGTGGCCGGCTCGGCGACCGCCGGCGTGACGGGCCACGCCCGGGACGCGGCATCCTGAGCGATCACGTCGCCGGCGCGAGCGCCGAAAACGGCTCCCTCGAGGAGAGAGTTCGACGCGAGGCGATTCGCCCCGTGGACGCCCGTGCGGGCGACCTCGCCCACGGCGTAGAGGCCCGGCAGCGACGTGCGCCCGAAGAGGTCGGTCGAGACGCCGCCCATCAGGTAGTGCGCGGCCGGCGTCACGGGAATGGGCTCGCGGGCCCAGTCGAGCCCGCGCTCGCGCACCGCGGCGTCGATCGTGGGGAACCGATTCGCGAGGAACGACGCCCGCTCCTCGTACGTCGGGCGCAGATGCGTCGCGTCGAGGAAGACCGGGCGGCCGTGCTGCAGCTCCATCTGATGTGCGATCGCCCGGGCGACGACGTCACGCGGCGCGAGCTCGCCGTCGGGGTGCGCGTCGAAGGCGAAGCGGCGGCCGTGCTCGTCGATGAGGGTCGCGCCCTCACCGCGCACGGCCTCCGAGACGAGGAAGGCATCGCCCACGCCGATGATCGTCGGGTGGAACTGGAAGAACTCCATGTCGCTCACCTCGACGCCGGCGCGGATCGCGGCGGCGATCCCGTCGCCGGTGGCCACGGGCGGGTTCGTCGTGTGCGCGTAGAGCTCGCCCGCTCCGCCGGTCGCGAGGACGACGGCGTCGGCGGTCAGCGTCTGGCGGCGCCCCCGCACCTCCGGCGCGTCGCCGATGAGGAGCTCCACTCCACGTGCGCGTCCGTCGCGGACGACGAGATCGATGAGGAACGCGTGCTCGATCACCGCGACGTCGCTCGCGCGCAGCCGCGCCACGAGCGCCTTCTCGATCGCCGTCCCCGTGGCGTCCCCTCCCGAATGCAGGATGCGCGGATAGGAGTGTGCCGCCTCGAGGCCCTTCACGAAGTCGCCGGACGCATCGCGGTCGAAGGCGACGCCCAGCTCGACGAGCTCGCGAATCCGCGACGGACCCTCTTGCGCGAGCACGCGCACCGCCGCGGGGTCGTTGATCCCTGCGCCGGCGGTCATCGTGTCGCGGATGTGGTCCTCGACGCGGTCGTCCGCGAACATGACGCCGGCGATCCCGCCCTGCGCGTAGCGGGTGTTGGCGTGCTCCAGCACGTCCTTCGTGACGAGCGTGACGCGACAGCCGTGCTCAACGGCGTGCAGCGCGGTGATGAGCCCGGCGATGCCGCTCCCGACGACGAGCACCTCCGGAGTGGTCATGAGGCGTTCTCCCAGTCCGCCGCGGGCGCGGCCGGCGGCTTGGCAGCGAGCATCCGCTCGAGCGCGAGGCGAGCCGGGTCGGCGACGTCGGCCGGCACGGTGATGCGGTTGAGCACCTCGCCGGCCACGAGCCCCTCGAGCACCCAGGCGAGGTAGCCGGGGTGGATGCGGTACATGGTGGAGCACGGGCAGACCACGGGGTCGAGGCAGAAGATCGTGTGCTGCGGGTTGTCGGCGGCCAGGCGCTGCACGAGGTTCACCTCGGTGCCGATCGCGAACGTCGTCGGCTCGGTCGCCGCCTCGATCGCCCGGCGGATGTAGTCGGTCGAGCCCGACTCGTCTGCGGCGTCGACGACCGCCATCGGGCACTCCGGGTGCACGATGACGCGCACGCCGGGGTGCTCCGCCCGCGCCTTCTCGATCTGGTCGACCGAGAAGCGCCGGTGCACCGAGCAGAACCCGTGCCAGAGGATGACGCGGGCGTCCGCCAGCTCGGCCGGGGATGAGCCGCCGAACGGCTTGTTCGGGTTCCACATCGGCATCTGCTCGAGCGGCACGCCCATCGCCTTCGCCGTGTTCCGGCCGAGGTGCTGGTCGGGGAAGAAGAGCACGCGGCGTCCGCGCTGGAAGGCCCACTCCAGGACGGTCCGCGCGTTCGACGACGTGCACACGATGCCGCCGTGGCGCCCGACGAAGCCCTTGATCGCGGCCGACGAGTTCATGTACGTCACGGGGATCACCGGGACGAGGCCGTCGGCATCGGTGGCCGCCATGTCGCCGTAGACGTCTTCGAGCTGCTCCCAGCACTCCTCCACCTGATCGATGTCGGCCATGTCGGCCATGGAGCAGCCGGCGGCCAGGTTGGGGAGGATGACGGCCTGCTCCGGCCGGGACAGCAGATCGGCCGTCTCGGCCATGAAGTGGACGCCGCAGAACACGATCGCCTCGGCCTCAGGGTGCTCGAGGGCGGCATTGGCCAGCTGGAACGAGTCGCCGACGTAATCGGCGTGCTGCACGACCTCTTCGCGCTGGTAGAAGTGGCCGAGGATGACGACGCGGTCGCCCAGCGCCGCCTTGGCGGCGCGCACGCGGGCGTCGAGCTCCTCCGCAGAGGCATCCCGGTACTCCTGCGGAAGCTCGCCCTGCCGAGGGGAGCCCGTCGGGATGACGTCGCCCATGGAGGCGCCGGGGCCATAGCCGGGGCGCACGTCGAAGTTCCACGGACCGGCGGCGAGATCGGTGTTGCATGTCTCACCGGCGGAGGCTCCGGCGACGATCGCCTGGATCTCGTGGTCGACCGACGGGTCGATGGGGCGAGGCTGAAGCGTGATGTTGACAGCGGGCATGTCGTACTCGATTCAGGTGCGGGCGGCGAGGGGGCCGCGGTCGGCCAGCTCGACGTCCTGGTTGTAGCGGTACAGCCGCGCCGGGCGGTGGCTGCCCGTGCGGAAGCGATCGGTGGGGATGAGGGTGCCGGATCCTTCCACCTGACGGCGGAAGTTGGCGGGGTCGAGGCGCCGGTCGAGGATCGACTCGTACACCTCGCGCAGCTCGGCGAGCGTGAACTCGTCCGCGAGGAGTCCGTGCGCGATGCGGCTGTAGCCGACCTTGTTGCGCAGGCGCCACAGGGCGTAGTCGACGATGTCGTTGTGGTCGAAGGCGAGGCGGGGGAGGGATGCCGCATCGAACCACGCCACGTTCTCGAGCGCGTCGTCGGCACGCACCTCGTCGGTGCGGAGGAGGGCCCAGTAGACGATCGAGACGACCCGGCTCGTCGATCGCTCGACCGCGCCGAAGGCGTAGAGCTGCTCGAGATAGCTGGGTGCGAGCCCGGTCGTCTCGGCGAGGGTTCGGGATGCCGCGGCATCCAGGCTCTCGCGGATGTCGAGCCAGCCGCCGGGAAGCGCCCACAGACCCTCGTAGGGGTCGCGCGTGCGGCGCACGAGCGGGAGAGCGAGCGACGGGGTCTCGTGCCCGGGCTCGCGGCGCAGGCTGAAGATCACGGTCGAGACGGCGACGCGCGTGACATCGTCCGCGGCGGTTCGCGTCGCGGCGTCTGCGGGAGTGAAGACTGTTTGTGTCATGTTGACTCTAACTAACGCAAATCATCTTAGAGTCATTCCGACCAGAACGCCAAACCGCGCCACGGCGCGGTGACGCAGTTCCGGCCCAGAAAGGCCGCGTAGCCTTTCCTCGCAGCGCGCCGAGGGGAGGGAAGTGCCGTGATCGTGGTCGACGTCGTGCTCGTCGCGGTGCTGCTGGTCGCCCTCGTCGTGGGCGCGCACCGCGGGCTCGTCGCGAGCGCGGGCGCTCTCGTCGGGCTCGTCGCCGGCGGCATCGCGGCGTACTGGATCGCGCCGATCGTGAACGATGCGTGGCCATGGCAGCAGTGGCGCCCCGTCGTCGTGGTCGTTCTCGTGCTGCTCCTGCTGGGGCTCGGCGGTGCGGCGGGAGGCGCCATCGGCGCGGCACTCCGCCGAGGCGTCGATCGCACATCGCTGCGGGTCGTCGACAGGATCCTCGGGGCCGTCGCGAGCGTCATCGTCGCGGCGCTCGCCATCTCGCTCGTGGGCTCGAGCATCGCCGTGACCGGCGGACCCATCCTCGCTCCGGCGATCGCTTCCTCCCAGGTGCTCCGGACGATCGACCGGCTCACTCCGCCCCCCGTCGCGGCGGGTCTGGCGCAGCTGCGCTCCGTCGTCCTCGACGATGCGCTGCCGACGTTCGGCGACCTCCTCGGCGGCGTGACGCGCCCGACCGAGCCCCCGATCGACCTTGCAGACCCCGAGCTGGCGCAGGCCGCGGCATCCGTCGTCCGAGTCTCGGGCACGGCCTACGCGTGCGGCACGAGCTCCACCGGCACGGGGTTCGTCATCGCCCCCGACCGCGTGGTCACGAACGCCCACGTGGTGGCCGGCGTGGATGCGCCGGTCGTCGAGGTGCCGGGTGCGGGAGCGCGCGAGGGGCGCATCGTCGCGTTCGACGCCGCTGCGGACCTCGCGGTGATCGCCGTCGACGATCTGGGCGCGGCGCCGCTGCAGCTCGGCCCGACGCTCGCGCCGGGCGCGGCGGCGGTCGTGCAGGGCTACCCCTACGGCGGGCCGTTCTCGCAGATCAACGCCGACGTCCTGTCTGTGGGGACCGTCGACATCCCCGACATCTATTCGCGAGGCGGCGCGCCGCGTGAGATCTACGCGCTCCAGGCCGCGGTCCGGCCGGGCAACTCCGGCGGCCCCCTCCTCACGGCCGACGGGGTCGTGGCCGGACTCGTCTTCGCGCGCGGCGAGAACGACGACACGCGCGGCTACGCCATGACGATGGCCGAACTGGATCCCGTCGCGGCCTCGGCACCCTCGTTGCAGAACCCGGTCTCGTCGGGGTCCTGCACGAGCTGACGCCGCTCCCCGCGCCGGCGCCTCGTGCCGTTATGCTGTACGCGCAACTGAAGAAGGCCGCATGACGTGTGCGGGAGAGCCCCGGTTCCGGCCGGGCACCGAAGGAGCAAGCCTCCCCGTCAATCTCTCAGGTCCGCGTACCGCCCACGTCCGGCCGCTCTGAAAAGCGGTGCCTCGTGCACCCGCCGACGGTGAAAGCCCCGCCATCCCTCCGGATGCCGGGGCGAAGCTCTCAGGCCCATGACAGAGGGGGAGTTCCTCGGACCGCCGATTCCCGGCGTCCGCCCGTCGACGACCGGGAGAACTCGATGACAGACCCCCGCTACACACCGCTGCGGCAGCAGCACGAGGCGCTCGGAGCCTCGTTCACCGACTTCGGCGGCTGGGCCATGCCGGTGCGCTACACCTCCGACCTGGCCGAGCATCGCGCCGTGCGTGAGGCCGCGGGTCTCTTCGACATCTCGCACATGGCCGAGTTCGTCGTCGAGGGTCCGGGGGCCGGCGCGTTCCTCGACTACGCGCTCGCCGGGCGGCTCTCTGGCCTTTCCGACGACCAGGCCAAGTACAGCCTCGTGCTCGACCCGTCGGGCGGCATCGTCGACGACGTCATCGTCTACTGCCAGCACCCGGATCGCTTCATCGTCGTCGCGAACGCGGGGAACCGGGATGCCGTGGCCGACGCCTTCTCGGACCGGCGCAATCGGTTCCTCGACCTGTCCGAGGGTGACGTCACCGTCGAGGACTGGACGGAGCGCATCGCCCTCGTCGCCGTGCAGGGCCCCACCGCGCAGCGGATCCTCGAGGCGACGCCCCAGCTCACGGGCTACTCGACCCCGCTCGACGACCTCAAGTACTACCGCATGACACATGCGGCCTTCACCCCTCAGTCCGGTGCCGAGCCGTCGCCCGTGCACGTCGGCCGTACCGGCTACACCGGCGAGGACGGTTTCGAGGTGTTCGTCCGCTGGGACGACGCGCCCGCCCTGTGGGACGCGCTCCTCAGCGCAGGCGAGGAGCATGGCCTCGTGCCGGCAGGCCTCGCCGCCCGCGACACCCTGCGCCTCGAGGCGGGCATGCCGCTGTACGGCCACGAGCTGGGGCTCGACATCGTCCCCGCGCAGGCGGGCCTCGGCCGCGTCGTCGTCGACGGCAAGGAGCGGTTCGTCGGCAAGGAGGGCCTCGAAGCCGTCGATGCCGCGACCCTGCCCGTGCTCGTCGGCCTGACCGCCGACGGCAAGCGCGCCGGCCGCGCCGGCTACGGCGTGTTCGACGGCGAGACGAAGGTCGGCGAGATCACGAGCGGAGCGCTCAGCCCGACCCTGGGGCATCCCATCGCCATGGCCTTCGTCGCACCCGGCTCCAGCGCACCCGGAACCGAGCTCTCCATCGACGTACGCGGCACGCGGATCCCCGCGACCGTCACCGCCCTTCCCTTCTACAGGAGGATCAAATGACCGATCTCGACAGCCTCAAGTACACCGCCGAGCACGAGTGGATCGCCCTCGACGGCGATGTCGCCACCGTCGGCATCACGGACTTCGCGGCCGACAAGCTGGGCGACGTCGTGTTCGTCGACCTTCCGGCCGTCGACTCCGGCGTCTCGGGCGGACAGGTCTGCGGTGAGATCGAGTCGACGAAGTCGGTCGGCGAGCTCTATGCGCCGCTCACGGGCGACGTGCTGGCGGTCAACGACGCGGTCGTGGACGACCCGTCGCTCGTCAACTCGGACCCGTACGGCGAGGGGTGGCTCGTGAAGCTGCGGGTCGAGGCATCCGCCGTCGACGGCCTGCTCGACCGCGCGGCGTACGTCGCGCTCACCGAAGGCGCGTGATGACGGGCACCCTCCACTCGTTCCAGGCCCGCCACATCGGGACGGATGCCGCGGCCCAGCGCGTCATGCTCGACGCGCTCGGCTACGACACGGTCGAAGAGCTGGTCCAGCGGGCGGTGCCCGCATCCATCCACGTCGCTCCGCGGGAGACGACCGACATCCCGCCCGCCGCGACGGAGGCCGAGGCGCTCGCGGAGCTGCGCGCCCTCGCCTCGCAGAATCGCACCGCGCGGCCGATGATCGGGCTCGGGTACTACGACACCTTCACGCCCTCGGTGATCGCCCGGAACGTGCTCGAGAACCCCTCCTGGTACACCGCCTACACCCCGTACCAGCCCGAGATCTCGCAGGGACGCCTCGAGGCGCTCATCAACTTCCAGACGATGGTCACCGACCTGACCGGCCTCGACACGGCGAACGCGTCGATGCTCGACGAGTCCACCGCCGTCGTCGAGGGCATGCTCGTGGCGCGCCGCGCTTCGAAGTCGTCCTCGAACGTCTTCGCCGTCGACACCGACGCGCTGCCCCAGACGAAGGCTCTCCTGCACGCGCGGGCGGCGGCCGTCGGCATCCAGCTCGTCGAGGTCGACTTCGCGCACGGCGGGACGCTGCCCGACGGGCTCTTCGGCACGCTCGTGCAGTACCCCGGCGCCTCGGGGAACGTGTGGGACCCCAGCGGAGTCGTCGACGCGACGCACATCGCGGGGGGACTCGTCGTCGCGGCCGCCGATCTGCTCGCGCTGACGCTCCTGCGGTCGCCCGGCACGTTCGGCGCCGACATCGCGGTCGGCACGACGCAGCGGTTCGGCGTGCCGCTCGGGTTCGGCGGCCCGCACGCCGGGTACATGGCGGTGCGCTCGGGTCTCGAGCGTCAGCTGCCGGGTCGCCTCGTGGGCGTGTCGGTGGATGCCTCGGGCCAGCCCGCCTACCGACTCTCGCTGCAGACCCGCGAGCAGCACATCCGCCGCGAGAAGGCGACGTCCAACATCTGCACGGCGCAGGTGCTCCTCGCGGTCATGGCCGCGATGTACGCCGTCTACCACGGACCTGCCGGCCTGCGCGCGATCGCGACCGAGGCGGCGCAGAAGGCCGAGGCGCTCGCCGCCCGCCTTCGCGACTACGACCTGCATCTCGTGTCGGACTCGTTCTTCGACACGATCCGCGTCGTGACGCCGGGTCCCTCCGAGCGCGTCATCGAGCGGGCGCGGTCGAAGGGCTACCAGCTGCACTGGGTCGACGACGCGACCGTCGGCGTCTCGGTCGACGAGACGACGACCGCCGACGATCTCGCCGCCGTCGCGTGGGCCTTCGGGCTGCCGGCGGCCGACGAGCACGACGTGCGCGACCTGCCGTTCGCCGGCGCGACGCCGCTCGCCGGCGTGCCGGAGGGGCTGCACCGGGTGGAGGAGTACCTGACGCACCCCGTCTTCAACTCGCACCGGTCCGAGACGGCGATGATGCGCTACCTCAAGCAGCTCGCCGACCGCGACTACGCCCTCGACCGCGGCATGATCCCGCTCGGCTCGTGCACGATGAAGCTCAACGCGGCGACCGAGATGGCGGCCGTGTCGTGGCCCGAGTTCTCGCGCGTCCACCCGTTCGCACCCGAGGCGGACGTGCGCGGCTACCTCGCCATGATCGAGCAGCTCGAGGTCTGGCTCGCCGAGGTGACGGGCTACGACGCGGTGTCGCTGCAGCCGAACGCCGGCTCGCAGGGCGAGCTCGCCGGCCTCCTGGCGATCCGCGGTTACCACCTCTCGAACGGCGAGGCCGAGCGCACCGTGTGCCTCATCCCGTCGTCGGCCCACGGGACCAACGCCGCCTCCGCGGTGCTGGCGGGCATGAAGGTCGTCGTGGTGGCGTGCGATGAGGCCGGGAACGTCGATCTCGACGACCTCCGCGCCAAGATCGAGACCCACGCCGACGCCCTCGCGGCGCTCATGATCACCTACCCGTCGACTCACGGCGTGTACGAGCACGACGTGCTCGAGATCACGCAGGCCGTGCACGACGCGGGCGGGCAGGTCTACGTCGACGGAGCCAACCTGAACGCCCTCCTCGGGTTCGCGCGCTTCGGCGACCTCGGCGGCGATGTCTCGCACCTGAACCTCCACAAGACGTTCGCGATCCCGCACGGCGGGGGAGGACCCGGCGTCGGCCCCGTCGCCGCGAAGGCCCACCTCGCCCCCTTCCTGCCGGGACATCCGTTCTCGCAGCGCAAGGACCACGCGGGCGGCGTGTTCCAGGGCGGGGCGGTCTCGTCCGCACCGCACGGGTCGGCGGGCATCCTGCCCATCTCGTGGGCGTACCTGCGCATGATGGGCGCCGAAGGCCTGCAGGATGCCACCGCGGCCGCGGTCCTCGCGGCGAACTACATCGCGACCCGGCTGAAGGACCACTACCCGGTGCTCTACGCCGGCGACGGCGGGCTGGTCGCGCACGAGTGCATCCTCGACCTCCGCCCGCTGCGCGAGGAGACCGGCATCACGGTCGACGATGTCGCCAAGCGCCTCATCGACTACGGTTTCCACGCCCCGACGATGTCGTTCCCGGTCGCGGGGACGCTCATGGTCGAGCCGACGGAGTCCGAGGACCTCGGCGAGATCGAGCGCTTCATCGAGGCCATGATCGCGATCCGTGCCGAGGCATCCGCCGTCGCCGCGGGCGAGTGGCCCGCCGACGACAACCCGCTCGTGAACGCCCCGCACACCGCGGAGTCGGTCGTCGCGGGGGAGTGGACGCACCCGTACTCGCGGGAGACGGCCGTGTATCCGCTCCACTCGCTGGTGCGCACCAAGTACTGGCCGCCCGTCCGCCGGATCGATCAGGCGTACGGCGACCGCAACCTGGTCTGCGCCTGCCCGCCCATCGAAGCCTTCGCCTGACCGGGCGCCGGTCTCTCCTCCGCTCATCGGGCTGAGCGGAGGGGAACCGAGCGAGGGAGGACGGATTCCGAGGTCGAGTCCTCCCTTCGGCTGTTCCCCTCCGCCGGCCGACTCCGCTACGGGGTCGGGGTTGGGCTCGGGGTGGGGGTCGGGGACGGCGAAGGGGGAGGGCCGAAGACGCCCGGCCAGAGAGCCGCCGCCAGGGGATAGCCGACGAAGGCCACGATGTCGAGCAGGGTGTGCGCGATCACGAGCGGCATGATCCGGCCCCACCGCCGGTAGCACCAGCCGAAGACGACCCCCATGACGAAGTTGCCGACGATCGCGCCGATGCCCTGATACGCGTGGTACGCGCCGCGCAGCGCGGCCGTCGAGAGGATGATCGCCCACCAGTTCCACCCCAGCCGGCGCAGCCGATCGAAGAGGTAGGCGATGAAGACGACCTCTTCGGTGAGCCCGGCCCGGATCGCCGAGAGCACGAGGAGCGGGACGGTCCACCACGCGGCATCCAGCGGGGACGCGACGACCGCCACTGTCACCCCGAGTGCGCGGCCGGCGGCGTAGAGCGCCAGCCCCGGGACGCCGATGGCGGCGGCGAGCAGGATGCCTCGGCCGAGGTCGCCGCCGAACCGGGTGAAGTCGAGGCCGATGCGCCGAAGGGCGTTGCTGCCCGGCTCCCAGAGCAGGTAGACGACGAGTCCGACGAGCGCGAGCGCGAACACCACGGCGAGGGTCTGGTACAGGATGTCCCAGAACGCCTGCGCGTCCCGCGAGGGGTTCACCTGCGCCTGCTGCTGCCCGAGCGGGACCGGTGTGAGCAGTCGCCGGACGAGCGTCAGGAGGGAGTAGAAGGCCGACTGCCCCACCGAAACGGCCAGGACGAGGGAGACCTCCCACGTGTAGCGCCGACGGTCGTAGGGGGTGAGGGCGGGGATCGTAGTGGGTTCCCTCCCACTCCGAGGCCCATCGGGCGAGGTCATCTTGTCAGATTGCCACACTCAAGGGCGATTGAGTTAAGGCTCTGTAACGTTTTGGCCGATCCTTTTGACCATCTCAAAGGGCGTGCTTATCGTTTCTTCATCCGCGCGCCGTCGAGTCCCTGCTTGACGTGCGCGCACAACCCTGCACAGGAGGAACAGTGAGAATTAAGCGCATCTCGGCCGCGGTGGCCCTCACCGCAGCCGGCGCACTGGTGATCTCGGGCTGCGCCGCCGGTGGCGGCGACAACAACGGCGACGACTCCGGTCTCGTCGAGGGCTCGTCGATCACCGCTGCGTGGAACCAGGCGTTCTATTCGATGAACGGCAACACGTCGTACGGCAATGCGACGGCCAACAACAACATCAACTACCTGACGCTCGACGGTTTCAACTACTACAACAACACGCCTGAGCTCGTGAAGAACGAGTCCTTCGGCTCGTACGAAGTGGTCAGCGAAGACCCGCTCACGGTCAAGTACACGATCGCCGACGGCGTCAACTGGTCGGACGGCACCCCCGTCGACGCATCCGACCTGCTGCTCAACTGGGCCGCTCTCTCGCGTGCGCTCGACACGCCGGACTTCGACCCGGGCGAGTACACCGACCCCGACACCGGTGAGTTCACCGACGCGTTCCCGACCGACGTCGTCTACTTCGACTCCGGCGCGACCCCGACGGCGGGCCTCGGCCTCGTCACGAAGACCCCCGAGGTCAGCGACGACAACAAGTCGATCACCATGGAGTACGACCAGCCGTTCGTCGACTGGGAGCTCTCGTTCCCGTCGCCGCTGCCGGCTCACGTCGTGGGCAAGAACGCGCTCGGCATCTCGGACAGCGAAGAGGCCAAGAAGGCCGTCGTCGACGCCATCCAGAACGACGACGCCGCGGCACTCGCCCCGATCTCGGCCTTCTGGAACTCGGGCTTCAACTTCACCGAGCTTCCGGACGACCCGGAGCTGTACCTGGCCAGCGGCCCGTACATGATCACCGACTTCGTCGCCGATCAGTACATCACCCTGAAGGCCAACCCCGAGTACAAGGGCAAGAACAAGGCCAACATCGAGGAGATCACGGTCCGCTTCATCCCCGACCCGCTCGCGGCGGTGCAGGCGCTCCAGAACGGCGAGGTCGACATCATCTCGCCCCAGGCCACGGCTGACATCAAGACGGCGCTGGACGCGCTCGACGGCATCACGGTCAAGACCGGTGTCGAGGGCACGTACGAGCACGTCGACCTGCAGTTCGACCAGGGCAAGAACTCGCAGAACATCTTCTCGAACGCCAAGGCTCGCGAGGCCTTCATGAAGGTCATCCCGCGTCAGGAGATCCTCGACACGCTCATCAAGCCGATCGTCGGCGAGGACGCGCTCCTGCGCAGCTCGCAGATCTTCGTCCCGGGCGCCAAGGGCTACGACGAGTCGGTCGCCGAGAACGGCTCCGACGCCTACGCCGAGGTCGACATCGACGGTGCCAAGCAGCTCCTCGCCGAGTCGGGCATCACCGACACGTCGGTCTGCATCCTCTACGCCTCGAACAACCCGCGCCGTGTCAACGAGTTCGCCCTCATCCAGGCTTCGGCCGCCAAGGCGGGCTTCAACGTCACCGACTGCGGCTCCGAGGACTGGGGTGGCCTGCTCGGCACGCCGGGCGCCTACGACGCCTCGCTCTTCGGCTGGCAGTCGACGAGCCTCGGTGTGACCAACTCGCTCCCGACGTTCCAGACCGGCGGAATCAACAACCTCAACTTCTACTCGAACTCTGAGGTTGACGACATCGTCGCGAAGCTGAACGTCGAGTTCGACGAGGACAAGCAGATCGACCTGGAGAAGCAGCTCGACAAGGCTCTGTGGAGCGACTTCTACGGCGTGACGATCTTCCAGTTCCCCGGTGTCACCGCCTACAGCGACCGTGTGGAGGGCATCGACCCGTCGATCCTCGCCCCCACGATCTTCTGGAACGCGTGGGACTGGTCGGTGACCGACTCCGGCTCGTCGTCGGGGGAGTAATCCGCAAGATGGTCTTCCCCGGATCCTGATCCGGCAGAAGCACCGACGTGGGGTGCAGGTCCCCGAGGGGACCTGCACCTCACCCGCGTTAGACTCCTCCTAGCGGCCGGGCATGCGGTAGGTAATCTTCCGGCTCCGCGTGTCCGCGCCGATTCACCGATTGGCAGGCGGCCACACCATGGCTTCATTCATTCTTCGGCGGCTGATCGCATCGATCTTCGTGCTGTTCGCCGCAACGTTCCTGATGTACATCCTCGTCTCCTTCGCGGGCGATCCTCTCGAAGACCTGAGACAGAGCAGTGCACCGAACAAGGCCGAGCTCATCCAGGCTCGCACCAAGCTCCTCAACCTCGACGTCCCTCCGCCGCTGCGCTACTTCCTGTGGCTCGGCGGTCTCTTCCGCGGAGACTTCGGCGTCAGCATCCAGAACCAGCCCGTCAACGCGCTGCTGTCCAACGCGATCACGTCAACGCTGACGCTGGTCACGACGGCCACGGTGCTCGCGATCCTCCTCGGCATCACGGTCGGAATCGTCTCGGCTCTGCGCCAGTACAGCGGCTTCGACTACAGCGTGACGCTGATGGCGTTCCTCTTCTTCTCGCTGCCGATCTTCTGGGTCGCCGTGCTCCTCAAGCAGTACGGTGCGATCCAGCTGAACAACTGGCTGAACGATCCGACGATCTCGGTACCGGTGATCATCGGCGTATCGCTCATCGCGGGCCTCATCTGGATGTCGCTCATCGGCGGCAGATGGCAGCGCAAGCTCATCGTGCTCGGCGTCTCGGCCGTCGCGACCGGTGCCGTGCTCACCTTCTTCTCGGTGACGCAGTGGTTCGCCGACCCCAGCATCGGGATCGGCGTATACGCCGTGCTCGTGATCGGCATCGCCTTCGGCATCACCGCGATCTCGACCGGCCTCCGCAACCGCAAGGCGCTCTACGCCTCGCTCATCGTGGCGGTCATCGGCATCGCGCTGTACTTCCCGATGATGAACTCGCTGCTCAACGGGATGACGCTCTGGCTGTTCCTCGTGTTCGCCGTGCTCACGCTCGCCGTGAGCGGTGCGATCGGGTGGTTCATGGGCGCGCCGGACCGCGGGCCCGTCGTCCGCACGACGATGATCGTCGGCTTCCTGTCGGCGGCCCTCATCGCGCTCGACAAGTACATGTCGTACTGGCAGGCCTACGCGAACTCGAGTCGCGTCCGCGGGCGGCCCATCGCGACGGTCGGCGCTTCGACCCCCGGGCTCGGCGGCAACTTCTGGGTGCAGGGCATCGACCTGTTCACGCACCTGCTGCTGCCGACGATCGCGATCATCCTGATCTCGTTCGCGAGCTACACGCGGTACTCCCGCGCGAGCCTCCTCGAGGTCATGAACCAGGACTACATCCGCACGGCCCGCGCCAAGGGCCTCACGCAGCGCACCGTGGTCGTCCGCCACGCGTTCCGCAACGCCCTCATCCCGATCACGACCGTCATCGCCTTCGACGTCGGCGCGCTGATCGGCGGTGCGGTCATCACCGAGACCGTCTTCGGCTGGGTCGGCATGGGCCGGCTCTTCGTGACCGGCCTGGCAGCATCCGACCCCAACCCGGTGATGGCGTTCTTCGTCGTGACCGGAACCCTGGCGGTGCTGTTCAACCTCATCGCGGACCTCGTCTATGCGGGTCTGGACCCGAGAATCAAGGTGGGCTGACATGAACACCACAGTCACTCAAGAGCCCGACACGGGCGAAGACTCGGCCCGCGCCGAGATCACGATCGAGCAGAAGGAGACCGAGGGCCTCAGCCAGGGGCAGATCGTCCGCCGGCGGTTCTTCCGCCACCGCGGCGCCCTCATCTCGATGATCGTGCTCGCCCTGATCGTCATCATGGCGTTCACGTCGGTCGGCGTGAACCTGTGGGGGCTGCGGATCACCGGGTGGTGGCCGTACTCGTGGGACCAGATCCCGCCGAAGGTCAACAACGGCGTGCCGACGCTCAGCATCATCCCCTTCCAGATCGGGGAGCACCCGTTCGGTCAGGACGAGGTCGGCCGTGACATCTTCGCGGTCGTCATGCGCGGCGCGCAGCAGTCGATCATGGTGATGGTCATCGCCGGTGTCGTCGCCACGGCGATCGGCGTCGTGATCGGCGCGTTCGCGGGCTACTACCGCTCGCGCACCGACTCGATCCTCATGCGCTTCACCGACATCGTCATCACGATCCCGCTCATCGTCATCGGCTCGGTCCTCGGTCACGCGTTCGGAAGCCTCGGTGCGGCCGTCCTCGGCATCGTCATCGGGCTCTTCGCGTGGACGACGATGGCCCGCCTCGTGCGCGGCGAGTTCCTGAGCCTCCGCGAGCGCGAGTTCGTCGACGCCGCGCGGGTCTCGGGCGCGCGCGATCGCCGGATCATCTTCCGCCACATCCTCCCGAACGCGGTCGGCGTCATCGTCGTCAACGCGACGCTGCTGATGGCGGGCGCGATCCTGCTCGAGTCGGCGCTGAGCTACCTCGGCTTCGGCGTGCAGTCGCCCGACACCTCGCTCGGAAAGATCGTGTCGGACAACCAGGCGGCGTTCTCGACGCGTCCGTGGCTGTTCTGGTGGCCCGGCCTCTTCATCATCGCGATCGCCCTGTGCGTCAACTTCATCGGCGATGGTCTGCGCGATGCGTTCGACCCGCGCCAGAAGAAGAAGCCGAGCGAGCGCGCGATGGCCCGCGCGGGCCGCGCCAGCGGTCCCGTGGCACCGATCCTCGACACGTCCGAGCCCGCCCACGCGCCGTCGGTGACGGTCGCAGGCGAGGCCGTCTACGCCAGTGAGGACATCGTGAACTATCACGATCCTCGTCCCGAGCGGCCAGGCGACCCGACGAACGAGCCGCTCAACCCGGAGCGGTGAGGCGGGCTGACCCAGTGCTGCTAGACCAGCAGGCCGATCGCCGTCGCGGCGACCAGAAGCGCGATGGCCGTGATCGTGGCGTAGTGCCACGACACGGTCTCGGCTTCGGGGTCCTCGCCGGCGGCGAGCAGGCCGGTCTCGCGCAGCTCCTCCCAACGACCGCGGATGAGCTGCGCGAGGTTGCCGCTCGGCGTCGAGACGGCATCGGCCGGACGCAGCTCGCCGTACTCTCCCTTGGCCGATTCGCCGACACCCTCGAAGTCCTTGCTCGCAAGGCCGAGCGTGCGGTGGCGGCCGGGGGCGGGAGCGGCCCAGACCGACACCTTGCGCTGCGACGTGTGGAGCGTCAGCGAGTAGCGGGTGTCGATCTGGCGGATGGCGGGCCACGGCACGAAGTACGTGCGGAAGACGTTCTCGACCGTGATGCCGTGCTGCTGGACACGCAGGGTCGGGCGCCAGAACAGCGCCCACGCGACGACGGCCACGAGGATGATGGGCCACGCGTAGCGCAGACCCGCAGCAGGATCTCCCCAGAACAGCGCGACGACACCCACAGCGCATACGACAACGGTGATGACAGCGAGGGCACGGCCGAAGACCGGCCGATAAACGACCTCCTGGAACGCCATGAACCCAAGCTTCGCAGATAGGACATCACGAATGACTGACACGAAGGGCCTCGACGCCGATCTCAGCGCGTCGCGCGACACCCTGCCCGAGCGCATCCTCGAGGTCGAGAATCTCGGCGTCGAGTTCTGGGTCGAAGGGGAGTTCTACCCCGCCGCCATCGACATGAACTACGTCGTCCGACGCGGCGAGGTGCTCGCCATCGTCGGCGAGTCGGGCTCCGGAAAGAGCACGAGCTCGATGGCGCTCCTGGGCCTCCTCCCCGAGAACGCCCGCGTCACCGGCTCGATCAAGCTCCTCGGGAGGGAGCTGCGGGGGGTGGATGACGCGACCCTGCGCTCGCTCCGCGGCAACGAGATCGCGGTGATCTTCCAGGAGCCGATGACGGCGCTCAACCCCGTCTACACGATCGGCTTCCAGATCATGGAGTCGCTGCGCTCGCACGACCGCTCGATGCCCCCGTCGGCGGCCAAGGAGCGCGCGATAGAGCTCCTCCGCATGGTGGAGATGCCGAATCCGGAGCAGTCGTTCCTGAAGTACCCGCACCAGCTCTCGGGTGGCCAGCGCCAGCGCGCCATGATCGCCCAGTCGATCTCGTGCGACCCGCTGCTCCTCATCGCCGACGAGCCGACGACGGCCCTCGACGTGACGGTCCAGGCCGAGGTCCTCGACCTCATGCGGAGCCTCCACAAGCGCCTCGACTCGGCCATCATCCTCATCACCCACGACATGGGCGTCGTCGCCGACCTCGCCGACCGCATCATGGTGATGAAGAACGGCATCGTGGTGGAGTCCGGGTCGGTCGACGAGATCTTCCACCACCCGCAGCACCCCTACACGCAGCAGCTCCTCGCCTCGGTGCCGCACCTCGGCCTCGGCGTCCTCGAGGAGATCGACGAGAACGCGCCGACCGTGGTCGAGACCGAGACGACGACGGTGCCGGCCATCTCCGCCATCCGCGAGCGCTCGAGCGAGGCGGCCGAGGAGCTCCCCGAGACCCGCACGCCGATCCTCGCGTTCGAGGACGTCGCGATCGAGTACCCCAAGCGGGGACGCATCCCGGCGTTCCGCGCGGCGGAAGACATCAACCTGTCGATCTACCCCGGCGAGATCATGGGCCTCGTGGGCGAGTCGGGCTCGGGCAAGACCACGCTCGGCCGCGCCGCGATCGGCCTGCTCCCCATCGCGGAGGGCAAGCTCACGGTGGTGGGGACCGATATCTCGAAGGCCTCCACGAAGGACCTCTTCGCGATCCGCCGGAAGACAGGCATCGTCTTCCAGGACCCGGCATCCTCCCTCAACCCGCGCATGCCGATCGGCCAGTCGATCGGCGAGCCGCTGCTGCTGTCCGGTGAGGCCAAGGGCAAGCAGCTCGACAAGCGCGTGGAGGCACTCCTCTCGCAGGTCGAGCTGCCGACGTCGTACCGCAACCGCTTCCCGCACGAGCTCTCGGGCGGCCAGCGTCAGCGCGTCGGCATCGCCCGCGCGCTGGCGCTCGCGCCGCAGCTCCTCGTCGCGGACGAGCCGACGTCGGCCCTCGACGTCTCCGTCCAGGCGCGATTCCTCGACCTGCTGCAGGAGCTTCAACAGCAGCTGCAGTTCGCGTGCCTGTTCATCAGCCACGACCTGGCCGTCGTCGACATCCTCGCCCACCGCATCGCCGTCATGCACCACGGCAAGCTCGTGGAGATGGGCACGCGCGACGAGATCCTCCGCGGGGCGGCCGACCCGTACACACAGCGCCTCATCGCCGCCGTCCCGGTGCCCGATCCCGGCGAGCAGCGCCGTCGCCGCGAGGCCCGCGCAGCGCTCCTCGAGAGCACCGGAGCACGCGCCGAGAGCTGACTCTCGCCCACCCACGCAGGCGGATGCCGCCCGGTCTGACCGGGCGGCATTCGCGCGTGAACGGGCGATGCCCAGGCTGGGCCGGTAAAGTGGTCTGGCCGGCTCCCTCCGCAGCATCGAGGGGCCGATGACCTCTTCCCCTCTTTCGCAAGGATCTTTCATGGCGCGCGCCCTCCGCCCCGACCTCCGCAACGTCGCGATCGTCGCGCACGTCGACCACGGCAAGACGACCCTCGTCGACGCCATGCTCCGCCAGACCGGCTCCTTCGGCTCCCACGAGCACATGGAAGAGCGCGCGATGGACTCGAACGACCTCGAGCGCGAGAAGGGCATCACGATCCTCGCCAAGAACACGGCGATCACGTACAAAGGCGTCCACACCGACGTGCCGGTCACGATCAACGTGATCGACACGCCCGGCCACGCCGACTTCGGCGGTGAGGTCGAGCGCGGCCTCTCGATGGTCGACGGCGTCGTGCTGCTCGTCGACGCGAGCGAGGGACCCCTCCCGCAGACGCGCTTCGTGCTGCGCAAGGCGCTGGAGGCGAAGCTCCCCGTCATCCTCCTGGTCAACAAGACCGACCGTCCCGATGCGCGCATCGCGGAGGTCGAGGAGGAGAGCCACGACCTGCTGCTGGGCCTCGCCTCCGACCTCCACGAGGACGTACCCGACCTCGACGTCGACGCGCTGCTCGATGTGCCCGTCGTGTATGCGAGCGGGCGTGCGGGCGCGGCATCCCGGAACCGTCCCGCCAACGGCGAGCTGCCCGACAACGACGACCTCGAGCCGCTCTTCGAGGCGATCCTCGAGCACGTGCCCGCGCCGTCCTACGACGACGAGGCGCCCCTGCAGGCGTGGGTCACGAACCTCGACTCGAGCCCGTTCCTCGGCCGCCTCGCGCTGCTCCGCGTCTTCAACGGCACGCTCAAGAAGGGCCAGACCGTCGCCTGGGTGCGGCACGACGGCTCGCACTCCAACGCCCGCATCACGGAGCTCCTGAAGACCCGGGCGCTCGACCGCTACCCCGCCGAGTCGGCCGGTCCCGGCGACATCGTCGCGATCGCCGGCATCGAGGAGATCACGATCGGCGAGACGATCGCCGACCCCGAGGACGTGCGCCCGCTGCCGGCGATCCACGTGGACGACCCCGCGATCTCGATGACGATCGGCACCAACACGTCGCCGCTCGTGGGCAAGGTCAAGGGCCACAAGCTCACGGCGCGCATGGTCAAGGACCGTCTCGACCGCGAGCTCGTCGGCAACGTCTCGCTCCGGGTGGTCGACATCGGGCGACCGGATGCCTGGGAGGTCCAGGGCCGTGGTGAGCTGGCCCTCGCGATCCTCGTCGAGAACATGCGCCGCGAGGGCTTCGAGCTCACCGTCGGAAAGCCCCAGGTCGTGACGCGCAAGGGTCCGAACGGCCAGGTGCAGGAGCCCTTCGAGCACCTGACGATCGACGCGCCGGAGGAGTACCTCGGGGCGATCACCCAGCTCATGGCGGCGCGCAAGGGCCGCATGGACTCCATGGTCAACCACGGCACCGGCTGGGTGCGGATGGAGTTCATCGTCCCGGCGCGCGGCCTCATCGGCTTCCGCACCGAGTTCCTCTCCATCACGCGGGGGACCGGCATCGCGAACGCGATCTCGCACGGTTACGACGACTGGGCGGGTCACATCGTCTCGCGCCAGAACGGCTCGATCGTCGCCGACCGGTCCGGTGTCGTCACCCCCTTCGCGATGATCGCGCTGCAGGAGCGCATGAGCTTCTTCGTGCAGCCGACCGAAGAGGTCTACGAGGGCATGGTCGTGGGCGAGAACTCGCGTGCCGACGACATGGACGTGAACATCACGAAGGAGAAGAAGCTCACCAACATGCGCTCTTCGACCTCCGATGCGTTCGAGTCCATGACGCCGCCGCGGCAGCTCTCGCTCGAGGAGAGCCTCGAGTTCGCGCGCGACGACGAATGCGTCGAGGTGACCCCCGAGAAGGTGCGCATCCGCAAGGTCGTGCTCGACGCGACCGAGCGCGGCCGCGCCGCAGCGCGCCTCAAGCGCCAGGACGCCAACGCCTGACGATCGCTCCCGTGCGGTCGCCGAGGTCGCACGAATGGCGGAGGGATGCCGCATCCGCTCGTCATCCGCGCGATCTCGACCGTTGGCGGTCAGGCGTCCACGCATGGCAGGGCGGACCGCTCGGGTCGTCGGCGGCCGTCGATAGGCTCGGAAAGTGAGCTCCCTCCCGCATTTCGACGACGCCCACGCGTCCGGCGAAGCGCGGCGGGCCTGGCGGCAGGCGCTGGGGGTTGCCCTCGCCACGAGCGCGTACGGCATCTCGTTCGGGGCGCTCGCGGTGGCTGCCGGGCTCGACATCTGGCAGACCTGCGTGCTGAGCCTCCTGATGTTCACGGGCGGATCGCAGTTCGCCTTCGTCGGGGTCATCGCCTCCGGCGGACTCGTCGCCGCTCCCTCCGCCATCGCGTCGGCCGCGCTCCTCGGCGTCCGCAACGCGGCCTACGGGATGCGGATGTCGCCCGTCATCGGGCCGGGCTTCGTCAAGCGGGCCGCCGCCTCGCACTTCACGATCGACGAGTCGACGGCCGTGTCGCTCGCCCAGACGACGAGCCACGCGCGGCTCGTCGGGTTCTGGGTGACGGGCGTCGGCATCTACGTCGGGTGGAACCTGTCGACCCTCGCGGGAGCCCTGCTCGGCGACGTGCTGGGCGATCCGAAGGCCTACGGACTGGATGCGGCGGCCGCCGCCGCCTTCCTGGCACTGCTCTGGCCGCGCCTGCGCAGGCGACAGGCGATCGCCGTCGGCATCGCGGCCGCGGTCGTGGCGACCGTGCTGACGCCCGTCCTGATGCCGGGCGTCCCCGTCCTCGTCGCCGCCGTCGTCGCGGTGCTCGTGGGATGGTTCAACTGGCTGGGCCGCGACGACGAGCCGTCCGCGGAGCCGCCCGGCGTCGCCGAGCGGGAGGGCATGCCGTGACGCTCTGGACCGCGGTGCTCGTGGCATCCATCATCTGCATCGCCTGGAAGGCGCTCGGCTATCTCGTGCCCCCGAAGGTGCTCGAAGCGCCCCGGCCGGCGCGAATCGCCGACCTGCTGACTGTCGCACTCCTCGCAGCCCTCGTGGCGGTGCAGACGCTCGGCGCCGGGCAGGCGATCGTCGTCGACGCGCGGATCCCGGCGGTGCTCGTGGCCGCCGGGCTTCTCGCGCTGCGCGCGCCGTTCCTGGTGGTGGTCGCCGCGGCGGCGCTCGTCGCCGCGCTCCTTCGCCTGTGGGGCTGGGCCGCCTGACAGGAACGGCCGGGTAGAGTCGGCGGGTGCGTTCCTCCTCTGCGCTCGCCCGGGTCGCGACGTGGGTCGTCGCCTTCATCGTCGGCGCCGTCTACGGCCTCGCCGGCACGATCGCGCACACCTACATGCTCGGCTGGTTCCCGCTCGGGCTCGTGCTCGCCGTCATCGGCAGCGCCGCGCTGCTCGTCGCTGTGCGGCTGCTCACGAGCGACCGGTGGGCGGCGCTCGCGACGGGACTCGGCATCGCCGTCGCCACACTCGTCTTCTCGGGCCGCGGCCCCGGCGGCTCGGTCATCGTCGCGCAGGCGGCCGAGGGGCGTTTCGACGCCGGAACGGTCTGGACGATCGCCGTGCTCGTGCTCGTCGTGCTGGTCGTCGCATGGCCGGATCTGTCCGGCGTGCGGCGAGAAGAGCACGCGGCAGGCGAACTAGACTGAACCCGTGACGTATGTGATCGCCCTCCCGTGCGTAGATGTGAAAGACCGTGCCTGCATCGACGAGTGCCCGGTCGACTGCATCTACGAGGGTGAGCGCAGCCTCTACATCCACCCCGACGAGTGCGTGGACTGCGGCGCGTGCGAGCCGGTCTGCCCCGTCGAGGCGATCTACTACGAGGACGACCTGCCCGACGAATGGCAGGACTACTACAAGGCCAACGTCGAGTTCTTCGACGACATCGGCTCACCGGGCGGCGCCGCCAAGGTCGGCGTGATCCACAAGGACCACCCGATCATCGCCGAACTGCCGCCTCAGGCAGAGTGACCGTGGGAGTCGCCGACCTCGCCGACTACCCGTGGGACGCCGTCGCGCCGTACGCCGCGAAGGCCCGCTCCCATCCCGACGGCATCGTCGATCTCTCGATCGGCTCGCCCGTCGACCCGACTCCTGCCGTCGTCGCCGAGGCACTCTCGGCCGCGACCGACGCGCACGCCTATCCCCAGACCGTCGGCACGCCGGCCCTTCGTGAGGCCGTCGCGGACTGGTTCGCCCGGCGCCGGGGAGTGCCGGGCCTGACGCCCGCCCACGTGCTGCCCTCGATCGGCTCGAAGGAGCTGGTGGCGCTTCTGCCGCTGCTGCTGGGCCTCGGGCCGGGCGACACCGTGGTGCATCCCCGCGCGGCCTATCCCACCTACGAGGTCGGCGCACGTCTCGTCGGTGCGACCCCCGTCGCCGCCGACGAGCCGGGGGAGTGGCCGGAAGGCACGCGGCTCATCTGGATCAACTCGCCCGGCAACCCCGACGGACGGGTGTGGGATGCCGCGTCCCTCCGTGCCGCCGTCGCCCGAGCGCGCGACCTCGGCGCCGTCCTCGCCTCCGACGAGTGCTACGCCGAGCTCGGGTGGGAGGCGCCGTGGGATGTGGAGCCCATCCCGTCGGCCCTCGATCCCCGAGTGACGGACGGCGACCTCACGGGCGTCCTCGCCGCCTACTCGCTGAGCAAGCAGTCCAACCTCGCCGGGTACCGCGCGGCGTTCCTCGCCGGCGATCCGGTCCTCCTCGAGCGGCTCCTGACGGCGCGCAAGCACCTCGGTCTCATGCTGCCGCAGCCGGTCCAGGCCGCGATGGTGGCGGCGTTGTCGGACGACGCCCACGTCGCGGAGCAGAAGGCGCGGTACCGCGCGCGCCGCGACCTGCTGAAGCCCGCGATCGAGTCCGCCGGGTTCCGCATCGACCGCAGCGAGGCCGGGCTCTACCTCTGGGCCACCGAGGGTCGCGACGCGTGGGAGAGCATCGACCGCCTCGCCGACATCGGCATCCTCGCCGGTCCCGGACACTTCTACGGCAGCCACTTCCCACAGCACGTGCGCTTCTCGCTGACCGCGACCGACGAGCGCATCGCGGCGGCGGCCGCCCGCCTGAGCGCGCCCTGACGCATCGATACGAGGCATCCGTAGCATTCCTCCAGTGGATGCCTCGAGCCTTTGGCGGTGTCAACGGTAGGCCTGGACGGCAAGTAGGCTGTAGTCGTCGCGTCGACGGCATCCGTCGCCGCGTGCGAAGGCTCACCGCGGGCCACACCCGCCTCGTCGAGCCGACGACCCCCGATCCGATCGAACCGCAATCGCGAGGAGGCGCCGTGACGGACGCGAGCACGCACCAGGACAAAGCGACCCTGACGATCGGGGAGCGCACCGCTGAGCTTCCGCTGCTGCGCGGCACCGACGGCGTCCCCAGCATCGACATCTCGACGCTGACGCGGCAGACGGGCCACACGACCCTCGACTACGGCTTCGTCAACACGTCGGCGACCAAGTCGGCGATCACGTTCATCGACGGCGACCAGGGGATCCTGCGGTACCGCGGGTACCCGATCGAGCAGCTGGCGCAGAACAGCACGTACCTCGAGGTGGCGTGGCTGCTCATCTACGGTGAGCTGCCCACGCCCGACGAGCTCGCGGCCTTCGACGAGCGCATCCGTCACCACACCCTGCTGCACGAGGACCTCAAGCGCTTCTTCTCGGCGCTGCCGCACACGGCGCACCCCATGTCGGTGCTCTCGTCCGCGACGGCCGCCCTCTCGACGTACTACGAGAGCGAGTCCGACCCCTACAACCCCGAGCACATCGAGCTGAACACGATCCGCATGCTCGCGAAGCTCCCGGTCATCGCCGCCTACGCGCACAAGAAGAGCATCGGACAGGCCTTCCTGTACCCCGACAACTCGCTGAGCTTCGTCGACAACTTCCTCAAACTCAACTTCGGCGTCCTGAGCGAGATCTACGAGATCAACCCCGTCATGTCGCGCGCTCTCGAGCGTCTGCTCATCCTGCACGAGGACCACGAGCAGAACGCGTCCACGTCGACGGTCCGCCTCGTGGGCTCGACCGGCGCCAACCAGTTCTCGTCGATCTCGGCGGGCATCAACGCTCTCTACGGCCCGCTTCACGGCGGCGCGAACGAGGCGGTCCTCGACATGCTCGGCCGTATCCGGGACTCGGGCGAGAGCGTCCAGCGCTTCGTCGAGCGGGTCAAGAACAAAGAAGACGGCGTCAAGCTCATGGGCTTCGGGCACCGCGTCTACAAGAACTACGACCCCCGGGCGAAGCTCGTCAAGCAGTCGGCCGACGAGGTGCTCACCGAGCTGGGCGTTCACGACCCGCTCCTCGATCTCGCCAAGGAGCTCGAAGAGATCGCCCTCAACGACGACTACTTCAAGGAGCGCCGGCTCTACCCGAACGTCGACTTCTACACGGGCGTCATCTACAAGGCGATGGGCTTCCCGACCCGCATGTTCACGGTGCTCTTCGCGATCGGGCGCCTGCCCGGCTGGCTCGCGCACTGGCGCGAGATGCAGTCCGACCCGCAGACGAAGATCGGCCGGCCCCAGCAGCTCTACGTGGGCGCGCAGCAGCGCAACTACCCGGGCGTGGCCTGACCCGCAGACGAACAAGAGACCGCGGACCCATGAGGGTCCGCGGTCTCTTCGTCGGAGGGGGTGTCGCTCAGGCGTTGAGGGCGACGAGCTCACGCTCGTCGATCCGGCGCCCGGGCATCCCGACCTCGCTGCGCGGCCGGCGGGTGGTCGTCACGACGATCGCCGCGGCCGTGAGGGCGAGAGCGGCCATCGTGAGCCACGCGGCGTCGTAGTTGCCCTCGAACGGCGAGCCCGAGGCATCCGTCGTCCCGAACACGAGCGCGCTCGTGAGCGCCGAGCCGAAGGCCGAGCCGATCGTGCGCAGGTTGGCGTTGACGCCCGTCGCGACGCCGACCCGGTCGCTCGGGACGCTCTGGACGATGATGCTCGCGGCCGCGGCGTACGAGGCGCCGATGCCGATGCCGAAGAGCGCTCCGGCGAGGGCGAGCTGCCACACCTGGCTGTGGAACGCCACGGCGCCGGCGACGGCGATCCCCATGACGGCCGAGCCGAGGGCGAGCTGCATCCGCAGCGGGAGGACGCGGGCGATCGCGCCGGTCGCGAAGCCCATCGCGGACATGCCGATGAGGAGGGGCACGAGCACGAGTCCCGCGCCCCGGGCGTCGAGGCCGAGACCCCAGCCCGTCGCGGACGCCGTCTCGAGGAACTGGGGGAGGTAGCCCCAGAAGCCGAAGGCGGCGGCGCCGACGAGGAAGGCGGCGGCGTTCGTCGGCCAGATCGCGCGGTCGAGGAGCATCCGGATGTCGACGAGGGGCTCCTTGGAGCGCAGCTCCGCCATGACCCATGCGACGAAGAGGACCGCGGCGAGGCCGAGCAGCGTGAGGACGAGGGGGCTCGTCCAGCCCCAGCGCGCGCCTGAGGTGAGCGGGATGAGGAGTGCCACGAGCCATCCGGACAGCAGGACCGCCGAGACCACGTTGAGCCTGCCCTGGGCTACGGCTCGAGAGCGGGGCACCCACGCGACCGTCAGCAGGATGCCGACCACCGACAGGACGAGCGGCACGAGGAACAGTCCCCTCCAGCCCACCGACTCCGACAGCGGGCCCGCGAGCACGCCTCCCGCCGGCGCCTCCGATGCCGATGATGGCGCTCATGGCGCCGATCGCGCCTGTCACCCGCTCGCGGGGGACGGTGTCGCGGATGAGGCCGAACGCGAGCGGGAACAGCGCGCCGCCGACGCCCTGCAGGACGCGTCCGATGAGCAGGACGCCGAGGTTGGAGGCGTTGAACGCGACGAGGTCGCCGATGACGATGACGACGAGCACGGCGAGGAACGTCGCGCGGCGGCCGCGCAGGTCGCCGACGCGGCCCAGGACGGGCGTCGCGACTGCTGCGGCGATGAGCCAGGCGGTCATCGTCCACGAGGCGGCGTCGGCCGTCACCCCCAGGTCGGACTGCATGAGGGGGATGACGGGGATGACGAGGTTCTGAAGAAGCGCCAGGGATGCGACGCTGAGGGCGAGTGCGAGGAACGCGCGTGTCGAGGATGAGCGCACGAGGGGTCCTTCCAGAGGATGCGATCCGACGAATGTCGGTCTAGAATTGGAGGGTGGCTCCGATCGGAGGATGCCTCCGCTTAGAACCATAGCGGAGGATGCCTCCGGTTAGCAACCTCGTGAAAGGAAATGATGGCGGTCTCGGAACGCGTGCGTCCCCTCGACGCCCGACGCCCTCGGCGCGCCGACGCGGCGCGGAACTTCGATGCGCTCGTCGAGGCCGGTCGGGAGGTCTTCGCCGAGGAGGGATCGGCGGCCTCGCTCGAAGACATCGCACGACGCGCGGGCGTCGGCATCGGCACGCTCTATCGCAATTTCCCGACCCGGGACGATCTCGTCGAGACGCTGTACATCCGCGAGGTCGAAGCGCTCGCAGACGCCGCCGACGACGTGTCGGGCCTGGAGCCGTGGGAGGCGTTCGCCGCGTGGCTCGACCGTTTCGTGCAGTACGTCGGCACGAAGCACGCCCTTCTCGACAGCCTCAACCGCGAGTCGACCGTGCTCGGGGAGTGCCGGGCGATCATGTTCGAGGCCGGCGAGCCGCTGCTCGTCCGCGCCCAGAAGGCGGGGAAGGTCGATCCCGACGTCACGATCAGCGACGTCGTGCGCCTCGTCTCGGGTGTCGCGGCGGTCTCGTCCTACGAGGACGAGGCGCAGCGCAAGCGCGTGCTCAACCTTGCCATCCGAGGCATCCGCATCTGATTCCAGCGGACGCCATCCGCCCGATCAGGCGTGCAGTGCTTCGTTGAGCGTCACGCCGACGCCCGCCCGGCGCACGGCCTCGATCGCGCCCGTGAGCGAATTGCGGCGGAAGAGCATGCCGTCGCGCCCCGACAGCTCGGTGCCCTTCACCGTCGGACGCGAGCCGTCCGCCCTCGGCGCCTCGTCCGCCAGGACCACCTTCGAACCGGCGGTCACGTAGAGTCCCGCCTCGACCACGCAGTCGTCGCCGAGCGAGATCCCGATGCCCGCGTTGGCGCCGAGGAGGGTCCGCGCGCCGATCGAGACGCGGTGCGAGCCGCCGCCCGAGAGCGTCCCCATGATCGATGCGCCGCCGCCGATGTCGCTTCCGTCGCCGACGACCACCCCCTGCGAGATGCGGCCCTCGACCATCGAGGCGCCGAGAGTTCCGGCGTTGAAGTTGACGAAGCCCTCGTGCATGACGGTCGTTCCGGGGGAGAGGTACGCGCCGAGGCGCACGCGCGAGGCATCCGCGATGCGGACCCCGGGCGGCGTGACGTAATCGAGGAGCCGAGGGAACTTGTCGAGGCCCTGCACCTGGATGCCGTCGCGCTGCAGGAAGGGTCGCAGCCGCGTGAGGTCGTCAGGGTGGACCGGGCCGGCGCTCGTCCACGCGACGTTGGGAAGGTGGCCGAAGATGCCGGTGAGATCGACCTCGTTAGGCTTGACGAGGCGGTGCGACAGCGCCTGCAGACGCAGGTAGGCATCAGACGTCGATGCCGGCGGCGCGTCGAGGTCGACCTCGATCGTGACCACCTCGACCGCGACGGCGCGCCGGGCGTCGGGCACCGCGAGGTGCTCGAGGTCTTCCGGCGGCATCGCGGGGTCGAGTCCGAGCGGGATGTGGCCGAGCTTCGGCTCGGGGAACCACGTGTCGAGGACCGTGCCGTCGGCCGCCGTCGTCGCGAGGCCCATGCCCCATACCCACCGCTCGTCGCTCATCCCTCCACGGTAGCGCGCCCGCCGGGGCGGCTCGCGGCAGAGGGTCGGTCGGTAGACTCGGGGGATGCCGGAGCTCGATCTGTCCGCGACATCCGTCGACCTCACCAGGGCCATCTGCGACATCCCGAGCGTCTCCGGCGATGAGGTCACACTCGCCGATGCGATCGAGCGTGCCATCGGCGGACTCGGCCACCTCGATCTCTTCCGGGACGGCGACACGATCGTGGCGCGCACGGATCTCGGGCGGCCGCAACGGGTCGTCATCGCGGGGCACATCGACACCGTGCCGATCAACGACAACGTCCCCACCCGCGACGTCGACATCGACGGCCGCCCGCACATCTGGGGCCGCGGCACGGTCGACATGAAGGCCGGTGTCGCGGTGCAGCTCAAGCTCGCGGCCGAGCTCGCCGACCCGCGGATCGACATCACCTGGATGTGGTACGACCACGAAGAGGTGGATGCCGCGCTCAACGGACTGAACCGGCTGTCGGCGTCACGGCCGGACCTCTTCGCGGGTGACTTCGCGATCCTCGGCGAGCCGTCGAACGGCCAGGTCGAGGGCGGCTGCAACGGGAACCTACGCGCCGTCGTCCGGACGCACGGCGTCCGCTCGCACAGCGCGCGGGCGTGGATCGGCGAGAACGCGATCCACAAGGCGGCGCCCATCCTCGCCCGCCTCGCCGAGTATCAGCCGCGCGAGGTGCCCGTCGAGGGCCTCGTCTACCGCGAGGGGCTCAACGCCGTCCGCATCGCCGGTGGAGTCGCGGGGAACGTCATCCCCGACCTCTGCGAAGTCGAGGTCAACTACCGCTTCGCGCCGAACCGCTCCGTCGAGGAGGCGACGGCCCACGTCGAGGACGTGCTCGCCGGATTCGAGGTCGAGGTCATCGACAGCGCCGCCGGTGCCCGACCGGGCCTCGACGCGCCGCTCGCGCAGGAGTTCGTGGCCGCCGTCGGGGCCGAGCCCCGGCCGAAGTACGGCTGGACGGACGTCGCCCGGTTCTCGGCGCTCGGGGTACCGGCCGTCAACTACGGCCCCGGCGACCCGCACCTCGCGCACCACGACGAGGAGCGCGTCCCGATCGACCAGATCGAAGACGTCGAGCGTGGGCTCCGGGCGTGGCTGACGAGCTCCTGACGCCCGCGCCGCCCGCCGTCCGCCCGACGCCGTGGCGCCGGCTCGCCGGTCTTCCGGTCGCCGTGCGGATCGGCATCCTGTACATCCTCGCCCGGCTCGTCACGACGCTCTTCTTCGTGGCAGCGGCGCAGCTGGCACCGAACTGGTCCCGCTTCGGACGCGACGCGTCGGTCGGCAGCTTCGCAGCGGGGTGGGATGCCTGGTGGTACTGGTACGTCGCGGGCTACGGCTATCCGACGACGCTGCCGGTCAACGACGCCGGGCTCGTCTCCGAGAACGCCTGGGCATTCATGCCGCTCTACGCATACGCCGCGCTCGGGGTGGGGGCGCTCTTCGGCTCGTGGGTCGCGGGGGCGGTCGTCGTGTCGCTCGTCGCCGGCTATCTCTCGTGCCTCGTGCTCTACAGGATGCTGCGGATGCGCGGCGACGACGCCATGGCGACGTGGGCCGTGTTGTTCTTCGCGTGCGCCCCGGTCGCGGCGCTCTTCCAGATCGGGTATGCCGAGTCGCTCTTCCTCCTCTGGCTCTTCCTGGCGCTGTGGTGCGTCATGCGCCGGCGGTACGCGTGGCTGTACCTGCTCATTCCGCTGATGGGCTACACCCGCCCTGGTGTTCTCGCCTTCGCGCTCTTCCTGGGCCTTCACGGCATCTCCCGCTGGATCACCCGGCGACGGGAACCGCTCCCCGCACGGCACATCGCGCACATCGTGCTGCTCGGGCTGCTCGCGACGGCCGTCGGCTTCTCGTGGCAGGTCATCGCCTCGATCGCGACGGGCGATCCGTCCGCCTACCTCAGCACCGAGATGGCGTGGCGACGCAACTGGATCCTCGATGCACCGGCCCACTTCGTGCCGCTCGAGGGATTCGTCCAGGCCGCCGGGTTCTGGGCCGGACAGTGGGGAACGAGTCAGGCACTCGTGCTCGCGCTCGTCGCACTCGCTGTCGGCGGCTTCGCGGCTCTGCTCCTCTTCGACCCGCACGTGAAGCGACTCGGTGCCGACCTGCGACTGTGGAGCGCGAGCTATGCGGTGTATCTCCTCGCGGTGTTCTTCCCGCAGTCGAGCATCTTCCGGCTCCTCGTCCCCATCTCGCCGCTCTGGGGCGCCGCGGCGATGCCCCGGTCGAACACCTGGCGCGTCGGAGTTCTCGCGGCATGCCTCGTGGGGCAGTGGTGGTGGATCCACACGGTGTATGCACTTGCCGGAACGGCGATCTGGACCGTGCCCTGAGCCGGCGCCCGGTGGTCGGCCTGTGGGCGGATTATCCCCGGGTCGGAGGCGCACGATAAACTTGACGGGCAGACCTACGACGAAAGGGAGCCGCGATGGCAGCCATGAAGCCGAGAACCGGAGACGGACCGATGGAGGCCGTTAAGGAGGGTCGCCTGATCATCGTGCGCGTCCCCCTGGAGGGCGGCGGCCGCCTTGTCGTCTCCGTGAACGACGCTGAGGCGAAGGAGCTTTACGACGTGCTGGGCGACGTGGTCAACGCCGCCTGACACGAGCGGGATCACGAGAACGGCCGGTCTTTCGACCGGCCGTTCTCGTATGCGCGGGGGTTCAGTCTGCGGGGATTGTCGTGAGCTGCAGCAGCCCCTCTCCGACGATCGAGAGCGCGCCGAGGACGGCCGGCGAGGACTGCGTCTCCTGGATGAGCGAGCGGTATGCGCTCGTCACGGCGTCGCGTCGCACCGGATCGGCGACGGCACCGCCGTTCAGGACGCGGGGGACGAGGACGGTTCCTCCCGCGCGGACCAGGCGCAGGCCGTGCTCGACATATTCGATGACGCCGTCGGGGTCGGCATCCACCAGCACGATGTCGTACGACGCCTCGTTCATGCGCGGAAGCACATTGGATGCCCGTCCGGTGATGAAGCGGGCCCGCGCCGGCGGCACACCGGCGTCGGCGAAGGCCTTCCGTGCCACGGCGAGATGCTCGGGTTCGCTGTCGATCGTCGTGAGCGTCGCCCGCGGCGCGCCGTGCAGCAGCCAGAGGCCGGAGACGCCGGCACCGGTCCCGATCTCGACGATGTTCAGTGACTGGGATGCCGCGGCCAGCAGCGCGCACTGGGCGCCCACCGCGGCGCTGATCGGCGCCGCGCCCAATTCGAGGGCGTGTGCACGCGCCCGGGCGATCTGATCCGGCTCGACCGTCGCCTCATTCGCGAAGCGATGGTTCGCGTCCTGCTCGCTCATGCGGCCTCCTCCCGGGCCAGCCTAAGCGCCCGCCTCGTCCGCGCTGATCAGGCGCGGCGGTAACCTGTGAGCATGTTCTTCGGCCTGACGATCGAGAAGCTCCTCGTGATCGGTGTGATCGCGGCGCTCCTCATCGGGCCCGAGCGTCTGCCCCGCTATGCGGAGACGCTGGCGCACCTCACGACCCGCACGCGCGACTTCCTCCGCAACGCCAAGACGCGCGTGCAGGACGAGATGGGCGAGGAGTTCGAGGACGTCGACTGGCGGACCCTCGACCCCCGCCGCTACGACCCTCGGCGGATCATCCGCGAGGCGCTCCTCGACGATGCGCCCGTGCCGACAGTCCGTGCCGCGTCGGCCGGAGCGGCGATCGAGGCGACGGGCACGCCCCCTCCGCCGCCGGGCGCGATCCGGGGCTTCGCGCCGAACGAGACGCCGCCCTTCGACGGCGAGGCGACCTGACGCCCGTCAGCGGGGACTGATCGGCAGGGAACGGCCCGCCAGCCCGCGGGGCTTGACCGCGATGCGCTCCGCCACCTCGGCGATGGCTCGCGCGGCCGGGTCGTCGGGGTGTGCCACGACCACGGGAACGCCGGCATCGGCATCCGACCGCAGAGCGGGACTGAGCGGGATCGACGCGAGCAGCGGCACCGGTTCCGCCTCGCTGGAGAGGCTCGCCGCGACCGACGCGCCGCCGCCCGAGCCGAAGACGTCGACCGTCGTGCCGTCGGGGAGCACCATGGCGGCCATGTTCTCGATGACCCCGGCGACCCGCTGTCCGATCTGACGCGCGACGAGCGCGCTGCGGATGGCGACATCGGATGCCGCGGCCTGCGGGGTGGTGACGACGAGCACCTCGGCATGGGGGAGGAGCTGACCGACCGAGATCGCGACATCCCCCGTCCCCGGCGGCATGTCGAGGAGCAGCACGTCGAGGTCGCCGAAGTGCACGTCGGTGAGGAACTGCTGCACGGTGCGGTGGAGCATGGGCCCCCGCCACGCGACGGCCGAGCGCTCCTCTCCCTCGCGCAAGAACATGCCGATCGAGACCGTCTTCACGTCGTAGGCGATGGGCGGCACGATGAGCTCGTCGATGCGCGTGGGCTTGACCGTGCGGCCGTCGGCGTCGACGAGGCCGAGGAGTCCGGGGATCGAGAAGCCGTGCACGTCGGCGTCGACGAGGCCGACGCTCAGACCCCTCGCCGCCAGGGCGACGGCGAGGTTGGCGGTGAGGGTGGACTTGCCGACGCCGCCCTTCCCGCTCGTCACGGCGATGACGCGGGTGAGCGAATCGGGCCCGAACGGCATCGTCCGCGCCGCGCGGCCGCCTCGCAGCTGCTCGGTGAGCGCCCGGCGCTGCTCCGGCGACATGACACCGACCTCGAGGTCGACCTCGGCGATGCCGGGGACGGATGCCGCGGCATCCGTCACCTCTCGAGAGATGCGATCGGCCGCGGGGCAGCCGACGATCGTCAGGAGGATCGCGACGTGCGCCGTCTGCCCTTCCACCCGGACGTCGCGGACCATGCCGAGCTCGTCGAGCGTGCGGCGCAGCTCGGGGTCGACGACGGCGCCGACCGCCGCGTGGACGGCGGCTGCGGAATCGGTCACCGCGCCGACCCGGTCGGCCCGCTCGGGAGCTCCGCGGCCGGCCGCGCCTCGAGCTGCTCGAGCAGCGACCGAAGCTCGGCGCGGAGCACGTCGCGGGTCACCACCTCGTCGGAGAAGTCGGTCACGGCCATGCGGAGGGCGACGACCTCGCGAGCGAGGTACTCGGTGTCGGCGAGGTTGCGCTCGGCGCGCTGGCGGTCCTGTTCGATCTGCACGCGGTCGCGGTCGTCCTGGCGGTTCTGCGCCAACAGGATGAGAGGTGCGGCGTACGAGGCCTGCAGCGACAGGATGAGCGTCAGCAGCGTGAAGTTCGTCTTCGCGGGGTCGAACTGCAGCTGGGGCGGGGCCCAGATGTTCCAGCTCAGCCACACCAGGACGAAGACCGTCATGCCGATGAGGAAGCCTGAGGTTCCCATCGCACGCGCGAAGGCCTCGGAGAAGCGGCCGAAGCGATCGCGCGAGGGCTGAGGCGTGCGCGCGAGCATGCCCGAGCGCCCGCGAGGGGCGTCGAGCGACGGCTGGCGGTTGGGACGTGCCATCAGCGCCTCCTCGGGATGCTCGCGGTCGTGGTCGGGACGGATTCCGCCAGGGGTTCATCGCCGTCGTGAGATCGCCAGTCCTCCGGCAGGAGGTAGTCGAGCACATCGTCGACGCTGACGGCGCCGACGAGGCGATGCGCCTGGTCGACCACGGGCACCGAGACGAGGTTGTAGCTCGCAAGGAGCCGGGCGACCTCGGCGGCCGACGCCGATGCGGGCACCGGGTCGAGCGTGTCGTCGATGATCGCCCCGAGACGCTCGTGCGGCGGGTAGCGCAGCATCCGCTGGAAGTGCACCGTGCCGAGGAGGCGCCCCGTCGGCGTCTCGTAGGGCGGGAGCGTGACGAAGACGGCGGCGGCGAGGGCGGGGTGCAGCTCGTGGCGTCGGATGAGCGCGAGCGCCTCGGCCACCGTCGCATCGGCGGACAGGACGATCGGCTCGGGCGTCATGAGCCCGCCCGCCGTGTCGGCGCCGTACTTCAGCAGTGCGCGGACGTCCTCGGCCTCCTCGGGCTCCATGAGGTCGAGGAGCTCTTCGAGCCGGTCCTCCGGGAGCTGCGCGAGCACGTCGGCCGCGTCGTCCGGCTCCATCGCATCGAGGATGTCGGCCGCCCGCTCATCACCGAGTGCCTCGAGGATGTGGACCTGGTCCTCTTCGGGCATCTCTTCGAGCGCGTCGGCGAGGCGGTCGTCGGGGAGCTCCTCGGCCACCTCGAGGAGGCGCTCGTCGGGGAGGTCGAGCAGCGTGTTCGCGAGGTCGGCGGGCTTGAGCTCCGAGAACGTCGCGACGAGCTGCTCGGCGGACTGCGCCTCGCCGGGAACCTGCGTCTCGCGCACCTGCGACCACTCCGCGAATGTGGTGGGGCCCTTCGCGAACGGCGAGGCGCTCGTCTTGGGGCGACGGAGGAAGAGCTGCCCGATGTCCCACTCGCCGAGGCGGTTGCGCTCGATCGCGACGTCCTCGATGACCGCGACGCCCGAGCCGTCGGTGAGGTAGACCTTGCGTCCGAGGAGCTCGGCCATGACCCGCACCTCGCCGCCGCGCTGCTGGAAGCGGCGGACGTTGATGAGCCCCGTCGTGATGACCTGGCCCGTCGCGATCGACGTGACGCGCCCGATCGACACGAACACGTTGCGCCGGCCGGGGATCTCGACCACAAGCCCGATGACGCGAGGGGGATCGTCCTTGCGGTAGATGACGACGACGTCGCGGACCTTGCCGAGACGGTCGCCCGCGGGGTCGAAGACCGCGCAGCCGGCCAGGCGCGCGACGAATACCCTCTGCTGGCTCACGGATCCAGCGTAGCCCCGCCCGCATGGGAGGATGAGGACATGAGCATGATAGGCGGCAGGAGCGCGCAGGGCGCCGGCGAGGTCGGGCAGACCGTCGCGTCCTTCCCCACGTACGAGAACGCGCAGAAGGCCGTCTCGACGCTCATCGCCGCCGACATCCCCGCGCGCGACATCGCTATCGTGGGCCAGGGCCTCCGCTCGATCGAGCGCGTCACCGGACGCCTCGGCTACGCCGCGGCCGCGCGCACCGGCGCCATCAACGGCCTCCTCCTGGGCCTGCTGTTCTCAGCGATCCTCGTGCTCGGATCGCCGTCCGTGCCGATTCAGGCATTCGTCGGCGTCCTCTTCGTCGGCATCGCGATCGGCATGCTCATGAGCATCGTCGCGTACTCGTTCGTGCGCCGCCGTCGGGACTACGCCTCGGTCATGCAGGTCGTCGCCGACCACTACGAGGTGACGGTCGGGGCATCCAGCATCCATCGCGCCCGACAGGTGCTCGGGTCGCCCGAACCCCCGGCCGCGCCCCCTGCGACGCCGACGGCGCCCGCCGCACCGGCGGAGCCCGCCGCCCCGCCGGCAGACGACGACGAGCCGCCGCGCTACGGCGAGCGGGTCGTCGCGCCGCAGACCGAGACGGCCGCCGGTGCCGCGCAGGACGAGTCGACGGATGCCGCGAACGGGCCCGACGCGACGTACCCCGCATCGCCGTGACGGGCGAGGTCGACGTCCGGATCCCCGTCGCCCTTCCCTCGGGCGCCGTCGACGTCTCGGCCGCATGGGCCGTCCCCGACGGCGCGACAGCGGTCGTCGCGATCGCGCATGGGGCCGGCACGGGTTACCCGCATCCGTTCCTCTCCGGTTTCGCGAGGGCACTTCGGGCAGAGGGCTTCGCGACCCTTCGTTTCAACTTCCCGTACTCCGAGGCGGGACGACGGATGCCTGGTCCCGCCGCGCACGCCGTCACGACGTGGGCCGCGGTCGAGGCGTGGATCGCCGAGCGCGCGCCCGGCCTCCCGCTCTGGGCGACCGGCAAGTCGTACGGAGGCCGGATGGCGTCGATGGCGGCGGCCGAGGGCGCCATCGCCCCCGCGGGCCTCGTGTATCTCGGCTATCCGCTCCACCCGCCCGGCGACCCTGCGAAGCCGCGCGTCGCGCACCTTCCGGACGTCGCTCCGCCGCAGCTCTTCGTGGAGGGGACCAACGATCCGTTCGTCGATCCGCACGAGCAGCTCGAAGAGGCCGTCGCCTCATGCCGGGATGCGACCCTGCACTGGATCGAGGGCGGGGGCCACTCCTTCGAGGTGAAGGGGCGCAAGCGACCGGCTGACGAGATCGCCGCCGAGCTCGCGCCGATCGTCGCGGAGTGGATCCGCGGTCGCAGCTGAGGCTCAGCGACCGGCCGCGTAGCCCTGCATGCCGCGCGGGTTCGCCGCAGCCCACACGGTGCCCTTCGCGTGGTCGATGCCCACGGCCGAGATGCGACCCAGCGCCCAGTCTCCCGCCCGGACGACCGTGTGGCCGCGGCGCTCCAGCCCGGCGATGACGTCGTCGCCGAGGCGATCCTCGACGAAGGCGCCCGAGGGATGCCACGTCCGCGGCCAGAACGAGTCCACGAGTGCGATCGAGTGGAAGGTGGGAGCATCGATCGCCTGCTGGGCCGTGTACCCGCCGACGAGCATCCTGACGAGAGCGGGGAGCTGCCACTGCTCCTGCTGATCGCCCCCCGGCGTGCCGAGAGCCATGACGGCGCGGCCGTCGCGCAGCACGAGCGTGGGGGTGAGCGTCGTCCGCGGGCGCGCGCCGGGGCGTAGCGCGCCGGGCGACGCGGGATCGAGCCACATCATCTGCAGCCGGGTGCCGAGAGGGAACCCGAGCTCGGGGATCACAGGGGAGGACTGCAGCCAGCCTCCCGACGGCGTCACCGCGACGATGTTGCCCCAGCGGTCGACGACGTCGATGTGGCACGTGTCGCCGCGGGTCTGTCCCGTCCGGCTGATCGTCGGTTCCTGCGATCCGGGCAGCGCGTCAGGGTCTGTGCGCAGCGGCGGGCGGAACGGCTCGGCGCCCGCCAGAGCGCCCGGCCGCCATTCGTGAGCCGCCGTCTCGCCGAGGAGTGCCCGGCGTTCAGCGGTGAACGCGTCCGAGAGGAGGGCGTCGAGCCGTGCGCCGTCGCCGAGGTGGGCGTCCCGGTCCGCGAGCACGAGCTTGATCGTCTCGAGCAGCGTGTGCGCACCCCGTTCCGTCGAAGGGTCGAGCTCGTCGTCGGGGAGCGGCTCGAGGATCCGGAGCGCCTCGAGGAGGGCGGGGCCCTGGGTCCACGCGCCGGCCTTCGCGACGACGTGGCCGCGGAACTCGGCGGTCGCGGCATCCTCGTATCCCGCATCGAACGTCGCGAAGTCGTCCGTCGTGATGACGGCTGCGTGGTCGCCGCCGGCCGAATGGCGGTGCGGGCGGGCGAGGAAGTCGGATGCGGCGCCCGCGACGAGTCCCGTCTTCCATTCGCGGCGCGCCGTATCGATCCGCGCCGCACGTCCGATCGGCCCCTCGTCGCGCACGGAGTGTCCGGAGCGCACGAGCCGGTCGAGCACGTCGGCATACGCGGGGTTGCGCACGATCGTGCCCGCCTCGGGGACCTCGCCGCCCGGCATCCAGAGGTCCGCGGACGTCGTCCAGTGCTCCTGGAAGAGGCCCGAGACCCGACGGATCGTCGTCGCCGCCTGAGCGAGGAGGGGTGCCCCTTCTCGGGCGTAGTGGATGGCGTACGAGAGTATCTCGGCGAGCTCGCACGTGCCGTGGTCGCGCAACAGGACGAGCCACGCGTCGACGGCGCCGGGGACGGCTGCGGCGAGGCCGCCCGCGCCCGGCACGAGCTCGAGCCCCTCTGAGCGGTAGTGCTCGATCGTCGCCCGCACCGGCGCGGGGCCCTGACCCATGAGCACGACGGGGGTGCCGGGCTCGTCCGCGGTCGCGAAGACGCCCACGAGGTCTCCGCCGGGGCCGTTCAGATGCGGCTCGACGACGTGGAGCACGAAGCCGCCCGCGACGACGGCGTCGAACGCGTTCCCGCCCCGCTCGAGGACGGCCTGGGCGGTCGCGGTGGCGAGCCAGTGCGTCGAGGCGGCCATGCCGAAGCTGCCCTCGAGCGTCGGACGTGTCGTGAAGGCCGGAGGGGGAGTGAAGGTCACGGCGACGCGGACCTCAGGCGCCGATGCCGAGCCGGAGCATCCAGTCCTCGACCTCGTCGGCCGTGCGAGGGATCGCCGCCGAGAGGTTCTCGACGCCGTCCGCGGTCACCAGGACGTCGTCCTCGATGCGCACGCCGATGCCGCGCAGCTCCTCGGGAACCGTGAGGTCGTCGATCTGGAAATAGAGGCCCGGCTCGATCGTGAAGACCATGCCGGGCTGCAGCTCGCCGTCGTAGTACATCTCGCGGCGCGCCTGGGCGCAGTCGTGCACGTCGATGCCGAGGTGGTGGCTCGTGCCGTGCACCATGTAGCGGCGGTGCTGGCCGCCGTGCTCGGCATCCAGCGCCTCCTCGGCCGTGACGGGCAGGAGGCCCCACTCGGCGACGCGCGCGGCGATCACCTTCATGGCCGCCTCGTGCACGGCGCGGAACTTCACACCGGGCTTCGCCACCGCGAACGCGGCGTCCGCGGCTTCGCGCACCGCTTCGTAGACCTTCCGCTGCACCGGCGTGAAGCGCCCGCTCACGGGGAGGGTGCGCGTGATGTCCGCCGTGTACAGGCTGTCGACCTCGACGCCGGCGTCGATGAGGATGAGGTCGCCCGGCACCACGGCGCCGTCGTTGCGGGTCCAGTGCAGGTAGCACGCGTGGGGGCCGGACGCCGCGATGGTGTCGTAGCCGACGGTGTTCCCGTCGCTGCGGGCGCGCTGGTGGAAGACGCCCTCGACGATGCGCTCGCCGCGCGGGTGGTCGATGACGCGGGGCAGCTCGCGGATGATGTCATCGAAGCCCTTGGCGGTCGTGTCGACGGCGAGGCGCATCTGTGCGATCTCGTACTCGTCCTTGATGAGGCGCAGCTCGGACACCGCGCGGGTGAGCGCCTCGTCGTCGCCGACAACGAGGTCGTCGTCGGTCGAGCCGAAGTCGTCGATGTGGGCCGTCCCGAGACCGAGGTCGCCCGCGACGCCGGAGAGGGCGGGTCGGGGACCGATCCAGAACTCGCCGATCGAGGCATCCGCGTAGAACTCGCTCGTCGTGCGGTCGGCGCGCTCACGGAAGAAGAGCGTGACGTCGTGGCCGCCCTCGTCCCGCGGGTCGAAGACCAGCACCGAGTCGGGCTCGCTGTCGGAGGCCCACCCCGTCAGGTGGGAGAAGGCGGAGTGCGCGCGGAACGGGTAGTCGGTGTCGTTGCTGCGCTGCATGAGCCCGCCGGCCGGGACGACCAGGCGCTTGCCGGGGAACGCCGCCGAGAGCCTCTCGCGGCGCGCGGCCGCGTACACGGCCTGAGCACGCTGCGGCGGAGCGAGCTCGGGGCGGTCTGCCCATCCGGTCGAGATCGTGTCGAGGAAGCCCGATCCGTAGGGCTGACGCCGGTTCGTCGACGTCGACGGCCGTTCGGGGGCCTCTGCGGGGGTGTCGGTCGCGATCGTGTCGCTCTCGCCTGAGGTGCTCATGCGTCCAGTGTCGCACGACCAGCCGGCCGCGGAACGGGGTCATCCACCCCGGCGAAGACTCGCGGGCAGCAGGTTCCCGAATCGCGTCAGCCGGCCGGTTCGAGCTGCACGATGAGCGGGCGGTGGTCGCTGCCCGAGCCGTCCAGCGAGCGCAGCACGATCGAGCCGGTCGGCACCCAGTCCTCCGATGCCATCACGTGATCGATCGGCGCGCTGAGAAGCCCCGGGAGGCTCGTCGGCCACGTGCCGACCGCGCCGTTCCCCGTCTCGGAGGCGACGTCGTGGCAGTGGCCGAGCGTTCCGCCGTCGATGCCGAGCCGACCCATGTGGTCGATGGTGGCGTTGAAGTCGCCCGCGAGGATGACGTTCTCGTCCTGGCCGCACTGATCGGCGAGCCACTTCAGGTCGTCGCGCCACCGCCCCATGTACGCGCGACGCGGAGCGACGGCATGCGCGGCGACGACGATGGGCCCGTCGCCGTCGACCGGCATCGCGACGGCGCTCGGCACCGTGGAGGTGTTGGTGGTCCCCTCGACCGACGACTCGATCACGGCGTAGTCGCCGAGTGCGGGCGAGATGAGCAGAGTGGTCGAGCGGGCGTCCCATCCGTCCTCGCCGAACTCGGCGTGGTAGGCCCACATCCGATGCCCGAGGTCGCGCATCGCGACGGCGACCGCCTCGCCCGTCTCGATGGTGGTCTCGGGGAGCGTGACGATGTCGGCATCCATCGCGACCGCGATCTGCGCGACCGACTCGGGCGAGGTCGCCGAGCCCGCGGTGTTCCACGTCATGACGCGGACCGCCCCCGCGGTCTTCTCGGGGAGCGAATCGGTGCCGAGGCCGCGGGACGTCACGATCACGCCGTTCGCGATGACGGCGAGGATCGCGATTACTGCGATCGAGAGCGCGAAGAGGCGCATCGGGCGGATGAGGGCGAGGAGCAGCGCGACGAATGCGACAGCCCCCACGACGACGAGCAGGATCGTGCGGAAAGCCACTGCCTGAGCGACCGGGAAGAGCTGATCGACGCGGAAGAACGAAGGCCAGGTGAGCACCGCGGCGATCAGGGCACTGAGCACCGCAAGGATGATCCCGAGCAAGCGCAGCACGACCGTGACTCTATGTCAGCAGGCTGAGAAGTGCCTGCCCGCAGGCGACCGGAAGCGGGCGCTACGCTCGAGGGATGGCTGGTGGCAGGCGCTTCGAGGGACCGAGCGACCTGCACCTGCATTCGGTCCATTCCGACGGCACCGAATCGGCTGCGCGAGTGATGACCGCGGCGCACAGCAGGGGGCTGCGGACGGTCGCCCTCACCGATCACGACACCACGTCGGGCTGGGCGGAGGCCGCTGAGGCGGCCACCTCGCTCGGCATGACGTTCCTCCCCGGCATGGAGCTGTCGGCCCGGAACGAATGGCGGTCCGTGCACCTGCTCGCGTATCTCTTCGACCCCGACGATCCGGGTCTGCGTGCCGAGATGGAGCGGATCCGCGACGACCGGGTCGGCCGCGCCGAGCGCATCGTCCGGAGCATCGGGCGCGACTACCCGCTCACGTGGGAGGACGTGATGGAGCAGACGGGCGACGGGGCGACCGTCGGTCGCCCGCATATCGCCGACGCTCTCGTGGCACGGGGCCTCGTGGGCTCGCGCGGCGAGGCCTTCGACACGATCCTGCATCCGCGCGAGGGGTACTACGAGGGTCATTACGCCCCGGACGTCGAGAGGGCGGTGGATCTGGTCGTGGCGGCCGGAGGCGCGCCTGTCGTGGCGCACCCCACGCCGTCCGGGCGGGCGCGCATGATGCCCCTCCCGCTCCTCGAGCAGCTCATCGGCCGGGGGCTGGCGGGATTCGAACTGGACCATCGCGAGAACACCGAGGAGGGCAAGCGCATCCTGCGGCGACTCGTGGACAAGCACGACCTGATCGTCACGGGGTCCAGCGACTATCACGGCCTGGGCAAGCCGAACGTGCCCGGTGAGAACACGACGCGCGACGAGATGGTCGAGCGCATCATCGCCCTCGGCACCGGCAGCCGGCCGGTGTATCCCTGACGCGCGAGGAAGCGGCATCCATCGACGAGAACGCCCCGGCCCGCACGCAGCGGACCGGGGCGATGTCAGTGTCGCCGACGGCTCAGGCGAGCGCCTTGGCCTTGATGGCGTCGTACTCGCTCTGAGAGATCGTGCCGGCGTCGAGGAGCGCCTTGGCCTTGGCGATCTCGTCGGCGGGGCTCGCTCCGCCGCCGCCCGCGACCGACTTGATGTATTCGGCCTGCGCGGCCTGGTACTTCCGCGCCTCGGCCTGCGAGCGCTCGCCCATGGAGCGTCCACGCGCGATGAGGTAGACGAGCGCCGTAAGGAAGGGCAGGAAGATCAGGAACAGGATCCACAGCGCCTTCAGCCAGCCGTTCAGCTTGTGGTCGCGGAACAGGTCGGAGATGATCGCGAACAGGACGAACAGGTAGGCGACGAAGAAGAACGCCCACAGGAACCACCAGACGATGTCCCAGAAGTTGCCGAACATGAATGCCTCTTTCGAAAGGGAGGCGGCGAGGGTGCCGCTGGCCACACATTAGCGCTCCCGCCAGGCTCGCAGACGACTGTCAGGCGGCGGTTCGCGTCGGCATCGCCCGCTCTGGGTTACCGTCGTCGCGTGCGCAACTCCACTCCGCTCGAGAGGCGCATCGACGCGGTCGCGCACGTCCTGCTGCGCGATGCGTCGGAGCGGGGAGTGCGCGCCGGACTCGTCGAGTTCGCGGTCTTCGTGCTCAAGCAGGCCTGGGCGTGCATCTTCGGCGCGGCGCTCCTCGTCGTGATCGTCGCAGCGCGGCTCTGGTACCCCGATGATGCGGTGCTCGCACGCAACGACTTCCTGACGATCGCGGCGATCGTCATCCAGATCGTCATGGTCGCCGCGCGGCTCGAGACGGGCCGGGAGCTGTGGGTCATCGTGCTGTTCCACCTGACCGGCACGGTCATGGAGCTCTTCAAGACCGACGTCGGCTCGTGGGCCTACGCCGCCGACGGCGTGCTGCGGATCGGGGGAGTGCCCCTGTTCAGCGGCTTCATGTACGCCGCCGTCGGCTCGTACATGGTGCGCGTCTACCGCCTCTTCGATCTCGGGTTCACGCGCTACCCGCGGCGCTGGCTCACGGTGATCGTGGCGGCCGGGATCTACATCAACTTCTTCACCCACCACTTCTGGATCGACCTGCGATGGGTGCTCCTGGCCGCCGTCGTGCTGCTGTGGCTGCGCACGACGATGTACGCCCGCATCTGGCGGAGGGTGCTGCGGATGCCTCAGCTCGCCGCCTTCGCGGGCGTCGCGCTGTTCATCTACCTGGCCGAGAACATCGGCACGTGGGCGGGTGCGTGGAGCTACCCCGATCAGGTGGACGGGTGGCACCCCGTCGCGCTGTCGAAGCTCGCCTCGTGGTTCCTGCTGATGATCATCTCGGTCGTGCTCGTGACCCTCGTCTACCCGCCGCGACCCCCGACGCCTCTCGAGGAGGACGCCGCGACCGACGCGACGGCGCCACAGGGGGAGGAGACGGAGCGAGCGTAGGACGTCCCGGCGGGGATCGTCCTACGCTCGTGCGTTCTCCTACCGCCGTGCCGGTCAGGCGCCGGTCAGGCGCCCGTCGTCGGGGCGCTGGGGCGGCGACGACGGCGGCGGCGGCGCGCCGCTCCGGGGTTGCCGTCGTGGTGCTCCTTGCCCTGGCCGTCGTGGGTACCGGCGCCTTCGGCCGAACGGTCGGCGGAGGACGAGGCATCCGTCGATCCGCCCTGACCGTCGGGCGAGACGCCCTCGGCGAAGGTGGATCCGATGCCGCTCGCGGCGCGCGAGCGACGGCGACGGCGACGGGTCGTGCCGCCCTCCTCGGTGCCCTCGGCGGCGGCGTCCGCCGCACGGGCCGCGGGCTGCGTCTTCACGGTCTGGGTCTTGGGGGCGGTCGCGATGCGGCCCTTCGTGCCCTCGGGGATGCCGAGATCGCTGAAGAGGTGCGGGCTCGACGAGTAGGTCTCGACGGGCTCGGGCTTGCCGAACTCGAGCGCCCGGTTGATGAGGGCCCACTTGTGCAGGTCCTCCCAGTCGACGAAGGTCACCGCGATGCCCGTCTTGCCGGCGCGGCCGGTGCGGCCGGCGCGGTGGAGGTAGGCCTTGTCGTCGTCGGGGATCGTGTGGTTGATGACGTGCGTCACGTCGTCGACGTCGATGCCGCGAGCCGCGACATCCGTCGCAATCAGCACATCGCGCTTGCCGGCCTTGAACGCGGCCATCGAGCGCTCGCGCGATTCCTGGCTCATGTCGCCGTGGACGGCGGCGGCATTGAAGCCGCGGTCGCCGAGCTCATCGACGAGCCGCTGGGCGGCGCGCTTCGTGCGCGTGAAGATGACGGTCTTCCCGCGGCCGTCGGCCTGCAGGATGCGGGCGATGACCTCGTCCTTGTCGAGCGAGTGCGCGCGGTAGACGAGGTGCTCGATGTTGGCCTGCGTGAGGCCCTCGTCGGGGTCGGTCGCCCGGATGTGGATGGGGTTCGACATGAACCGGCGCGCGAGCGCCACGATCGGCCCGGGCATCGTGGCCGAGAAGAGCTGCGTGTGCCGAACCGCGGGCACCTTCTGGAAGATCTTCTCGATGTCGGGGAGGAAGCCGAGGTCGAGCATCTTGTCGGCCTCGTCGAGCACGACCTCGGCCGCGTGCGAGAGGTCGAGGAGACGCTGGTTGGAGAGGTCGATGAGGCGTCCCGGGGTGCCGACGACGATCTGGGCACCAGCCTTGAGCTGCTCGATCTGGCCCTCGTAGGCCTTGCCGCCGTAGATCGCGACGACGCTCGTCGGACGGTTCTGCGTCAGCATGTCGATGTCTTCGTAGACCTGCACGGCGAGCTCGCGCGTCGGCACGACGATGAGGGCCTTGACGCCCGGTGCCGGGTCGGGACCGAGACGCTGGACGACCGGGATGCCGAAGCCGAAGGTCTTGCCGGTGCCGGTCTTGGCCTGGCCGATGATGTCCTGGCCGGGAAGGCCGAGGGGGATGGTCTGTTCCTGGATGGGGAAAGCGTCGACGATGCCCTTGGAGGCGAGGGCGTCGATGATGTCCTGATCGACGCCGAGGTCGGCGAAGGTCGTCACGATATGAGCCTGTCCGGCGGGAGATGACCGCCTGTTGAGGAGGATCCACGCCCTTCACTCAGCCGCAGGCGCGGGGGCCCCGATCCGTCGCCGGGGACCAGACAAGGATACCGGAGCGGCGTGCCGCCCCAGGGCGTCGCCTCGTGGGCGTGATGGCGCGGCCCTAGGCTGTACTGCGTGTTCGACTGGCTCCTCGGCGGCTCGCGACGTGAATCGCGGTCGCTGCGCCTGCGCTCGCGCGACGAGCTGAGCACGGCGACGCGCGTCGACTTCGAGGAGCTCGCGCCGGACATCAACACCTTCCTGGGCCAGGCCGCCTACCTCCAGCTCGGCTTCTTCGAGACGCTGAGCGAGCTCATCGCGCTCACCCCCGAGCTCTCCAAGAAGGATGCGCTCTCGCGCGCGGCGGGGGCCGCTCTCACCAAGCATGAGGAGCTCGTCAAGCTGATCCGCGAGCGCGGCGACGACCCGACGGCCCTCATGCTGCCCTTCCGCGAGCCGCTCGACGCGTTCCGCACGGCGACGCACGGCGTACGTCCGCAGGAGACGATGCTGTCCGTGCACATCACGGCGGGCATGCTCGACGACTTCTACCTTGCGCTGTCCGCGAGCTACGGCGACACGGGCCGGCGGGTGGCCCGCGTGCTCCGCGGCGACAACGACCGCCAGGCGATCGTCCAGATCATCACCGAGACGATCGGGAGCGACCCGGAGTGGAAGTCGCTCCTCGCCCTGTGGGGCCGGCGCCTCGTGGGCGACACGCTCCTCATCGCGCGTGCGGCCCTCCGCCCGACGACCCTGCGGATCGCCGACGAGGAGAAGGTCGAACCTGTCTTCACCGAGCTGATGGCCGCTCACTCGCGCCGCATGGACGCGATGGGGCTCGCCGCCTAGGACGACCGCCTGTCAGACGACGGATGCCTCGTCCCAGCCGGGACGAGGCATCCGTCGTGTTGCGAAGTCAGACGATGCGCAGGCGCTTGCGCTCTTCGAGATCGTGCGCGCGCCGCGTGCGCGCCAGGAGCGCGACGATCGGCCACGCGAGCCAGGCCACGACGAGGGGGGAGAGCCAGAGCCACGCGCTGTCGAGGCCGAGGCCCGCCCACGTGAGGATCGCCCAAACCAGACCCGCGAGGAACGCCCCGATGACGGGAGCGAGCGCGGCGCCGCGGGTGTCACGTCCGCCGGCCAGGTAGTGCACGGCGAGGCCGACGACGGCCCCGACGATGAAGGCGAGGATGATCTGCATCGCGAGTCCTAGGCGACGAAGCCCACGCGGCGCGACTCTTCGCTGCCGAACTCGATGTAGGCGAGACCAGCCGTGGGCACGATGTACGAGTTGCCCTTGGAGTCGTTGAAGGTGAGGTGCGTCGCGCCCGAGTCGAGGGCTCCCGCGACCGACTTCTTGACGGCGTCGGCCGCCTCGCTCGTCTCGAAGCTGAGCTCACGGCCGGTGTTGGCGATGCCGATGCGGATCTCCACGTGACTGCCTTTCTTCCTCTGCGCGCGCGCCGGACTCCCGGGCGCATGGCAACTCTACGGCAGGGCCCGCACCCCCTCGGCCGGTGTGTCGCTCGCTCTCGGCGAACGGTCCGAGGCGCGCCGCCGAGGTCGACGTCGAGTGTCGGCGGTTCGGGTTACCGTGCTGGTGTGACGCCCCCCTTCGACCTCGACGCCGCACAGCGCTTGGTGGTCGATCTCCCCGTCGGGGCGTCCGGAACGGTCGTCGGCGCGCCCGGTACCGGCAAGACGACGGCTGTCGTCGCCCGGGTCGGGCGCCTGCTGGTCGAGGGGGGTCTCAGCCCCGACGAGGTGCTGGTGCTCACGCCCACGCGGCAGACGGCCACGGCGCTGCGAGACCTGCTCGGCGCGGGGCTCGATCTGGCGACGCCCGGCCCGCTCGCCCGCTCGGTCGCCTCCTTCGCCTTCCAGCTCGTGCGGGCGTCGGCGGTTGCTGCGCACGCCGCGCCTCCGCAGCTCCTCACGGCTGGCGATCAGGACCGCATCGTCGCCGAGCTGCTCGTCGGCGACGAAGAGGATGCCGCGGCCGGCCGCCGGGACCGCTGGCCGGAGGGGATCGGCCCCGCGCTGCGCGCCTCGCGGCAGTTCCGGGCCGAGCTGCGCGCGCTGTCGGCCGAGTGCAGCGAGCGCGCAATCGCGCCCGACGAGCTCGAGGCGGTCGGGCGGGCGTACGACCGTCCCGCCTGGGTCGCGGCCGCCTCCTTCCTCCGGGAATACCGCGATGTGCTGGGGTCGATGCGGTCCGCGCACCGCGACCCGGCCGACCTCGTGCGCGAGGCCGCCGCGCTGCTCGCCGCAGCACCGCTCGGTGACGAGGCCGAGCGCACGCTCGGGCCTGCGGCGCGACTCAAGGCCGTGCTCGTCGACGATGCGCAGGAGCTGACGCCGGGCGGTGTGAGCCTCGTGCGAGCGTTCCGGGCGCGCGGCGTGGCCGTCATCGCCCTCGGCGACCCCGACATCGGATCCGGCGCCTTCCGCGGCGCGAGCCCGACCCTCTTCGCCGACCTGGCAGAGACGCTCGGCCCCACGTGCGTGCTCGAGGAGCCGCACCGGGCCGTATCCGGCCTCACGCGGCTCACCCGCAGCGTCACCGAGGCGATCGGAGCGTCCGGCACCGTCGTGCACCGACGGCCGCCCGGACCCGCGATGCCCGACGACGGGTCCGTCGTCGCGGTCGTCGCGCCCTCGCCGTTCGAAGAGATCGACCGCATCGCCCGGCTGCTGCGCGAATGGCACGTTCTCGACGGCGTGCCGTGGGCTCGCCTGGCCGTCGTGGCCCACGACACGCGCCAGGTCGCCGACCTCGAGATCGAGCTGTCCGCCCGCGAGGTGCCGACCCGGGCCGGCGCGCTCTCGCGTCCGCTCGGCGGCGAAGCGGTCGTGCGCGACTTGGTCGAGTTCGTGCTGCTCGGGATCGCACCGCCCGCCGAAAGGTCGTACGAGGAGCTCACGACGGCGCTGCTCTCGCCGTTCGGGGGACTGGATGCCGTGAGCCTGCGCCGCCTCCGCGCACGACTGCGCCACGCCGAGTTGCGGCGGGCGCAACAGCCCGACTCTGCGCCCCCGCGAGTGGCGCGCGAACTCCTGTGCGAGGCGATGGAGCACCCGCTCGGGCTCGTCGACCTGGATTCGCCAGAAGCCCGCTCGGCGGAGCGGGTGGCCACGACCCTCGCGCAGCTCAATGAGGCGGCCGAACGGGGTGCGAACGTCCACGCACTGCTGTGGACCGTCTGGGAGCGTGCGCGCGACATCTCCGGCCGTCCGCTGTCCGCCGTGTGGAGCGAAGTCGCCGGCGCCCCCGGCGTCTTCTCCGCCGAGGCCAACCGAGCCCTCGACGCCCTCGTCGCCCTGTTCGATGCGGCCAAGCGCTTCGTCGAGCGCGCGCCGCGCGAGAATCCGGCCGTGTTCCTGCGTCGCATCGTCGACAGCGCCGTGCCCGAAGACATCCTGACGGCGCCCGACCGCTCCGAGTCCGTGTCGATCCTCACCCCGGCGTCAGCCCTCGGCGCCGAATTCGAGGGAGTCGTCATCGCCGGGATGCAGGACGGCGTCTGGCCGAACCTCCGCCCCCGCGGCGGCACCCTCGGCGCCTGGCGCCTCGCCGACGACATCGAGGCGTGGCGCGCGGGCCGCGAGGCTCCCGTCGCGCCGGCGGCGCTGGATCGCCGCCGGGAGGCCCTGCACGATGAGCTGCGGCTCTTCGTCCGCGCCATCTCGCGCGCCCGCACGCGGCTCGCCGTGACGGCCGTCGACGACGACGACCGCGGGCCGAGCCCGCTGTTCTCGTTCCTTCCCGAGCCCGACGAGGGCGCTCTCGAGAAGGCCGAGGTGCAGCATCCGCTCACTCTGCGGGGTCTCGTGGCGCAGCACCGCCGCACACTCACGACGTCCCCGGCCGCGGCGGCGCGCGAGCACGCGGCCGAACAGCTCGCGGTGCTCGCTCGCGAGGGCGTGACCGGAGCGGCGCCCCGCCAATGGTTCGGCGTGGCTCAGCCGTCCGTGGTGGGGCCGCTGCGCGATCCGGAGCGCGGTCCCGTGCCCGTCTCGCCGTCGAAGCTCAAGACCTTCAGCGAGTGCGGCCTGGACTGGGCCATCCGGGCGCTCGGCGGCGACACGCGGACATGGTCGGCCGGCGCGGGGACGATCCTCCACGCGGCGATGGAGGAGGTGCCGTCCGGCGACCTCGAAGAGCTGCGCGCCATCGTCGACGACCGCTGGGGCGAGCTCGAGTTCGAGGCGGAATGGCTCTCGCGCAAGGAGCGCGCATGGGCCGAGACACTGGTCGAGCGTCTGCACCGCTACCTGCATTCCTTCCACTCCCACGAGGGGCGGACGATCGGCGCCGAGGCGCGGTTCCGTCTCGCGGTCGGGATGGATGCCGAGGCCGGAGGCGTCCCGCCCGTCCGCGTCGTCGAAGACGGGGCTCGGGTGGGCGACGGGCGCTGGGCCCTGCTGAGCGGGTCCATCGACCGCGTCGAGGTCTATCCCTCGGGCCGCGGCGAGGCGCTGGCTCTCGACGACACGGCGCCGGGGTCTGAGCGGGTTGTGATCGTCGACCTCAAGACCGGCCGGTCCGAGGCGCGGGTGAGTGACGACAAGGTCGGCGACGACCCTCAGCTCGCGGCTTACCAGCTCGCCTTCCTGGAGGGCCTCGTGCCGGGCGCCGAGAGCGCGGTCAATGCGGGGGCACGGCTCATCGTGCTGTCCAAGACGACTCAGAAGGAGCCGCACTACCGGCTCGCCCGTCAAGCGCCGATGACCGACGATGCGAGAGCGGCGTTCCTCGGAGCGATCTCAACGGCGGCGAATGCCATGGCGTCCGAGCGGTTCGACGCGCCGATCGACGCGCATTGCGCGACCTCCCGCTTCGGCGTGTGCGCGCTGCATGCCGTGAAGGCGGTGTCGGCATCATGACCAGCGTGCTCGCCCTCGACGAGCTGGAGGAGTTCGACGCGGAGCCGTCCTGGAGCGGCCCGCTCACCATTCCGGCCGCCGTCATCGCGGTCGCACTCGGCCTCCCGCGGCCCACCGCCGATCAGGCGGCCGTCATCGAGGCGCCTCCCGCACCGGCGATCGTCATCGCGGGCGCCGGCAGCGGCAAGACCGAGACGATGGCGGGGCGCGTCGTGTGGCTCGTCGCCAACGGCCACGTCCGCGCCGACGAGGTGCTCGGCCTCACCTTCACGCGCAAGGCGGCGGGTGAGCTCGCGGAGCGCATCCAGAAGCGGCTTTCGACGATCGGCGAGTACGAGCGGCGCGGCCTGCTGCCCCACCTCGAGCGCATCGAGGAGCGCGGAGATCTCGCGCGCTTCTGGGACCAGCACGCCGGCACGCCTCCGCGGGACCGCCAGGCCGCGTTCGGCGCGATGCTCGACGGCCTCGCGGTCGAGTTCGGCACCGCCGTGCGCTCCGGCAGCACGGCCGACGACCTGCTGCAGCGCGCGCGCGTCTCGACCTACAACTCTTTCGCCGACGCGATCGTCCGCGAGCACGGTGCGCGAATCGGCCGCGACCCCGACTCCGCCTTGCTGAGTCAGTCTGGTTCGTGGCTCTTGGCGCGCAGGGTCGTCATCGGGTCGCAGGACGAGCGGCTCGCCGAGCGCGAAGAGGCGTTCTCGACCGTCGTCGACGCCGTTCATCGTCTCGCGGGCGAGGTGCTCGACAATCGGGTCGACCTCGACGAGCTCGCCGCCTTCGGGGAGCGCTGGGCCGGCCGCCTCGCGGATGTGTCATGCCGCCTCAAGAAGCACCAGGATCTCGTCGCCGGCGCACGCAAGAACCTGAGCGGCCTTCCGGTCCTCGCGGGACTCATCGCCGACTATGCGACGCGCAAGCACGCCGACGACACGCTCGACTTCGCCGATCAGGTCGCCGGCGCGCTTCAGATCGTCGAAGCGGCACCGGATGTCGCGGCCGAGCTTCGTGACCAGTACCGCGTCGTCCTGCTCGACGAATACCAGGACACCTCCGTCATCCAGACCGACCTTCTCGCCGCGATCTTCCACGACACCGCCGTCATGGCGGTCGGGGACCCGCAGCAGTCGATCTACGGCTGGCGCGGGGCATCCGCCGACAACCTCGCGGCGTTCCCGCGGGCCTTCGCGCGCACGACGGCCGCGAGCCGGCACGGCCTGATGATCAGCTGGCGCAACGACCTGGGCATCCTCACGGCGGCGAACGCGATCCTGGCGGGCGGCGCCGCGGGCACCGTCGGCGTCGAGCGGCTCGCCGCGCGTCCCGGCGCCCGCGAGGGACGCGTCGCCCACGTCTTCGCGGCCTCGGTCGACGACGAAGCCCGCGAGGTGGCGGACTGGTTCGCCCGCGTGCGCGCCGAGCACGCTGCGACGACGGATGCCCCGCACTCCGGCGCCGTCCTCTTCCGCACCAAGCGCCACATGCAGCTCTTCTCCGACGCCCTCAACCGGGCGGGCGTGCCCAACCGCATCCTCGGCCTCGGCGGGCTGCTCTCCGCCCCCGAGGTCGTCGACGTCATCTCGGCGCTGCGGGTCGTGCACGACCCGTCCCAAGGGTCGGCGCTCCTGCGCATCCTGTCGGGACCGCGGTTCTCGATCGGCGTCCCCGACCTCGCGGCACTCCACGCCCTGGCCGAGACACTCGCCCGCCGCGATGCGACCCTCACGCCGTTCGACGACGAGCTCGCGCAGCGCATCCGCGGTTCGGCAGGCGCCGACGAGCAGGTCTCGATCATCGACGCGCTCGAATTCGTCCGGCGCGCGGCGGACGAATACCGGCTCCTCGCCGACATCTCGCCGGAGGGTCGCGCGCGCCTCCGCGAGGCGGGGGAGCTCTTCGAGCGCCTTCGTCGCGCCGTCGGCCAGCCGATCCCCGACCTCATCCGCATGATCGAACTGGAGTTGCGCCTCGACATCGAGCTCGCCGCGAACGAGAGCCGTGGGCCCGCCCGGATCGCGTCGTCCCGGCTGCGGTCGTTCCTCGACGAAGTCCGTTCCTTCCTCCTCGCCGACGACCGCGGTTCGATCGGCAGCCTCCTCGCCTGGCTCGACCACGCGGAAGAGACGGACGAGCTCATGCCGCGGCCGGAACCGCCCGAGCCGGGCGTCGTCCAGCTTCTGACGATCCACGGGTCGAAGGGTCTCGAGTGGGACGCCGTCGCCGTCGTGCGCCTCGTCGAGCAGGAGCTCCCGAAGGCGCCCCGGACGGTGGCGGGATGGCTCGGCTTCGGCGTGCTGCCCTATGCACTCCGCGGCGACCGTGATGCGCTTCCCCGGCTCGCATGGGATCACGCCGACGACGACGTCGATCTCGCGCCGGCCATCGAGGCGTTCCGGGAGGCGGACCGCGCCCATCAGGAGCGGGAGGAGCGCCGCCTCGCCTACGTCGCGGTCACGCGCGCTCGATCCGATCTGCTCCTCACCGGTGCGCACTGGGCCGGCCAGCAGTCGGCTCGCAAGCCCAGCCGCTATCTGCAGGACATGCTCGTCGCCCTCGGACGCGATGAGATCGACGCCTCGGACCCCGGCGAGAATCCCTACCTCGAGCAGGGGGGCCGCATCCTCAGCTGGCCGCTCGACCCGCTCGGCGATCGCTGCCCGCTGGTCGAGCGCGCCGCCGCGGAGGTCGCCGCCGCGGCAGAGCGCTCACCGCAGCCCGACGCCGTGCTCGAGCCTCTGCTCCGCGAAGCCGAGCGTCGTCGTCGCGGCCAGACCGCCGAGGCGCCGGCTCGCATCGGCGCCTCGCGGTTCAAAGACTTCGTGGGGGATTACGGGGCGACTGTGCGCGCGATCGCGAGGCCGCTCCCCGAGCGCCCCTACGGCGAGACGCTCCGCGGCACGCTGTTCCACGCGTGGGTGGAGCAGCGATCCGGGATCGCCGGCCGAGGCGGTTCGCTCGACGACGCCCTGTGGGAGCTCGATGAGGACGTGCCCGAGACCGAGGTGTCGATCGAGGAGGAGCACGCGCTCGCGCAGCTCAAGGCGACGTTCGAGGCCTCGGAGTGGGGCCCGCTCCAGCCGATCGAGGTCGAGACCGAGATCGACATCACTCTCGCGGGCGCGGAGCAGCTCGGCCACGTCATCTGCAAGCTCGACGCGGTCTACCGCCGCACCGACCGCGGCGGCCGCATCGAGATCGTCGACTGGAAGACGGGCCGGCCGCCGACCTCGGCGGCAGACCGCGAGGAGCGGATGCTGCAGCTCGCCCTCTACCGGCTCGCCTACCACAAGCGGCACGGCGTGCCCCTCGAAGAAATCGACGTCGCGCTGTACTACGTCGGCGCGAACCTCGTGATCCGCTCGGACCGGGTCTACTCCGAGGAGGAGCTCGTCCAGCGCTGGAACGCCGCGCGCGAAGCGCGCTCGGCCTCGACCTCTTCGTCCACGTCGGCCGCGACGAGCGACGGGGCGACCGACACCTCGATGGGTGCGGTCGACACGTCGTCGTAGACCCCGGCGGCGACGGGCTCGCGCTCGGGCTGCAGCTCCACGCGCACGTCCGCCGAGGCATCCGTGGACGCGTCCTGGTCTTCCGTCGCGAGCCAGAGCGAGAGCTCTTCGGGGTCGTACGCGTCGGTCTGCATCGACGTGTCCACGGCAGGCGTCGATTCCGGCACCCGTCCGAGAAGCGCGATCGCGCTGTCGACGTCCAGATCGCCGTCGGGTACGAGGTCGTCGCCCCGCACTCCGTCGGCGAGCGATTCCAGGAGGCCCACGGCGTCGCTCACGATGTCGTCGCGGCCGGCCTCGTGGCCGTGCACGAGCCACTTCGCGAACTCGAGCTCGGCATACAGGCGCGCGCGCTCACGCACGAGGCGGTCCGGTGCCCTGCTCGTCGTCGCGGCGTAGGAGGCGTAGACGTCGTCGGCCGCGGCCGGGGCCGATGCGAGCCACTGGAGGTCGGTCGCGGGGTCGCCCACCTGGAGTCCGTGCCACTCGAGCAGCCCGGTGACGCGAGGCACCCCGTCGACGTCGTCGAAGAGGAAGGAGGCGGCGCCCGCCCCGCCGAGCACGACCGCCGACTCGAAGCGCCACAGCACGTCGGACTCGATGGCGCGTGTCCAGCGTTCGAGCAGAGCCGATGGAACGGCCTTGGTCGCACGCGCTCGATCAACCAGACGCCGGGCGTCGTCGCGGATCTGCTGCGGGGTGCGGACGGGCAGTCCCTCGGTGCGGACGATCGAGAGCGGCAGGGCGTGCAGAGCCGCGAGGGCTTCGCCCACGGAAGTCGCGGCTCCACGTCCCGGGGGAAGGTGACCGGCATCGACCCGATAGCCGGGAAGGAAGTCGACGACGACGACCCGCGCATCGCCGAGACCCGCCTCGCCCAGCAACTCGGGGGCGCGGAAGGGGAGCAGGCCCCGGACGCCGGGGGTCAGCGCGCGGAGCGCGCGCACCTGGGCGGCCAGTTCGTCGGCCGCTTCGGAGTCGGCCGGAGCGCGCACGACGACACGCCGCCCGTCGTCGAGCTGGGCCAGGGCGGAGTCGTAACGACCCGCTGCGCCCTCGGTCAGGGCACCGGCCCCGACGACGCCGACCCGGGGCAGAGCCGACGTCACGGACGCGGCTAGAGTGAAGGGAGAGCGTGCCATGTGCCCAGGGTAGGTCGGGCCCCGCCGCGAACCCCCACGCCACGCCCTGGCACGCCGGACCCCGCCGACGACCGTCGCATCGTGGCTTCCGACGACGCAGAGAGGTGCTGGATGACGACGCCCGACGGCTTGCATCCCGCGCTCACCGACTCCGGCATCGACCGCGCCGCCGAGGAGCGCTCGACCGACGGGCTGCTCGACGGTGCGCGGATGGATGCCTCGTCCCGAGTGCTCGTCCTGCATGGCGATGCGGCGCCCCTCGGTCCGTTCGATGGGGCCGGGGAGCGGAATCCATCCCTCCACTTCGTCGCGGCGGCGGACGTTCCGGACGGCGCCCGCTGGGCGTTCCTGGGGCGCGATGCGGCCGGCGCGGCGATCCTCGGCGCCGTCTTCCCGCAGGACGCGGAGCCGCCCTTCGAGGCACCCAGCGGCTGGGGCGGACTGCGGGTCGTCGGCGGCGATCTGTCGCCCGCAGAGTCCGGCGTCTTCGTCGAGGCGCTCAGCCTCGGACGATGGCTCCTCGACGCACCGTACTGCCCGGCATGCGGCACGCTGACCGAGTTGCGCAACGCCGGCTGGTCCCGGCACTGCCCGAACTGCGGCCGCGAGCACTTCCCTCGGACGGACCCCGCGGTCATCGTGGCGATCACGAGCGCGACCGACCCCGACGCGCTCCTGCTCGGGTCCAACGCCCTGTGGGGGGCGAACCGCTTCTCGTGCTTCGCCGGCTTCGCCGAAGCGGGAGAGTCCCTCGAGTCGGCGGTCGTGCGCGAGGTCCGCGAGGAGTCCGGCGTCGTGGTCCGCGACCTCCGGTACCGCGGCTCGCAGGCATGGCCCTACCCGCGGTCGCTCATGGTCGGGTTCCTCGCGACGGCGATCGACGACGCGGCCGCCGAGGCCGACGGCGACGAGATCGCGGCCGTCCGGTGGTTCACGCGCGCAGAGATCGGGGCATCCCTCGCCGGCGAGGGCGATCTGCTCCTGCCCGGCCGGGCCTCGATCGCGCATCGGCTCATCTCGGGCTGGCACGCGGGGGCGGCATGACCGACCGCGCGCTCGAAGGACTCGACGAGCGACAGCGGGAGGCGGCGTCCACGCTGCGCGGACCCGTCGTCGTGCTCGCCGGCGCCGGCACCGGCAAGACCCGGGTCATCACGCGTCGCATCGCGCACGGCGTCGACACGGGCGCCTACTCACCGAGCCGCGTCATGGCCGTGACCTTCACGGCGAAGGCCGCGGGCGAGATGCGCGGACGTCTGCGCGCGCTCGGCGTGGAGGGTGTCGCCGCGCGCACGTTCCACGCCGCCGCGCTGGCGCAGCTCAACTTCTTCTGGCCCACGCTCACGGGCGACACGGCGCCGTCGATCGTCGACAACAAGGTGCGACTGCTCGCACACGCTGCTGACAGCCTCGGCATCGATCCCGACGTCGCGACGCTCCGCGACGTGGCGAGCGAGATCGAGTGGCGCAAGGTCACGCTCCGCAGCGTCGAGGCGTACCTCGCCGTCCGACCCCACGGCGTGGGGCGTCTCGAGGCGAGCCGCGTGGCCGATCTGCAGCGGGCGTACGAGAAGCTCAAGGACGAGCGCCGGCAGCTCGACTTCGAAGACGTGCTGCTCGCGTGCTGCGGAATGCTCGAGGCCGAGCCGAAGGTGGTGATGGCCGTGCGCGAGCAGTACCGGCACTTCACCGTCGACGAGTTCCAGGACGTGTCGCCTCTGCAGCACCGCCTGCTGGAGCTGTGGGTGGGCGACCGCAAGGACCTCTGCGTCGTCGGCGACGCGAGCCAGACGATCTACTCGTTCGCGGGAGCCGACGCCCGGTTCCTGCTCGACTTCGAGAGTCGCCACGACGGCGCGAGGGTCGTGCGGCTGGAGAAGAATCACCGGTCGGATGCCTCGATCCTGGCGGTCGCGAATGCGCTCATGCGGGATCGTCCCGGCGCGCTCGTGCTGACCGCGGCCCGCGAGCCCACTCCCGATATGGCACCCGAACCGCCGACAGCCACGGCGTACGCGGATGACGTCGCCGAAGCGCGGGGCGTCGCAGACGCCATTCGCCGCCGGCTCGACGCGGGAACCGATCCCCGGCGTATCGCCGTGCTCTACCGCGCGCACGCGCAATCGGCCGAGATCGTCAAAGCCCTCGCCGACGCGGGGATCGCGACGAGCGTCCTCGGCGGCCGGCGCTTCTTCGACATCCCTGAAGTCCGCCAGGCTGTCATGGCGCTGCGGGCGGCAGCCGTCGCGCCCATCGACACGGCGTTCCTCGACAGCGTGCGCGACGTCCTCCGCAACCTCGGCCTCACGAACGAGGCCCCGGAGGCGGGCGGGGCCCTGCGCGACGCGTGGGAGGCTCGTGCCGCGCTTCTGCGACTCGCGGAGGAGGCGCCGCCCGGGACGACCCTCCGCTCGTTCAGTGACGATCTGGTCGCGCGCGCGAAGGCGCAGGACGAGCCGGCGCTGCGCACGGTGACCCTCGCTACGCTCCACGCCGCGAAGGGGCTGGAGTGGGATCACGTCCACCTCGTCGGGCTCGCCGAGGGGCTGCTGCCGATCGGCTACGCGACGACGTTCGAGCAGGTCGACGAGGAGCGGCGCCTCGCGTACGTCGGCATCACGCGGGCCGCGCGTACGCTCTCACTGTCGTGGTCGCCGGGGCTTCGCGGACGGGCGCCCTCCCGATTCCTGCGAGAGATCGGCAGCGGCACGCTTCGTGCGGTCGATGGGACCGCGTCATCCGAGCCCCGGTCACGGCGCGGATCGACAGCGACCGCGACGTCTGCCGCGCGCGGTGACGCTCGGCGTCGCTGAGAAGCCGCGCCGCGGCGAGGCCCGCCTCCCACACGAGCGCCTCCTCGACGGCCGGGGCCGGTCGTCCGAGCAGCTGGGCCGCCAGGTGCGGCCACGCCGGATCGGCGTCGATGCGATGCGCAGCCACGCATGCGAGGCAGGGCGTCTCGCCGGGGCGGACGAACGGCCCGATCTCGACACTGCCGCCGCCGAACACCACGGGCAGGTGGGGGATGTCGCGGCCCAGGACGACGGCGGCGCGACGCGGCTCGACGACGTGCTGGGCGAGCATCACGACCGGCGTGCGGGTGTCGCTCGTCGCGCCGAGGACCCCCGACCACGGTTCGGCCGCCGACACCTCGAGGTCGGCGGAAGCCAGCGCCTGAGCGACACCGTCGACGATTTCGCGGGAGATGCCGTCGGACACCTGCAGCACGACGTCGCGCCGGCTCGTCGACGGGGGTTTCGCGAGGGCTCGGCCGATGCGCTCGACGAACAGCGCCGCCTCGCCGCTCGCGGCGCCCATCGCGGTCCCCACCGCGTCGAGGGCGGCGGGCGGAAGACCGTGCTCGAGCTCCCGGACGAGCCGCTCCTGCCACGGCTCGACGTGGTCGACGATGGCCACCGCGTCGAGACCGAACTGGAGGGTCGAGGCATCCCGCCACAGCGGCGGATGTGCGGGATCGAGGCGCAGCATCCCTCGATCATCACGTCCATCGGCGCGAGGTCGCCTCGTATCCACAGCGCGCGCACCGCTTGCGGCCGAGCCGCGGGGCCTGGGGAGGAGAGGACTCAG